>JBHJIZ010000009.1:0-39289 GCA_050043005.1 Paracoccaceae bacterium
TGGTATCCACTCGCCGCATTCTCTTATCCAAATGTCTGAGTCGGAAAATCCACTAGAAAACATATAGTTGCTAGTGGTTCTATTGATCGAGACGTTTGCTTGCGAGGATGCGGCCGCGGGATACAAACGTCTCGATCGAACCACTAGGGTGCGGCGACGCTATCAGAGGGACGCGTGATGGACCACATCGTCATTCTCACCGGAGCAGGGATTTCCGCCGAGAGCGGCATGGGCACGTTCCGCGACAAGGACGGGCTCTGGACGAAGGTTAACCTGGAGGATGTGGCGACGCCGGAAGGTTTCGCACGCAATCCCGAGATGGTTCATGATTTCTACAATCAGCGTCGCGCCGGAGCGAGAACCGCCAAACCCAATGCCGCCCATGAAGCCTTGGCCGCTCTGTCGCATGAGCACCCGGGTAAGGTTACGCTGGTCACCCAGAACGTCGACAACCTGCACGAGGCCGGAGGCTCGCAAGGCGTGATCCACATGCATGGCGAGTTGTTGCGCGCTCTCTGCGCCGGATGTGGCCATCAATGGCTTTGGCTGGACGATATGGGTCTTGAGGACACCTGCCCCGCTTGCGATGCAACCGGAACGGTCCGCCCGGATGTCGTATGGTTCGGTGAGATGCCGTATCACATGGAGCGGATCTACGCCGAACTGAGCGATGCAAGCCTGTTCGTGGCGATCGGCACCTCGGGCAATGTCTATCCGGCGGCAGGGTTTGTTTCCGAGGCCCGCATGCGCGGTGTGACAACCGTAGAGGTTAATCTGGAACGCACCGAGGCATCGCGTTTGTTCGATCACCACATCCTGGGACCAGCGACGCAATCGGTGCCACGCTTCGTCTCTCAGGTGCTGCGTGCAGAAGAATTTCAGTGACTGAAACGAAAACGGCCCCAGACGGGGCCGCAGTACACATCAAGAAAAATCGTCTCAGGCGCTTTGTGCAGCCTGTATGTCCTTCTTGACCTTCAGCGCCCGCTCGGAAAGTTCACCATCACGCGCCTTGACAAGGTACGCATCCAGCCCGCCGCGATGGTCGATCGTCCGCAACGCTGACGCCGCGATCCGGAACCGGAACGACCGGCCCAGGATCTCACTCATCAGAGTGACGTCCTGAAGGTTCGGCAGATAGCGCCGCTTGGTCTTGATGTTCGAGTGGCTGACCCGGTTACCGGTCATCACGCCCTTACCGCTAAGCTCGCACCGCCGCGACATATCGATATCCTTCTGTTCGTCTGGATGCGCAGGCCCGGTGGCGCGCACTCCCGGAATTTCGAGACGCGCTGATTACGCAGGGCGGCCCTGCACGTCAAGGGAAAAGCACCGATCTGTCGGTCAGGCGTCCTGGGATTCGCGCATAATCACCTTGCGTCGACGATCGCACACCTGGCGCTGCCGGGCGAGATCCTCGGGCGCTAGAAGCCGCGATCCCGACTCGACCAGATCGAAGTTGCCGAACCGGTCCTCACCCCGAACGAGCGTCGCACAGATTCCGCCGACCTCCTGTCCCATCCGGGTCGGGATATAACGGATCGCCAGGCCGATCCGGCGGTCATCCGTGCGGTTCGGGTCCGAGGCATGGAACAGCCGCCCGTGGTGCAGCGACATCTCTCCGGGGGCAAGCTCGACCGCGACCGCGTCTTCCTCGTCCACCTCGACAGCGACCTCCTGCCCGCGCGTCAGCAGGTTGTCCTCATGGAACGTATCGGCGTGCGCAACAATCTCGGTGTGTGAACCCGGCACAAAGCGCATGGCGCCGGATGCCCGCGTGGCCGGGGACAATGCGATCCAGGCGGTGACTTCGTCATCGCCGTCAAGCCCCCAATAGTGCAGGTCCTGGTGCCAGCTTACATAAGCGGGGGAATTCGGCTCCTTGATGAAGAAGGAGGAAGACATGACCAGCAGGTCTTCGCCCAGAATTTCGGCGACGGGATCTGTTACCGCGGGTGATCGCGCGATCTCGCCGACAAACCCCAGCGAGATGTTCGAATACTCGCGAAAGTAACCGTCGCCATCGGGAACGTTCGAGGCGATCGCCTCGGCGCGTTCGAGATTGAAGCGATGGTGCGTCGCGGTGGCCTCGTCCATCACACGGATGGGAAAGATGTATCCGTCGCGTTGGTAGGCTTCACGCACCGTTCCCGCATTGATACCGTCCATGAACCTCTCTCCTTTGCGTTACGCATCTTCGCTCGGCGTCCCGAATACCTGCCGCACGACGCGACCCGCTGCAACCTCCGGGTCGATCTTACCGGTCGCAACCTCCGCACGAAGGCCTCGCAGATCCTGGAGAAAGGCCGCGTTGTCACGAACCGCCCGCAGGATGCCCTGCTCCAGAGCGCGGTCGAAAGCAGTCGCTGCCTGAACTGACCGTGTCTGACCGATCCATCCGTTGCGCTCGCGCCAGGCAAACAGTTCCGTCATCCTGTCCCAGAGTTCCGGCAAGCCATCACCGGTGAGCGACGACACGGTCAACGCCGTTGGAATACCATCAGGGTCATCGGGTCTTCGCCGCATCAGCCGGAGAGCCCCGGCATATTCAGTTCGCGTCATCTCTGCGACCGGTTTCAGCGCACCATCGGCCTTGTTGATCACGATCAGGTCGGCAATCTCCATGATCCCGCGTTTGACGCCTTGCAGTTCGTCCCCACCCGCAGGGGCAAGAAGCAACAGGAAGACATCGGTCATCTCGGCCACAGCGGTTTCCGACTGACCGACGCCGACGGTCTCGACAATGATCGTGTCGAAACCGGCGGCTTCGACCAGGCGAATGGTCTCGCGCGTGCGCCGCGCAACACCCCCAAGTGTGCCCTCGCTGGGCGACGGACGGATATAGGCATGTTGAGACCGCGCAAGCTGATCCATGCGCGTCTTGTCACCAAGGATCGAACCACCTGATAGGGTGGACGAGGGATCGACCGCCAGGACCGCAACCTTGCGCCCGGCATCGATCAGCCGCATGCCGAAGGCTTCGATGAAAGTCGACTTGCCGACACCGGGTGTTCCGGAAAGGCCGATCCGCAAGGCGACGGAACGCGACGCGTCCAGGCGTTGGAGCAGTTCGGATGCGCGCAGACGGTCATCCGGCCGGGCCGACTCGATCAACGTAATGGCCTGGGCCAGTGCTCGCCGGTTACCGGTTTGCAGCCGCTCTGCCAGCGCTTTCGGGTCCTTGCGGTTAGCCGGGGATGACATCTCGGTGTGCTCGTGGTGGAATGTGGTGCAGATAGTCGGGCGGGCTTGCATACGGGATACCGCCTCGGCCTTCAACGGAGTGTCGAATGGTAAAGTTTGGGCGAGGTGCTTTTCACGCTTCGGGATGTGTCCTGCTTGCGGCGTCTTTGCTGTTAGTGCTGCCAAGCCAGGCGGACGCATCGGATCGGCCGATGGAGACGATCTACGACTTCTATCTCGGTGGAATAAAGGCCGGAGAAGTCAGTATCGATGCCGATTTCAAAGGCGAACGCTACACGGCGCGTTCGGTTCTGAAAACAGCGGGCATTGTCGGGTTCGTCTACAAGGCGTCTTTCGAAGCCGAGACCGAGGGCACGCTGATCGACGGCGGCATGTCGCCGAGCCGGTTCGCCGCCGACTCGCGCATGAGCAAGAAACGCCAATGGGTCGAGATGATCTACACCGATGATGCGCCAAAGACCGTGAACGCAAAACCGGCCTTTGTCGAGAAATCCTATCAGGTCGATCCGGCCGCACAGACCGGAACACTGGACCCCATCTCTGCTGCAATTTCTGCGCTGGCACCGATGCCACGTGAGCGGATTTGCAACCGATCGGTCGAAGTCTTCGATGGCCGCAGGCGATACGCGATCGATCTTGGCGAACCGATTGTCGACGGGAAACGTACCAAATGTGGAGCACTCTACCGTCGCATCGCAGGCTTCAAGCCGAAGATGATGAAGAAACGTCCGGAGTTTCCATTCTGGGTCTGGTTCGAAGACAGGCCCGATGGTCTGGCCCATATCGTCCGTGCGGCCGGAGACAGCATGTTCGGGCTCGCCGTGATCCTCATGCGCGAAGACCGCTGAGCCGGCTTGTCGCCGAGGTTGTCGTGCCTTCGGCACGGCGAACATGAACGCCCACCCGCCCCCACCCCCCCCGTCGGCGGGGGTGGGGGCGGGCGGGTGGGCACCATTTGGTTTGCGGACCTCGTCCGCACCGTCAAGACCACAGGTCCTATCGGCAATGGCGCCGGTTACAGGCATGATGCCTTTAAGTGTCCGGCTGGATCGCGCTAGAGAGTTTCCATGCCAGAGGCTCTGCCAATAGACGCGATCATCCCGGATCTTCTCCGCGTGCTTTCATCCAGCAACCGACTGGTGCTCTCCGCTGCTCCCGGGGCGGGCAAGACCACCCGCGTCCCCGTCGCTCTCCTGAACACTGCGCCGCGTGATGGCGGCAGGATCCTGGTACTTGAGCCCCGTCGGATCGCGGCAAGAACAGCCGCTGAGCGCATGGCCACAGAACGCGGCGAGCGCATTGGCGAGACGGTCGGATACCGGGTGCGCGGTGAGAGCAAAACCTCCAAATCCACTCGCATCGAGGTCATCACCGAAGGCATCCTCACGCGCATGCTGCAAAACGACCCCGAGCTTCCCGGCATCGGTGCGTTGATCTTTGACGAGATCCATGAGCGATCGATCCATACCGATCTGGGGCTGGCCCTGGCATTGGAGGCGCAGGAGGCATTGCGTCCCGATCTCCGGATCATCGCCATGTCTGCAACGCTCGACACGCAGTCATTCAGCCGTCTGCTGGGTGATTGTCCGGTCATTGAATGCCCAGGACAGAGCTTTCCCATCGAAACGATCTGGTTGGACCGTCCGCTCCAATCAAACCAGTCTAAGCATTCGGGGCGGCGGACGGACGGGCTCGAGGCCGCTCTCAGCACGCTCTGTCTGAAGGCACTGGACGAGACGGATGGCAACGTTCTCGTCTTCCTGCCTGGCGTCGCTGAAATCAGGCGCATGGCGACGGCTCTGACCGCGCATGATCTGTCAGCGAATGTCGAGATGCTCTACGGGGCGCTCCCGCTGACACAGCAGCGTCAAGTTCTTCAGGCTGACCCGGATGGATCCCGACGGATCATTCTCTCAACCGCCATCGCAGAAACCTCCCTCACCGTGCCTGGTGTTCGAACAGTGATCGACGCGGGGCTGTCGCGTCGGATCCAAACCGATCCGGCGACTGGGATGTCCCGCCTTGCCACTGGGTCCGTCACGCTCGCTGAAGCCGATCAGCGGCGCGGGCGGGCGGGCCGGCTCGGTCCCGGCAGGTGCTATCGGGCCTGGACACGCGGTCAGGAAGGCGCCTTGCAAAGGTACCCCGAGCCGGAAATCAGAACCAGTGACATTACTGCGCTGGTGCTCGAGCTTGCCATTTGGGGTGCATCGGACCCGTCGGAGTTGTCTTTTCTGGATCAACCAATCCCAACCGCATTCAATGCCGCTCGGACGCTCCTGACCAGCCTTGGCGCGCTCGATCTGGATGGGAAAGCGACCACGCACGGTCGACGTCTTGCAGGCATGCCGGTCCACCCGCGCTTGGCCCACATGCTGGCGCTCGCCGACGACTCGAATCTCAGCACCGAAGCAGCACTGATCTCAGCCTTGCTGTCGGCACGCCATGGACAAGTCTCAAGTTCGATCGAGAGCGGCGATCTGATCATACAACTCGAACATTGTTTGCGCGACCACTCCCCGGGGGCGAAGGCGATCCGCGCCGAAGCAAAGCGCATGAGACCGAAACAGGTCGACCCGAGCCGACTGACCGACAGCGCAGGGCGTCTGGTCGCAAGCGCTTACCCCGACCGGATTGCCTTGCGGCGCACCGGCGAGGCCTCGCGCTTTCTGCTGAGCAATGGTCGCGGCGCGATGATGCGTCCCGACCATCCGCTGAGCGCAAAACGGCTTCTGGCCGTCACCAACATCGAGGATGGCCGCGAAGCAACGATCCGAACGGCGGTTGAGATCGAGGAAGCCGATCTGCGGGCTCTCTACACCGAGCAGATCAAATGGGTGAACCGCGCAATATGGTCGCCGCGCAGCCGCCAGGTCGACGCACGGCGCCAAGAAGTGTTCGGCGCACTCGTGTTGCGAGACGAAATCTGGCGCGATGTGCCGGGCGAGACACTCGGGGCTGCGCTGGCAGACGGCGTCCGGGATCTTGGCCTCGCCGCCCTGCCCTGGCCAAAGGCCGCGACCCGGCTGCGGGCGCGTGTTGACTGGCTCCGCCGCTGTGACACGGATCAAGATTGGCCCGACCTTTCGGATGAGGCGCTGCTCGATACGATTGACCTGTGGCTGTCGCCACATCTGGCCGGTCTGCGAACGATCGAGGACATATCCCGGCTCAACCTGACAGAGCGTCTCGTTGGATTGATGGATTGGGAACAGCAGCGCGCTCTGGACGTCATGGCGCCAGACCTGTTCACAACGCCCGCGGGCACACGGCGCCCGGTCGACTACAGTCAACAGCTTCCCCGAGTTTCCGTGCGTCTTCAGGAGGTGTATGGGACGACCCGGCATCCAATGCTTGGCCGGCCAGCCGTGCCTATCCTGTTCGAGCTTTTGTCACCTGCCGACAGGCCAGTTCAGTCGACATCGGATCTTCCCGCTTTCTGGGCCGGATCGTATTCAGAGGTGCGCAAGGATCTGCGAGCGCGCTATCCGAAGCATTACTGGCCGGATCATCCTGGGACCGAGCGAGCGTCCGTGCGGTCGACCCGCTCCACGCGTGCACGAGATACCAAAAGCTAACCTATTAAGGGTAGACCGCGCTCCATTGTTGACTGATCCTCCGCATAGAATCGGCGATTCCGCGCCGGTCAATGGGAGGGCAAGAAAGATGAGCACGACCGTGTATCAGAGCCACACCGAACCAAGCTTCCGCGACAGTGTCGAGATCATGTTCAACCAGGCAGCCGAACTGGTGGATATGCCCGAGGGGCTAGAAGAAAAGATAAAGGTCTGCAATTCGACCTATACCGTACGCTTCGGCGTCAAGCTTCGCGGCAAGATCCATACCTTCACCGGATACAGATCGGTGCATTCCGAGCACATGGAACCGGTCAAGGGCGGTATCCGCTTCGCCGACAATGTGCATCAGGACGAAGTCGAGGCGCTGGCGGCGCTGATGACGTTCAAGTGTGCGCTCGTTGAAGTACCGTTCGGTGGATCGAAGGGCGGCCTTCGGATCGACCCGCGCCAGTGGAACGCCGAAGAGATGGAGCGCATCACGCGCCGGTTTGCTTATGAACTGATCAAGCGTGACCTGATCAACCCGAGCCAGAACGTACCTGCCCCAGACATGGGCACTGGCGAACGCGAAATGGCTTGGATCGCGGACCAGTACAAGCGCATGAACACGACGGATATTGACGCGAATGCCTGCGTGACGGGCAAGCCGCGCAGCTCCGGCGGTATCGCGGGCCGCGTCGCGGCCACGGGCCGCGGCGTGCAGTACGGATTGCGGGAATTCTTTCGCAACCCCGAGGATCTGGCGAAGACCGGGCTGTCCAGCGGGCTCGGTGGCAAGCGTCTCGTCATTCAAGGCCTCGGCAACGTCGGCTATCACGCCGCGAAGTTCTTTTCCGAGGAAGATGGCTGCAAGATCATCGGGATCGGTGAGCGCGACGGAGGGATCGTGAACGAGGACGGGCTCGACATCGAAGCGGTCCGAAATCACATGATCGAGAATGGCGGTGTCAGGAATTTCCCGGGCGCTGACTTCAACGAAGACGCCTCCAAGGTTCTGGAACTCGATTGTGACGTGCTGGTGCCGGCGGCCATTGAAGGCGTTATCAATCTTTCGAACGTCCGGCGGATCAAGGCGCCGATCATTATCGAGGCTGCGAACGGTCCTGTTACGGCCGGTGCGAACGAAGTTCTGCGCGACTCGGGTTGCATCATTATCCCGGACCTCTACGCGAACGCCGGTGGTGTTACTGTTTCTTACTTCGAGTGGGTCAAGAACCTCAGCCATATCCGGTTCGGGCGTATGCAACGCCGTCAAGAAGAGGCTCGGCACCGCTTGCTCGTCGACGAAATGGAACGGCTCACGGGAAATCCGGTCAGCGACGATTTCCGCCAGCGTTACTTGCGCGGCGCGGATGAACTCGAACTGGTCCGTTCGGGCCTGGATGACACGATGCGCGACTCATATCAGGCGATCGCACGCGTTTGGCGTGCACGTGAGAACGTGCCCGATCTTCGCAC
Source organism: Paracoccaceae bacterium (assembly GCA_050043005.1). Classification (GTDB taxonomy): domain Bacteria; phylum Pseudomonadota; class Alphaproteobacteria; order Rhodobacterales; family Rhodobacteraceae; genus Thermohalobaculum. The sequence continues at coordinate 8,241 of JBHJIZ010000009.1, forward strand.
GGCCGGTTACATCGTCGCGATCGAGCGCGTCGCAGAAACCTATCAGGCCAAGGGGCTCTGAACGGCTCCACCAACGGCAGCAACCGAGTCGCCGCCCGCGGCGTGGCGCTCGGCAAACCGCATGATGCGTTGAAACGATGACTCAAGCGCGTCATCAGCGACCGTGAGCGCGATGCGAACATGCCCGGCGGCGGCGTTTCCGAAGCTTTCGGCTGGCATGACCGCAATACCCTCCTCGTCCAACAATGCTTCGGCGAACTCAATGCCGGACGCGGCGGCCGAGCGAACGTCGAGCATCACGTACATTCCGCCTTGGGGAGGCGAAATCCGCAACAGGTTCGACCCGGACACCGCATCGACAGCGATGTTGCGACGCCGCCGGTAACGGTCGGATACAGCAGCCTCGAGTTCGGGATGTTCCTGCAGCGCAAACACGGCTGCGTCCTGCAGGAATCCCGGAAGCCCATAGGTCGTGGTTCCAGCGAGATCGACCATACGCTCGATCAACTCCTGCGGGCCGAGCGCCCAGCCGATCCGAGCACCGGTCATGGCGAAACCCTTGGACATGGATCCGATCACAATGGTTCGCTCGGCCATGCCTGGCAGTGTCCGCGGCGAGACGTGCTCACCGTCGAAAACCTGGCTGTCGTACAATTCGTCCGAGATCAGCCAGAGATCGCGTCGGACACACAGATCCGCCAGGGCTTCCAATCGGTCGCGTGCATAGACGGCACCGGTCGGGTTGTTCGGCGTGTTGATCAGGATTGCCCGCGTGTCATCCGCCAAGGCCGCCTCAATCGCGGCAACGTCCGGCTGAAAACCATCCTCGGCGCGCGTCGGCACAACGATCGGGCGGGCGCACGCTGCTCGAACTGTCAGATCGAAACTCGCGTAGTACGGATCGAGGACGACACAGGACTGACCCGGATCCAGCACCGCCGTCATCGCCGCGAAGATCGCACCCTGCCCGCCCGAGGTTACGATGACATTCTCGGGTTGCGCAGGTTGCTGGTTGAGCTGTTCCGAGCGGCGCGCAATCGCCTCCCGCAAGGGTCGGATACCCGCCATCGTCGTGTAACCCAGATGACCCGCGTCAGCGCTTTGCGTCATCGCCCGCAGGATCGCTGGGTCCGTTTTGATGTCGTGATCGCCAATCGAAAGCATCACGATTGGCTTGCCTGCCGCGCGCAGTTTAGTTGCGCGATAGTGCACCGCCCACCCATCGCCACCAGCGGCGACAATGGACGTGATCCGCCGGGACAACTCGGGCATTCTTTGACCTCAATAAGGGGTGCGGTCGCCCATTCGCGCTACGACGACTCGCTTCAGTTTCCCTTTACTGCGATACAGACAGTGGAACAAAGCGCAAGTCGCCTTCGCTCTCGATCAGAAACAGCACTGACTTGCGGTCTGCTGACTGTGCCTCGGCGACCTTGGCTTCTACCTCGGCCGGGCTCACGACTGGCTCTTGACCGACTTCCACGATCACATCGCCGGGCCGAACTCCCTTCTCGGCGGCGATGCTCGCCTCGGCAACTTCGCTGATCAGCACCCCTGAGACTTCTTCGGTCAATCCGAATTCCGCACGCGCCGCATCGGACAATGGCTTGATCGTCAAGCCGAATACCTCGAGGACGGTCTCGTTGCCTTCCTCGGGCTCGACAGTTGCTGCCGGCGCGCTGGCGATCGCACCCTCGTCCAACAGACCGATGTCGACCCTGAGGGTCTGCGTCTTACCTTTGCGGAAGATCACCACGCGGACGGTTTTCTCGACCTCGGTCTCGGCGACCATGCGCGGGAGGTCGCGCATTTCCTCGACATCCCGACCGTCGAACTTGATGATCACGTCACCTGCTTCGACACCTGCGGCCTCGGCAGGCCCACCGCCGGTCACTTCGGCCACCAAGGCGCCCATGGCGCGATCCATGCCGAGAGCCTCGGCCAATTCGTCGTTCACGGTCTGGATGCGAACACCAAGCCAACCACGCCGCGTGACACCGAAATTCTGCAATTGATCTACGATTTTGCTGGCAAGGTTCGACGGGACCGAGAAACCGATGCCAATGGAGCCGCCTGTTGGGGAAATGATCGCGGTATTCACGCCGATCACCTCACCATCCATATTGAACAGAGGCCCACCGGAATTGCCCCGGTTGATCGCGGCATCGGTCTGTATAAAATCGTCATAGCGGCCGGCATTGATGTCGCGATTGCGCGCCGAGATGATCCCCGCTGAAACCGATCCGGCGAACCCCAGTGGGTTCCCGATTGCGATCACCCAGTCGCCGACGCGCGACGCATCGCTGTCGCCGAAGCTCACGAAGGGCAGCGGTGCATCGTGTTCGATCTTCAGAACTGCAATGTCTGTTTGAGGGTCGGTGCCGACCACTGTAGCCGTCAGCGAGAGCCCATTCGGGAAATTCACAGTGATCTCATCTGCGTCTTCGATGACGTGATTGTTCGTCACGACGACGCCGTCTGCACTGATGACGAAGCCAGATCCCAGGGACTGGACCCGGCGTGGCGCGCCATCACCGCCCCGCGGATTGAGATCTCGGAAGAGGTCTTCAATCGGGGAGCGGTCGTTTGTGTTAACGTTTTGCGCTGTGGAGATGTTCACGACCGAAGGGCTAAGACGCTCGGCAAGATCGGCAAAGCTCTCTGGCACCGCATGCGCCGGTGTCGCGATCAAAGGCCCAGCCACAAGCGCACATGCAAGCAGCAAAGCTGCAATGAAGCGCCCGAACACACATTCTGTCCGAGACTGGTTACAAGTGAGAGCATTCACGACATTATCTCCTCGATGGGACAGGCTGGGCCGCATTCGAAACGCAGGAAAGGTCCAAGTTCGACGCCTGTGCGTTGATGCAAACGTACTGAAAGCCGCCGCCGGATCAACCGGAGAAACCTCCCCGAATTGTGAGGTATGCGACCACACCCAAGCCTATGCACACAAGCCCGATACGCTGCAGGCCTTCCTGATCGATGTCCTTCATCGCTGCCAGGATCTCTGGCAGCGACCGGGCCATGATGGCAAGTGCCAACCCTTCGAAGATCAGCATCAGCGCGAGCGCTGCGAGAAGGTCCATTCAAGACCGCTTAGTTGGCGCTTCTGATCGCGTCCGACTTAAGATAATCAAAGAACTCGGAGTCAGGCGAGATCACCATGGTCGAATTAGCGCCCCTGAGCGCACGCTCGTATGCAGTCATCGACCGATAGAACGCGAAGAACTCCTCGTCCTTTCCGAATGCTTCGGCGAAGATCCTGTTGCGTTCCGCATCGGCTTCACCACGCGTGATCTCGGCTTGACGCTGTGCGTCCGAGACGAGTTCTACCGCTTCGCGATCGGCCGTTGCACGAACCTCCTGGGCGCGTTCCTTACCACGCGCCCGCTCGTCCGCGGCTTCCCGCTCACGCTCTGCGTTCATACGATTGAACGTTGCATTCAGGTTCTGCTCCGGAAGATCCGCGCGCCGGATCCGGACGTCGACCATTTCGACGCCAAGCGTCAGAGCTTCTGTCCGCACCGAGTCGCGGATCCGTGCCATCAGGACCGTCCGCTCCGGTGACAGAACGTCGGCCGAGCGCACAGAACCCAGAACCTCGCGAAGACCGGCATTGAGGATACTGACCAGTCGCTGGGCTGCGTTGAATTCGGTCTGTGCTGCCTGGCGGAACAGGACGACATCGAAGATCCGCCAGCGCGCGAAGGCATCAACCACCAAGCGGCGTTCGTCCGCTGGCGTAACTTCTAGTTCGGTTGTCTCGAGCGGAAGGATCCGGCCTTCATAGTACACGACCTCTTCGATGAACGGGACCTTGAAGCCGATGCCCGGGTCGTTCTTGACTTGCTTGACCTCACCAAAGCGCAGCACGAGCGCCTGTTTGCGTTCGTCGACGATGAAGACCGACGACAGAATGACGACCAGAACGACAACAACGATACCGATAAGAATGGGAAGACGGCGCATCAGTTGGTTCCTCCACGACGAAGCTCATTCAGTGGAAGGTACGGCACGACACCCTGCCCGTTCGAGCCACCGGTGTTTTCGTCGATGATGATTTTCTCAACGTCCCCGAAAACCCGTTCGATCGTTTCGAGATAGAGACGTTTCCGCGTCACTTCCGGCGCCAAGACATATTCCTCATTGACTGCCGAAAAGCGCGACGCTTCACCTTTTGCCTCGTTCACGACCTGAGCACGATAGGCCTCGGCCTCCTGCAAGAGCTGGGCGACCTGACCACGCGCAGCGGCAAGTTGCTGGTTTGCATAGGCTTCGGCCCGCTTTTCTTCCGTGTCGCGATCCTGTTCCGCTGCTTGCACGTCGCGGAACGAGTCGATGACTTCCCGTGGTGGGTCCGCACCGTCGAAGTTGACGCGGACGATGTTCACGCCGGCCTCGTAGCTTTCGAGAGTTGACTGGATCAGCTCCTGAACGTCTTGCGCAATCACCGCACGATCGCGCGACAGGATCGGCCTCAACTCGGACCGCGCAATGACCTCGCGCATCGCCGATTCCGAAACCGACTTGATCGTGTCTTCCGGTGCGGCAAGGTTGAACAGAAACTTATCAGGCTCGCGAATGTTCCAAACAACCTGGAAATCGATATCGACGATGTTCTCGTCACCGGTCAGCATCAGACCTTCTTCTGCCCGCGTCCCGGACGTTCGGTTGCCCGTCCCGATATCGATCGTGTTTTCCCGTGTAACCGCCAGCTTCTCGTACGTAACCACCGGCCAGGGCGCGAAGTTCAAACCCTCGGTCCCGATCTGGCTGAACTCTCCGAAGAACAGCTCGACCGATAGTTCCTGGGTCTCGACGCGGTAGAGCGACTGGTAGACCCAGAACCCTACCAGCAAGACCGGGATCAGGTATGGCAGCGCCTTGTCCATGCCCGAACCGGGACGGCCGCCACCACCCCCGCCGGAGCCGTTTGTACCGCCGCCCTTGCCTCCAAGGACAACACGGAGCTTGTCCCGACCCTTCCGGATCAGGTCGTCTAGATCGGGGCCCTGCTGGTTGCCGCCGCCACCGCCGCCACCGCCGCCCCAGGGGCCTTTGCCCCCGTTGCCTCGGTTCTTGCCGCCGCCGCCCCAGGGACCGCCGCCACCCCCATTATTCGAGTTATATGGCATGCTCCGCTCGCGTTTTGATTGAATGCTCGTTCATAGCGCCTTGTAGACAGATTGTCGGCCCCAGTGATCGGGGCCATTCCGCGCAGGCCACAGGTGGTTGCCCGCACGGACATTTCAAGTCTGAAACAAAGCTAACGCGTTGGCGTCTTCATCGTCACGAGCTCCTCCGATGCCGTTGGATGAACTGCCACCGTCCGGTCGAAGTCGGCCTTGGTCGCTCCCATCTTCACAGCGATCGCGGCCATCTGGATCATCTCGCCCGCGCCGTGCCCGACGATGTGGACGCCCAGCACTTTCTGCGAGCTCTTCTCGACGATCATCTTCATCAGCATCTTTTCGTCGCGCCCGCAGATTGTGTGCATCATGGCACGGAACGTTGAGACATAGACATCAAGCTCGTGGTCCTCACGCGCCTGCTCCTCGCCCAGACCCACCGTGCCAATCTCGGGCTGGGTGAAGACCGCCGTGGCCACAAGTTCGTGATCAGGCTTGGTCGGGTTCGAATTGAAGACCGTTTCAGCAAAGGCCTGGCCCTCGCGGATCGCGACCGGGGTCAGCGCCATCCGGTCGGTCACGTCGCCCACGGCATAGATCGAGGGGATGTTGGTCTGTGACCAGGCATCGACGATGCCCTCGCCCTTTTTGCCAAGGGCGACACCGGCATTCTCCAGCCCCATCCTGGCGGTGTTCGGAATGCGACCCGTCGCGAACATCACCAGATCGGCCTCTTGCGTCGAGCCATCGGTCAGCGTCACGACAAGCCCGGCATCGGTCTTGTCGATACGGGTCACGTCGGTGTTGAATTTGAAAGCGACGCCCTTCTTGGCCATCTCCGCGGCGACGTGCTCGCGCATCTCGCCGTCAAAGCCGCGCAGGATCATGTCCTTGCGATAGACTTGCGTCACGCCCGACCCCAAGCCGTTCAGGATCCCGGCAAACTCCGATGCGATGTAACCGCCACCAACGATCATGGCGCGTTTCGGATGCTCGGGCACGTGGAAGATCTCGTTCGATGTGATGGCATGTTCGCGTCCCGGGAAATCAGGCACGAACGGCGTGCCACCCGTTGCGATCAGGATATGCTTGGCCGTCACCGTGCGGTTTTCCGCGACCAAGCGCACCGTGTGCGGGTCGACCACCTCGGCGCGGGTCCGCAGCACTTCGACACCGGCACCGTTCAGGTTCTTCGCGTAGATCCCTTCGAGCCGGTCGATCTCGACGTCCTTGTTGGCGATCAGCTTGGCCCAGTCGAACGAGCTTTCGCCGACAGTCCAGCCAAAGCCTTCCGCGTCCTCAAACGCTTCCGAGAAGGACGACGCGTACACCATGAGCTTCTTCGGCACACAACCACGGATCACACACGTTCCGCCATAGCGGTACTCCTCGGCGATCGCGACCTTGGCACCATAGTTGGCCGAGATCCGCGCTGCCCGGACCCCGCCCGAACCGCCGCCTATGACGAAGAGATCATAATCAAACGCGCTCATGGTACTGTCCTTTCCGGAGTGTTGTGGACCCCGCAGCTAAGGGGTGGATGTCTTTACGTCAACGTCAGGTCACGAGCGCTTGATGGATATTGCAGCACCGCCCAGACAGGGGGCGATTTCTCGCAGCTTCGGCGCGTAATTCTGCTTGAGAATGACCCATTTCTCGCGCTTCATTAGCCTGATCCTGTTCCGATGTGCGACGGTGTAAGCGTTGGCCCTTTCTTCGCCGACCACGTCGAGAGCACTTGGCCGAGAGGCATCAACAAAGGAAAATCTGCGCAGTTCGGCAAGCGTGAAATGATCCGCAAGCACGCGGGCGAGCATCGAATGCAATCTGTCGAAGACTTCATGGACCCAGTCGGTCAAGAGCGCAGAAATCTGATCTCGGTTCCGGTCGACAGTGTTGCCACATGTCGCGCGCATGTGATCTAGCGAGCCACTTAAGGACGTTGCGAGCACCCATTCGGGACCCTTCGGCGACAATGCTTGCAAGTCTTTTACGTGAGACAACGCCAACTGGTATCTGGCATCAAAGTCGTCTCCGGCTCGAGCAGCCAACGGTCCCAAGACCAGCGAAAGACCAAGTACTATCCAAGTCAGCGTGCGCACAACGCTACTCATCCAAATGAAATGTCCGAATCGAGCCGTCTTCGGCGCCCACAACAACCACCGACGCAATCCCGCAGAACAGCCCGGTTTCTACAACACCCGGAATGAGATTCAGATCCCGGTTCAGCGAGGCCGCATCGCCAATGCGTTTGAGGTTCAGGTCCAGGATAAAGTGTCCTTCGTCCGTTACGAACGCATTTTCACCCGACCGGATCGCCCAGGCCTGCCCTTCGACATCACTCTCGGCAAGACAGCGGGAAATCAACTTGCCGGTGGTTTCCCAACCGAAGCGGATGACCTCGACCGATAGCGGAAAGGCACCGAGCGTCTCGACCTGTTTCGAGGTATCCGAGATCACGATCATCCGGTCGGACGCGGCCGCGACGATCTTTTCCTGCAGCAATGCGCCCCCTGCCCCTTTGATCAGGTTCAGATCCGGATCGAACTCGTCCGCGCCGTCGACCACCAGATCCAACCATCCGGCCTGATCCAGCGTCAGCAGCGGGATGCCCAGCCGGTCGGCCTGCGCCTTTGTCACCGAGGACGTCGGCACGCCGGTCACGCGCTTTCCGCTCTCGGCCAGCAATTCGACAAACCACTTCGCGGTCGAGCCGGTGCCCAGGCCCAGCTTCATCCCGTCTTCAACAAAGTCCAGCGCCTTGGCGGCTGCTGCGCGCTTGGCGATATCAGATGGGCTCAGTGCGTCCGCCATCTTCTCCCTCAGCATGAATCGCATTCGTCGCCCAGTTAGCACAGAGTGTCGCCGGTCCGCAGGACAGAAACGCAACCTGTTCTAGATCACACAGACAATCGGGAGATCCAGAATGTTCCTCAGCGTGTTCGACATCTTCAAGATCGGCGTCGGACCGTCGAGTTCCCACACCATGGGACCGATGGTCGCCGCGGCGCGGTTTCTTGATGATCTCAGATCGGGCCGCAACCGCATCCCGGGCGCGGGCGCTCCGGCGCGGGTCTCGTGCCGATTGCATGGCTCGCTGGCATTCACGGGCAAGGGGCACGCAACCGACCGTGCGGTTGTTCTGGGCCTTGCCGGGTTCGCGCCCGACACGCTCGACGCCCAAAAGGCCGAAGCTGCCCTGAAGGCGATCGCATCTGACAAGCACGTTGCGCCGGACGGCCTGACCCTTGCTTTCGACCCGGACAAGGACGTCGTGTTCGATTACGGGCCACCGCTCGAGGGTCACGCGAATGGCATGGTGCTCGAGGCTCATGACGCGCGGGATGCGCAGGCTCACCGCGAAACCTATTTCTCTATCGGTGGCGGCTTCGTGCTGACCGCAGGCGAACTGGCCGATCCTGACAAACTCGACACTCAGACGGCTGACGCAAAAATCCCCTTCCCGTTCGAGACGGCTGATCAGATGCTCGCGATGGCGGAGAAGTCGGGCCTAACCATCGCTGAAATGAAACGGCGCAACGAGGAGGTTACGCATCCCCGGGCCGAATTAAACAAGGGCATCGATCGTCTGCTCGAAGTCATGGACAGTTGTATCGAGCGCGGTCTGGCGCAGGATGGTATCCTTCCCGGCGGTTTGAACGTCCGTCGCCGGGCGCCTGGTATTCATGGACAGCTCAAGGACGAATCTGGCCTCAATCAACCCGCTCCACACATCGTCAACGACTGTATCAGCGTCTACGCGATGGCCGTCAACGAGGAGAACGCCGCCGGTGGCCAAGTCGTCACAGCACCGACCAACGGTGCCGCAGGTGTCGTGCCCGCGATCCTGCGCTACTACCGTGATCACATCACGGGGGCGACACATGACGGTCTGCGCGACATGTTGCTGACCGCAGCCGCGAGCGGCGGGATCGTCAAGCTCAACGCCTCGATCTCCGGTGCCGAATGCGGATGTCAGGCCGAGGTCGGATCGGCCTCGGCCATGGCCGCAGGCGCACTGTGTGCCGCGATGGGTGGAAACCCGAAAAAGGTCGAGAATGCCGCCGAGATCGCGTTGGAGCACCACCTCGGCATGACCTGCGATCCAATCAAGGGACTGGTTCAGGTGCCATGCATTGAACGCAACGGGCTGGGCGCCATCAAGGCCGTCTCTGCGGCGTCGCTGTCCCTGCGGGGTGATGGCCACCACCTTGTCTCTCTGGATGCCTGTATCAAGACGATGAAGGAAACCGGCGCAGACATGTCGCACAAATACAAGGAGACCTCGCTCGGCGGGCTCGCAGTGAACGTACCGGATTGCTAGAGCGCGCGCTCATGGCCTTGGCGTCCGTGGCCCGTCAGGCAGCGCTCTCGTGCCGGCCCCGGCGTGAGAACTGGCGGACAATCTGAAAGCACAGATATCCAGCCGGACCGAACAAGAAGGTGACCGGCAGGAAGGGCAAAACCAATAGGAAGTGGATACGCTCTTCTCGCGCGGTCCGGCAGATCCACCCACCGACGAACAGATCGCACGCCAGGAAATGGATCCATCCGGCCATCAGCGCCTGCGGGTGCGAAAAAAGCTCAGTGACCTCGGCAAAACTCATGAAGCCGCCGGACCCGGCCGGGAAGAAGGCGATCAGGCCGAGATAGACAAAAGACATCAGCGCCGGGATTGCTTCTCCGGCAAGGCGTATGGACCAGGCAGGAAGTGCTGGATAGACGACAAGGATCGCCCATCCGGCCATAGTCACCAGCCCTGACAGCGAGAACACGAGCTCATGGTCCATGTCGCACTCCGTTGAATCAATTCGCTTACCGATCTATTGCATAATACTTGCATATGCAAGCAATATGAACGATAACGAGGCCATGAAACACATTCAAACAATCAACGCCCTCCGTTTGCTCCAGTCCGCGGACGAGTTCCGCGCGCGGTTGTCCGGCGAGTTTTCGTCCATCCATGGCCTGTCAGTGAACGAGTTCTTCCTGCTGCTCCACTTGGAACACGCGCAAGGAAATCAGCTGTCCCGCGTTGAACTGGCCAGACGAATGCATGTCAGCGCGTCGACCGTGACACGCATGGTCGCGCCGATGGAGAAGACCGGCATGCTCAGCCGCGAGGTTGGCGCGCGCGATGCCAGGTTGGCGTACGTCGTTCTTGGAGACGCTGGACGAACCCGGCTGCTCGACGCGAAGAAGACCTTTGCGAAACGGGCCGAATATCTGTTTCAGGACCGCTGGACTGACAAGGAGTTGGCGCAGTTGTCCGAACTGTTGTTTCGGATGGTGGCCGGAACGCCGGCCAACCTCACTTAAACGACTGCGCGTGCAGGTTCGGCGCTCAAGCCGGACCTGTGTAGTTCCATGGCGCCCTTGAACGCTTCCCACAACGGGGCATTTACAGGCTGTGCTGCCGGGTCGTGTTCGGCATGCCATTGCACACCGAGCGCGAAGCCGGGTGCGTCGCGGATCACCAGCGCCTCTGGCGTGCCGTCCTCGGCCCGCCCTTCGATGATGACCCGATCGCCGACATCGACGATCCCCTGCCCGTGCAGCGTGTTCACTTCGATACGCGTGGCTCGGTAAATCGCGGCGAACACGCCACCATCAATCAAGTCCACCGAATGGCGAACATCGTACCGGTCTTCGCGTGGGACATCTTGCAGCATCCGGTGGTTCATCCGGCCTGGCAGGTCGCGGATCTCGGGATGCAGGGTTGCGCCGTAAGCAACCGCCATCTCCTGAAAGCCCCGGCAAATACCGAACAAAGGCTTGGCCGCGTCCACACACGCCCGGACCAGATCCAATGCCAGTCGGTCACGCGGCCGGTCAAACGGTCCGTGCGCCTCGGTCTCCGCGTGGCCGTATTCCTCGGGATGCACATTCGCGCGCCCACCCGTCAGCACGATCCCGTCCAGAATCTCAAGCAGATGGCCGATGTCCTGCGTCTCCGGCAATGACGGGATGATCAGCGGGACAGCCCCAGTCATCCGGGCCGCCGTGATCGCATAGGTGTCCGCCATCCGCTGCGACGGCGCACCGCCCTTGCTGACTTCGGCCAGCCCGAGAATACCAATGGTCTTGCGTGCCATATCGGCATAGTGGAGGGTGCGCGCGGCAAGAACAAGAGGAGCCGGATGATCGACGCATTGCCGGAACTGGTCAACGCGAACGCGAGCCTTGTGCGCCGGGGGCGGTGGGCCTCGTTCACAATGCTGTTGGGGATCGGCGAGACCAACTGGCTGGTGGCGATCGATCAGGGCCGCATCACCGATTGTCACCCAGAAGATCTTCGTGTTTCGACCTGCGACTTTGCGATCCTCGGCACGGAAGACGCCTGGCAGAAGTTCTGGCAAGCGATGCCACCTCCAATGCACCATGACCTCCACGCACTGATCCGCGCGGGCAAGATCCGGCTCGAGGGCGATATCGACCTGCTGCTCGGCAACATGTTGTATGTGAAGATCCTGCTGGAGCAGTTGCGGGGGCGGAGCTGATGGCCCAGATCGAACCCATCACGGGGCGCTATCTCCGGCTCGAGATCCATGGCAGACCCCACCGCCTGTACTTCGAGGAAGCCGGTCAGGGCATCCCGTTGCTGTGCCTGCACACCGCAGGGTCGGACGGGCGTCAATACCGTGCACTTTTGAACGATGCCAAGATCACGGCGAACTTCCGTGTGATTGCATTCGATATGCCCTGGCATGGCAAGTCTTCGCCTCCCGAAGGTTTTCAGGACGAGGAATACCAGCTGACGACCGACCGCTATGTCGAAATGATCCTGGCGGTCTCGGACGCCTTGGACCTGGACCGGCCCGTTCCAATCGGCTGCTCGATCGGTGGGCGCGTCGTGCTGGAGCTTGCCAAACGGCACCCGGACAGATTTCGCTGCGTGATCGGGCTGCAATCCTCGGCCTTCGTGCAGCGCTACTTCCCGCTCGACGGGCTGCACAAACCGAACGTTCACGGCGGAGAGTTCTGTGCCGCCTATTGCTGGGGCCTTGTCGGCCCGGGCGCACCGGTCGCGCATCGCTGGGAGACGCTCTGGCACTACATGCAGGGCGGGCCGGGGGTGTTCAAAGGCGACCTGCACTTCTATTCGCTCGACGGAGATGTCTCGGAAGGTCTGCGCGAGATCGACACTGCCGCGTGCCCGGTCTTCATGCTGACCGGAGAGTACGATCATTCCTGCACGCCGCAAGCCAGCCGCGACACGGCGGCGATGATCGAGGGTGCCGAGCTGACCATCATGGATGGGCTCGGGCACTTCCCGATGTCCGAGGATCCGGAGCGGTTCCGAGACTACCTGCTGCCGGTTCTGGACAAGGTCCGCGCACTATGAGCCAGCCATGAAGGTCTTCATCACCGGGACCGCCGGGGTCATCGGCTATCACCTCGCCGAATTGCTGCTGAACGACGGCGCGCAGGTGCACGGCTATGACGGGTTTACCGCATTCGGAGATATGACGCTGAAGCGGCGGCGCCATGAACGCCTGCTGCAAACGCCGGGATACACCTCGACCGAAGCGATGTTGGAGGAACCGGGCCGCCTGCTCGCGGAAGTCGAGGCGTTCGCCCCGGACATCATCGTGCATCTCGCGGCACAAGCTGGCGTGCGCTACTCGCTGGAGAACCCGCGCGCCTATCTGGACGCCAACGTTATCGGCACTTTCAACGTGCTCGAGGCCGCGAAAGCTGCGGATGTCCGTCACCTGCTGATCGCCTCGACCTCGTCGGCCTACGGGGCCAATACCGAGATGCCGTTTCGCGAAACCTACAAGGCAGACCACCAGATATCGATCTACGCCGCCACCAAGAAGGCGGGCGAATCGATGTCACATGCCTGGGCGCACTTGAACGGCATCCCGACGACCCTGTTCCGGTTCTTCACGGTCTATGGGCCGTGGGGCCGGACCGACATGGCGCCGCTGAAATTCACGAAATCGATCCACGAAGGCCGTGTAATCGACATCTACAATCACGGCGACATGTACCGCGACTTCACCTTCGTAACCGACCTGGTCCGCGGTATCCGGTTGTTGATGGACGCACCGCCCGAGCGCCCGGCAACGCCCGAAGACATCGCCGAGGGCGACTCGCTCTCGCCCGTGGCGCCGTGGCGCATCGTGAACATCGGCAATTCCGAGAAGGTCCGCCTGCTCGACTTCATCCAAGCCATCGAGGACGCGCTCGGGATCGAGGCCAAGCGCAATTACATGGACATGCAGCCGGGCGATGTTCCCGCGACCTGGGCAGACTGTTCGCTGTTGCAGCGGCTCACAGATTACCGACCCGAAACGGATTACCAGACGGGGGTCGAGGCACTGGTTGATTGGTATCTCGACTACGTGCGGCTCAACGCCTAGCCGAACACCTCTGCCAGCCTGCCGATCGCTTCGTCCAGCGTCGCGCGCGGGCACGCGAAATTGAACCGCAGCCAGCCATCACCACCCTGCCCGAACGTGCCGCCCTTGTTCACTGCGATGCGTGCCTGATGCTCGACCATCTCGGTGACCTCGGCCATGTCCTTGCCAAGCCCCGAGAAGTCCAGCCACGCCAGATATGTCGCCTCCAGCGGCATCGAGCGCACACCCGGCATGTGCTCGGCAACGGCCTTGTCGAGATGATCCCGGTTCGCCTGAAGATAGGGCACCAGCGCATCCAGCCACTCTGCCCCGTCGCGATACGCCGCCTCGGCAGCCACCATGCCGAACCGATTTGACGCCCCGGATCCGCAAGCGGCCTTGGCATCCGCGAACTTCTTGCGCATCTCGGGGTTCGAGATCAGGACGACGCCCGTCAGAGAGCCTGCGATGTTGAATGTCTTGGTCGGCGCAGCCAGCGTCACCAGACGATCCGCGATATGTGGCGCCGCTTTGTAAGTGACGATGTGTTTGGCGCTTGAGTAGACCAGATCATGATGGATTTCGTCCGACAGAAAGATCAGATCGCGCTCAGCACAGAAATTCGCCAGCGCTGTGATCTCGTCGGCGGTCCAAACCCGTCCGCCGGGATTGTGTGGCGAACAGAACAGCACCATGCGGGCATTGTCCGGTAGATCCGCCGCCAACTGGTCGAGATCCATCTCGTACCGGCCCTGCACCTGCTTGAGCTCGGACTCGATCAGCGTGCGCCCCGCTGCCCGCACCGTGTTGCCGAACATGTGGTAGACTGGCGAGAAAACGACCACGCCTTCTCCCGGCTCGGTAAAAGCCTGGATCGAGAAACCGATCCCTGCGACCAGACCGTGCACCCAGCTCATCCAGTCGGGGTCAGGCTCCCATCCATGGCGCGTCGCCATCCAGCCTGCCACGGCAGCGCGCATCGTCGAGTCGTCGCCGTAGTAGCCATGGACGCCATGCTCGACCAACCCGCGGATCGCCTCGTTCACCGACGGCGGCGCCGCGAAATCCATATCTGCCACCCACATCGGGATCTGGTCTTCGGCCGACAGCCCGAGCCGACCGCCCATACCATCCCACTTGACCGAATGCGTGCCGCGCCGATCGATTACGGTGTCGAAGTCGAATGCCATAGAGGGCTCCAGGTTACTGGCCGGTGCGCCGGGCGCTCAGCGGCTCGTTGGGTGAAGATACAGGCAGCGTCCCGGGACAGAGACGGGTGTGCCCGTGGTGAACAACTGCTGTTTGCGGTAAAAGAGTCCGGTGCGGCGGTCAACTGTCCGTGGTCGCGAGATCATGTTCCTCGCCATCGGTCGTGGCAACACGGACACCGCCGCGCGATGTCGTGACAACACCCAGCATCTTCAGCTTGCGATGCAGGGCAGAGCGCTCCATCCAGACGAAGCTCGCCGTCTTCGAGATATTGCCCGAGAACCGGTTGATTTGCGCGATCAGGTATTCGCGTTCGAACAACTCTCGCGCTTCCCGCAACGGCAGCGAGGCGACCATGGCCATCACGGCGCCCAGCCCGTGATCGCCCTGATCCGGAACCGGCCCGCCCGGAATTTCATCGGCGTCAATCTCGGGCGCATCACCTCCCAGGATCAGCACCTGTTCAATCAGGTTCCGCAATTGTCGTACGTTCCCCGGCCAGTCCCGTGTCTGCAGCGCAGCGATACATCCGTCGGTCAGATTGCGGCGCGCAAGCCCTTGATCCCGCGCGAAAAGATCAAGGAAGTGTTCCGCAATCTCGGGGATGTCCTCACGCCGTCGGTCCAGCGGCGGCACATCGATGGGAACGACATTCAGACGGTGGAAAAGATCCTCGCGGAACGAGCCGTCCCGGATCAACCGGTCGAGATTGCGGTTGGTCGCCGAGATCACCCTGACGTCGACACGCACGGTCGACGCCCCGCCCAGGCGCTGGAACGCCTGATCCACCTGCACTCGCAGAATCTTCGACTGCGTGCCCAGCGGCATATCGCCAACCTCGTCGATGAACAGCGTGCCACTATCGGCCTGTTCGAACACCCCGGCCTGGACCAGAGCGCCGTTCGCCTCGCGTCCGAACAGAACCTCTTCCATGCGATCGGATGCGATCGAGGCTGCATTGACCACGACGAACGGCGCATCGGCCCGGTCGGAATGGGCGTGAATGTAGCGGGCAGAAACCTCCTTGCCCGATCCGGGGCCACCGCTGAGCATCACCCGGCTGCCACCGCGGGCCACCCGGTCAAGCTTCGTTCGCAGGGTCGAGATGGCGGGCGAGGATCCGACAATCTGCCAGGATCCGCTTTCGTGCGCGCGCAGCTCGGCATTCTCCCGGCGCAGCCGCGAGGCTTCGAGCGCCCGGTCAACGACGACCAGCAACTGGTCCATGTTGAACGGCTTTTCGATGAAGTCGTAAGCGCCCTGCTGCACCGCCGCGACCGCAATCTCGATATTGCCGTGGCCCGAGATAATCACGACCGGAATGCCCGGATTGTCCCGTTTGACGGATTTCAGGATTTCGATCCCGTCCATCCGGCTCCCCTGCAACCAGATGTCGAGGATGATGAGATCCGGCGCCCTGGCTTCAATCGCCGCGAACGCGCTGTCCGCGTCATGCCCGGCACGCGCCGTATGTCCCTCGTCCTCCAGCAGATCCGAGATCAACGTGCGAATGTCCGCCTCGTCGTCAACAATCAGAATGTCGGCCATGCTCAGGCTGCCTCCCCCTCGGTCGCACCGATCTCCGGCGCTGGATGGCGCGCGCCCGCCGGCTTCGGCAGACGTATGGTGACGCGCGCTCCATCAAGATCCTCCTCACCCGCGCTCTCCGGCGCGTTTCCAAGGATCAGTTCTCCACCATGCTGTTCGACGATCTTTTTGACAATTGCGAGGCCGAGCCCGGTCCCCTTCGCCCGCGTCGTCACGTAAGGATCGGTCAGGCGATCGCGATCCTCCTCGGGCAGACCGATCCCGGAATCCGTCACATGCAGCCGCCACGTCCGCGCGCCCGCTTCGATCGTGGCCGCAACAATGCATGGTACGTCCGCGGCGCCCTCTTGTTCGATACGGCCATCGATGGCGTCCGCCGCGTTCTGCAAGAGGTTCACAAGCACCTGATTTATCAGACCGCGATCCGCCTGGATCAACGCGCCATCCTCTGGCACGTCGAGACGATAGTCGATGTCGGTGCGCGCCTCGGATTGCAAGAGCACTGCATCGCGCAACAACTTGCACAGATCCTGCTCGGTCAGCGTGGGCTCGGGCATGCGTGCGAATCTGGAAAACTCGTCGACCATGCGCCGGATGTCGCCGGTCTGCCGCGTGATCACATCGAGGTATGTCTCGAAGCCCTCGGCCTCTGCTCCGATGGTGCGCGAAAGCTTGCGCCGCATCCTGTCAGCCGACAACTGGATCGGCGTCAGGGGGTTCTTGATTTCGTGCGCAATGCGCCGCGCGACATCGCCCCAGGCCGCCATTCGTTGAGCCGAGGCAAGAGCCGTCATGTCCTCGAAAGTCAGCACGAGGCCCTCGTCCAGATCGTCCGGCGATTTCGGTGCGATCCGGGCCAGAAACTCGCGATTCTCGCCTCGCACCATGTTGCGCACCTCGCCGCGCGCCACCGCGCTGGCAGCGGCAAGCGCCTCATCGCGCAGGAATGCGAAACCCGGTGCGAACCGGGACAACGGCTCGCCAAAGCAACTCGCAGGGTCGGTATCCAGCATCTCGGCCGCCGCATCATTGATCAGGTCGATCCGGCCCTTGTTGTCGAGCCCGATCACACCCGCCGTGACGCCGTCGAGCACGGCTTCGATGAACTGGCGGCGCCGCTCGGTTTCGTCCCGCGCGGCGAGAAGCGCGTTGCGCTGCCCTTTCAGTTGTCCCGTCATGCGGTTGAAGACCCGGCTGAGCGTGGCGATCTCGTCATCGCCGCGTTCTTCCTTCACCCGGATGTCGAGATCACCAGCGCCGACGAGTTCTGCCGCTCCGGCGAGGCGTCCGACGGGCTTCGCCAGGCGTTCGGCAAACCAGAGCCCAACGACGATCGCTGCCAGGATCACGAACAGTGCAAACCCGAGGTAGACCAGCGCATAATCCAGCAGCACGCTGCCGCGCTGACTCTCGAGCCGCTCGTAGAACTGCACCGTTCCCCGCGTCGAGTCGAGCAGTCGCAGCACATCGCCCTCGACGCTGCGGGAGATGTAAAGGAACGCATCAAAGAAGTTCGGCAGGAAGATCAAGGCGCGTATCTCGTCCCGTGCTGGATCCTCGATCACGACCAGTTCGCGCTGACGAGCCAGCGCCATCTGCTCGTCTGTCGGCGGATAAAAGTGGAAGAGATAGCTGAATTCGCCCCGCGCGATGATCTCTTTGTCAACATTGAAGACATAAGCCTTTGGAATATCGCGCAGAAACGACTGCTGCTTGACCAAGTCGTTCAACTGGCGTGGCGTCATTCCGCTGCGTGCGACCCGGTTCAGGTCACCCGCCATCCCATAGGCATCGCGTTGGATCTCGGCGCGGTGTTCACGCTGGTAGGCCTCGGCGGTCGAGAGCGAGTTGCGAACAACCGACCCGATGCGGTCAGAGAAAAGGTTTTCCAAGCCAATCCCAAGAGTCATCGCGGCGAAAACCGCGACCAGAATGGTCGGCATCAAAGCGACTGCAGCAAAGACCGCCGCCAGTCTCAGGTGAAGCCGCGTGCCAGCGGCCCGATCCCCGCGCCGCATCAACAGCGCACCGATCCGCCACGCGATCAGTGACGCGAGCGCGATAACGAAGCAAAGATCGACGATCAGCAGCGTCTGCAGGGTCGATGCGGAAACCAGTTCACGGGCGCCATCGCTCAATGCGTAAACCGTCGCCCCGGCGAGGAAAGGCCCAAGGACCACCAGCACAACCGCGCAACGTCTAAACAGCTTGCCGGACCGGTCGATCGCCGGTCCCGGTGTCAGCGTGCCAGGCGCTGGCGCCGATGTTCTGATGCTATCCGCCACTCGCCCTCATGCGGCGCGGATCTATCGTGTCCGCTCTGCGCCGCTTACTGTTGCCAATCTACATCAGTTTTTTGCCGCGTGTGACCGGGATGTCAAGTTCTCTAATCTTTTTCCGCAAAGTGTTCCGATTGATCCCGAGCAATTCTGCGGCTTTGAGTTGGTTGCCGCGCGTGGCAGACAACGTCAGCGCAATCAATGGCAACTCCACTTCCCGCAAGACACGATCATACAGCCCGGGCGGCGGGAGAATATCGCCATGCCGTTGAAAATATTGCTCGATATGCATCTCGACGGCCGCACCAAGGCTGCGTCCTCTGCCCCGGTCACCGCTCAGGTCCAGGCCACTTTCCCCGCGGGACGTAAGCTCCTGCTCGATCACATCCGGCGGGATTTGCTCGTCGGGACACAACACCGCGAGGCGCCGCATCAGGTTCTCTAGCTCCCGCACGTTGCCCGGCCAGGAATGTGTCTTCAGTACCTCCAGCGCGTCGCTGGACAATGTCTTGCGCGGTAAACCCTCCTGTTCGGCCCGCCGCAGGAACGCCCGCGCAAGGTCCGGCAGGTCTCCGATCCGCTCGCGCAGCGGTGGCAATCGGATGGGCACGACATTCAAACGGTAAAACAGATCCTCCCGGAATCGCCCTTCCGCGATCAGGCTCTTCAGGTTTTGATGCGTCGCCGCGATGATTCGCACATCTGCCTGGCGTGCCGAACGGCCGCCAACGGTCGTGAATTCACCCTCCTGCAAGACCCGCAGCAGCCGTGTCTGTGCCTCTGGCGGCATGTCCCCAATCTCGTCCAGGAACAGCGTACCACCCTGCGCCTGCTCGAACTTGCCTGCCGAGCGTTCCGTCGCGCCGGTAAACGCTCCGCGCTCGTGCCCGAACAGTTCGGATTCGATCAATTCGCGCGGGATTGCCGCCATGTTGATCGCAACGAATGGCCCCGGCGATCGCTTGCCGAAATTGTGCAGGGCGCGGGCGACCAGTTCCTTTCCGGTGCCGCTTTCGCCCGAGATCATCACGGTCAGGTCCGTGTGCATCAGGCGCGCCATCACCCGATAGACCTCCTGCATTGCAGGCGACCGTCCGATCAGCGGCAATTCCTCGCCCATCGGTTTCTCGGGCTCTTCGGGATCCTGAGACTTCACAACGCCTTCAAGGCCCGACTGAACAAACCCCAGCAATTCCTTCAGATCAAATGGCTTTGGCAGATACTCGTAAGCACCAACTTCGGCTGCCTTGATCGCCGTCATCACCGTGTTCTGCGCCGACATCACGATCACCGGCAATTCCGGGCGCTTGCGCCGGATCGCGGGCAGAAGATCCAGCGCATCGCCATCCGGCATATGCACATCGGTGACGACAAGGTCGCCTTCACCCTCGTCGATCATCCGCCACAGCGCATTGCACGACCCCGTCGCCCGCACCCGGCAGCCCATGCGGCTGAGCGCCTGGTTCAGGACGGTGCGAATCGACCGGTCATCGTCGGCAAGCAGGACCGTCATGCCCTGGGTCATGCAGCATCCTCTTGATCATCTTCGAACCGCGAGATGTCACCTGCCGAGGCAACCGGCATCAGCATCCGGAACATCGTAAAACCAGGAGACGAATCGCACGAGATCACGCCTCCATGATCGGCGACGATTTTCGATACCAGCGCAAGGCCCAGGCCGGACCCCTTCGCCTTGGACGTCACGAACGGCTCGAAGATATGGGATTTCAGATCTTCGGGCACGCCCGTGCCGTTGTCCGAGATCGAAATCTGCAGCGGCAGGCTCTCGGTTTGCCCGCGCGGCGTGCGCACCTTCACGCCTGCCCGGTACGCCGTTTTCAGCAAGATCACACCGCCCACATCGGGCGTGGCCTCGGCCGAGTACTACAAGAGGTTCATGAAGAACTGGAATAGCTGATACGGATCGCTCATCGTCGGCGGTAACGACGGATCGTAGTCTTCGACAAAGCGCACATGATCGGCGAACCCGGCCTTGGCGGACTTTGCCGCGCGATCCAGCACGTCGTGGATGTTCACCGGACGGCGCCGCGCCAATCCGAAATCGCCGAACTCCTCGACCCTCTTGACCAGGTTTCCGATCCGGTCGGCCTCGTTGCGGATCAGTTCGGTCAGTTCGGAGTCCTCCTCGCTCAGGCTCATCTCCAGAAGCTGTGCCGCGCCCGAGATCCCGGCAAGCGGATTCTTGATCTCGTGCGCCAGCATCGAGGCCATGCCGACAACAGACCGCGCGGCATCCCGGCTTGTCATCTGGCGGCCCATGGCCTCGGCATTCGCACGGGGGTGGATCAGGATCAGGATCGTACCTTCCTCCAGCGGTGTCGCGAACACGTCAGCCATTCGCAAGGGCGCTTCGGGCCAACTGAACTCGACATTGTATTCGGACAACGCCTGAGCTCCGGCGCGTACGCGGCGAATCACGTCCGAGATCCGGCTGTCCTCGCCCGCACGCTGGACCAGCGAACGCCCGACGAGCGAACGCCGCGACATCGCCAGAAAGTGTTCGGCAGCACCGTTCAGGTCGGCGACGATATCATCGCCGTTCAGGACGATCCCCGGGTTTGGCATTGCCTGCCATATCTGCTCGTATCCAAGCGGAGTCATGCAGCAAGACTCCCTTCCCTCTCGTCCAGGTCGCCCAGTTCTGCGATCCCCCGGAACAGTTTGTCGGCATCCGTTTCGCGGATCAGCCAGCCGCGCAGGTCGGCACTTCCCGCCACCTGCGAAAGATATCCATCCATGTGCTTGCGCATGGCACGAATGCCCGGATCGGCACCATAGAATGTCAGATGCGCCTCGGCATGGGCCGACACCAGATCGGCGAAAGCCCGCCCACGTGGCCGCAGATCGACCATCCGGCCCGCCAGATGCGCCGCGATCTCGGCGGGCAGCCACGGCTTGCCGATGGCCCCGCGCCCGATCATGACGCCTGCGGCACCGGACAAATCCAATGCTCGGCGCGCGGTTTTTGCATCCACGACATCGCCGTTCGCAATCACCGGAATGGCAACCGCCTCGACCACACGCCGGATCGCCGCCCAGTCTGCCTGTCCTTTATAGAACTGGCTGCGGGTGCGACCGTGGATCGTGATCATCTGCACACCGGCCATCTCGGCTGCGCGGGCGATCTCGGGCGCATTCAGATGCGTCTCGTCCCAGCCAATCCGTGTTTTCAGCGTCACCGGAACCGCCACAGCTCCGACGACCGCTTCGATGATCCGCAGCGCCTGATCCGGATCGCGCAACAAGGCCGAACCACAGGCACCGCCCGTTACCTTGCGGGCCGGGCATCCCATGTTGATGTCGATGATCCGCGCACCGTCGCCTGCCAGCCTGCGCGCCGTCTCGGCCATCGCGAGCGGGTCACGCCCCGCGATCTGTACGCTTGTGCCGACGCTGCCGGCCGCCACCTCGGCCTTGGCCCGGACAGACGCCTTCTTCGCGAGCAGTTCCTGCGTGGCGACCATTTCCGAGACAACCAGACCCGCGCCAAATCCCGCGACAATTTCGCGGAACGGGCGGTCTGTGATCCCCGCCATGGGCGCAAGGATCACCGGAGGATCAATCCGAATGTCGCCGACTGTCAGCACAGACTGCCTATTTTTTACCCACCCGCGAAACGTTGCTTAACCGGTGGGCGCCAAGGGTGCAAGCCTCTGAATGCACCGCGCATCTTTGTCATGCGAGAATGGGCTTCTCATCGGTCGCGTCACCGGATAACCGCACAGGTCAGGAGGGATCATGAAGACAGCCGTCGTTATCGTCGCCGCCGGTAAGGGATTACGCCTCGGCGGTCCAGTGCCAAAGCAATATCGGCGGATTGGCGGCGAGATGGTTCTAACGCGCACGCTGCGCGCATTCCTGGCCGCGCCAATCGCGGGACCCATCGCTGTCGCGATCCATCCGGACGCGCACGATCTCTACCAAGAATCGGTCTCAGACCTGAACGCCGATGCCCGTATCTTCCCGGTCAATGGCGGCGCTGAGCGAAGCGATTCCGTCCGCCTCGCGCTCGAGGCGCTCGCGCCGCACATGCCGGACCGGGTACTGATCCACGACGCTGCCCGGCCATTCGTCTCAAGCGCTGCACTCAAAGCCATTGCGACGTGCCCCGATGGCGCGCTTCTCGCAGAGCGCGTGGTCGACGCCCTTTGGCGCGAGGCAGAGCCCGAAGGATCACCGTGCGCTGACCACCCGGTTCCACGCGCCGGGCTGTGGCGGGCGCAGACGCCCCAGGCGTTTCCATTCGCCGATATTCTCGCAGCACATCGTGAAGCCGCAAACCACGATGGCCCGCCCGCATTGGACGATGCCGAGATCTTTCGCCGTGCCGGGCACACTGTTCGGCTTCTTCCGGGCGAACCGGGAAACTTCAAGATCACCACCGAACCGGACCTCGAACGCGCCGAAAAGATCGTTGCCGCCGCGCAAACCGGCCGGGCCAGCGCCTCCGGGCGGGTGGGTGGGGGAGGTGGTGGCCCGGCCCCGCAACCCGACCAAGCGCTCGATGCGGAAAGAACAGGTACGATGGAAACACGCGTCGGTCAGGGCTTCGATGTGCACCGCTTCACGGATGGCGACGCCGTCTGGCTTTGCGGGGTCAGGGTTCCGCACTCCCACCGGCTCGAAGGCCATTCCGACGCCGATGTCGGATTGCACGCGCTTGCGGACGCGCTCTATGGCGCGCTGGCCGAGGGCGATATCGGGACCCATTTCCCGCCATCCGATCCGCAATGGAGGGGTGCCGAAAGCCATATCTTCCTCAGACACGCCGCCGATCTGGTACGCCAGCGCGGCGGGCGGATCGTCAACACCGATCTCACCCTGCTTTGCGAAGCACCGAAGATCCTGCCACATGCCCCGGCGATGCGCGCCCGTCTCTCCGAGATCATGCAGATCGACGCCACGCGCATCTCGATCAAAGCCACAACGATGGAACGCATGGGTTTTGTCGGACGCGAGGAAGGCATGGGCTGCATCGCCGTCGCGTCGGTGGAACTCCCCGTAGCATGAGCCGCGCGATCACCACCGTCTTCGGCACGGGCACCCTGCCCTGGGCACCCGGAACCTGGGGTTCGCTCGCGGCCATCCCGATCACCTGGGGATTGCACTGGCTTGGTCACGCCCCCTTGGTCGTTGCGGCGACCGTTGTCCTGTTCTTCCTGGGCACCTGGGCGATTGGACGGGAGCCGCGCGCCGCCGCGGACGATCCGGGCGAGATCGGGAGCGACGAGGTCGTCGGCCAGATGATCGCACTCTGGCCGCTCTCGATCGGCATCTGGCTGATGGGTCTGCCCCCCAGCGTATTTCCGTGGCCTGGCATCGTCGGCGCGTTTGTCCTGTTCCGGTTGTTCGATATCTGGAAGCCATGGCCGATCCGCCTGCTTGACCGGCCCGGCGCGATCTGGATCATGCTGGACGATGTGGGTGCCGGCGTCGCCGCTGCCCTCGTGACCCTCACAGCGGCAGGGATCTCGCATGGCTGGTTCTGACCGGGACGACCTTCACACCCTCGCACGGCAGGTGTTGAAAGCCTGCGACGCCAAAGGCTTCATGCTTGCGACCGCCGAAAGCTGTACGGGCGGCCTTGTCTCAGCGACGCTTGTGGATATCCCGGGATCATCTTCGGTGGTCGAGCGCGGCTTCGTGACCTACTCGAACGCCGCAAAATCCGAACTGCTGGGCGTCCCGGCCGAGATGATCGAGACCCACGGCGCTGTCAGCGAGCCCGTCGCCATCGCCATGGCCGAAGGCGCACTCGCCCGCAGCAACGCCCACGTCACCGTCGCGATCACCGGCGTCGCGGGTCCCGGTGGCGGCACCGCCGCAAAGCCCGAGGGTTTGGTGCATTTTGCCTGTGCCCGCGCTGACCAAGCGACCGCGCACGCGCGCATCGAGTTTGGTGCGATCGGGCGGACCGAAGTGCGCCACGCATCGGTCCTTCAAGCGTTCGAAATGATCCTCGCGGCGACGGATTAGTGATACGATCGGCGCATACGCATCCTGCGTCCGCATCTCAGACAGCGCCAGCTCCGATGGCAACAATCCCTAGCAACCGATTGCTTAATAGTCGTATTCTCGATTGAGTGATCTGGGCTCAAGGCGCCATCAATCGGGTACCCAGTGTCTGTGTAAATCGACTACGCGACGCTTGCGCGCTTGCCGTACAGCACCTCGGCCCGTTGCTCGAACGCGCGTACGATCCGGCGCATCGCCTCGTTGAACACGACGCCGATGATCGCCTGCAACGTCTTCGAGCGAAACTCGAAATCCACGAAGAAGTCGACCTCGCACGCGGTGTCCGACACCGGCTTGAAGGTCCAGTTGTTCTTCAGAAATTTGAACGGCCCGTCCAGATATTCAACGTCGATCCGGTTCTCATCGGGATACAGCGTCACGCGGCTGCCGAAGCGCTCGCGGAATACCTTGAACGAGATCACCAGATCCGCGTCCACGATCTCGGCCGCGTCAGCCTCACGCCGCCCGCGGATCCGCGCGGCCGAACACCACGGCAGGAACTGCGGATAAGACGGGACGTCCGCGATCAAGGCGTACATCTCGTCCGCGCTGTACGGCATCTGCCGGGTCTCGGCGTGAGTCGGCATGTCACCCCCGTTCCATGCAAGCTATAGTCTTGTGTCACAGATCAGTTAATGTCTCGTCGCCGTGCTTGGGAGGGGACAGGATGACGCCGGACTATCACGTCGACACACTGATCAGTGAAGCCGATATCAGGGCGCGGATCGACGATCTTGCCGCCCAGATCAACACAGCCTTCGCCGACACCGAAAAGCTGGTGGTGGTCGGGATGCTGCGCGGATCGTTCATTTTCATCGCCGACCTCGTCCGGAAACTGACGGTCCCGGTCGAAATCGACTTCATCGAGGCATCGAGCTATGGAAACGCCACCGAAAGCTCGCGCGAAGTCCGCATTCTCAAGGATCTGCGCGGCAAAATCGAGGGACGCGACGTGCTGGTGGTCGAGGACATCGTCGACACTGGCCACACGCTGAACCACGTGATGGAGATCCTCGCGACTCGGCACCCTGCCCGGATCGAGATCTGCGCGCTGCTCAACAAGCCCTCGCGCCGCGAAGTCAGCGTGCACGCCCGTTGGATCGGGTTCGAGATCCCGGACGAGTTCGTCGTCGGGTACGGGATCGACTACGCTCAGCGAAACCGGAACCTGCCCTATATCGGCAAGGTCCGGTTCGCTTGAAGCTGCGCGTGCACGCAGCAGAACACCGATCCAGCACTACTGACCGGCCTTCGAGAGTAGATCCAGATTGGTCACCAGATTGCGCACACCGTGGGCATGGTCTTCGTCGAACACGTTGCCCTCCAGCCAGGCTGCCAGGGACTTGATGCTGAGCTTGGCGACACCCGGACGAACGCTCCACGAGACCTGGAAGGGAGAGCCCTTCTCGTTATAGCCCGGGCCCGTCGTAGACCCTGCATACTGTATCGGGGCGCCCGTATCGGACGGAATGCCCGCTGCCTGATAGAAGCCGTTCACCTTTGCAATCCTGGCGTGCTCCCCGAAATCCGCTGCGTAGTCATCGTTCACAAGCACATAGACCTGGGCCTCGACCCTGAGCTGCGGGTTCTTGATTGCCTCGCTCAGGCATGACCCAAGCGTCGGCCCCGGCACAACCTGCGCGGTCGTATGCACAAAGTGCACCTCGATGGTATCGCCGGGTTCAAGCTTGCCATGCTCACCCGTGCCTACTTCGAAGTAGGTCGGCGCCAGCTCGGCCTCGGTCAGCGTCCCGGAGTAAAGATATCCGGTTCCGTACCCCTCACCATCGCCGTTCCCCGCGAATTTGGTAAAGTCACCGCCTTTGTGTTCCGCACCCTCATGGAAGTGGATGTTGCACAGGTTCATAGCCGTATAAGCGGGCGCCGCTTCGAAGGCTCGGGGGTTCATCCCGTCCAGCTTGTCGATATCACGGGGCGCCTGCGGTCCAAAACCGGCACCCTGTGTCACGGATGCAAGTTTTGCGCGCTGTGCGGCGATCACGTCATCGCTGACCGAGTCATGCGCGCCGTCCGCTGCCAGCACCGCACCGCAGACAAGGACGAGCGCACCCGTGAGCGCACCGATTCTGAGTGTTTTCCCGTTCATTTGTAAGTCCTTCGTTTCTCAAGGTTCGCGAACATCTCGTCCTTTCACCCCACAGAAGACGGAGACCGCCGGCTCCTTTAAAACATCCGTGGGTTGATTCCTGCAATTCCAAGACGCTCTCACAAGCCATCACATAAATATCATTTTAAGCATTACAATGAGCTGTAGAGCGGCCCAACATTCAAGATCGCGACCTTGCCCGCCTCGGGGTTTGTGCATCGCTCAACAAACCCTCCCGACGTGAGTCACCGTTTGCCACGCAAAGAACGGGGTTCGAGACCCCAGGCGCGCGCGTCCTGGGCTACCGGATCAACGAGGCGCAGCGAGACCGCAGCCTCCCGTGCATCGGGAAAGCGCAGGTCATCCGAACGCAGACTGACTCTCGACTTCGACCACGGCACGCATGGTCAGTTTTAGTCAGATTGCGCTCACCCTACTTCAAGGCAGGCGAGACCGCCTTGATGGTTGGGCAAAACCATCTAACATGCGGCCTGGGTGATCGGGTGAAGTCTGGGAGATAGCGACTCAGAGCGACTGACGAGAACGGGAGATGCCTGCAATGGCCACGTTTTTTTTCACCGTGCGTGGAGACCAGATCGGTACGTTCTCAAGCATTTCCGGAACGGGCAACGGCGCCGAACGTCTCGTGACGCTCGCGGGGGTGACCCCGATCGGATCATCCGACGAACTCTTCACGATCCAGATCGATCAGGCGCAAGACACTGAAACCCAGTTCCGGAACGGTCAGCTTCTGACAATTCTGGACGCAGACGGCAATGTCGTCGCCGCCCGTACCAGTGTGCAACCCGATATCGAGCAAGGCCTTGGCGCCGGGGACGAACACCTGATCATTCAACAGGGAAGCGTCGTCATCAACCTGCGCGGTGTGGTGGACCCGGATAACCCCGGCACTCTGGTGTTCGAAAACGGTTCGCAGGTCGCCGACCCCTTGCTGGGCGACAACGATGGTGAGCTTGACTTCGTAGATACAGTTTCGAACTTCCCCTGCTTCTCAGCCGGAACGCTGATTGCGACGCTTGGGGGAGACCTGCCGGTGGAAAGCCTTCGCCCCGGCACGATGGTCCTGACCCGGGATCAGGGGCCGCAGCCCGTTCTTTGGATTGGCGGCAGAACTCTGCGCTTTCCTGGCGCACTACCGTCGCAGAAGCCGCTGGCCTTCAAGGCAGGCAGCCTCGGCCCCAACCAGCCAGCGCGCGATCTGATCGTGTCGCCTCAGCACAGGATACTCAGACCGGATCCCTCACGATCGGGCGAGGTGCTCGTTCCTGCCAAAGCCCTGCTTGGCCTGCGCGGCGTTCGTGTCATGAAGGGCAAAAGGTCTGTGACCTATGTCAGCGTGTTGATGGCGAGACATCAGATCCTCGCGGCCAATGGCGCATGGGTGGAAAGCTTCTATCCAGGCCCCGTTGCCATGGACCTGATCACACCCCAACACCGTCGAGAGAGCGCCAACCTGATCCCGGGTTTACAGGCGGACGTGATCGAGGCTTACGGACCCCCAGCACGCCCATTGCTTCGGGTTGGCGAGGCAAAGCGCGCACGCATCACGCAAAGTCGCAAACTCGATCCTGTCTGCGAGCGCCTGCGTCGGCGGCGCTCGTCCCCCAAGCTTCTTTTGCCGGGCTGCTCTCAAACGCGCGAAGTCATCGCCCGCGTGGTAAGACGACCGCGTCAATGGGGTCGCGGACACCATGAGGAACCCCTTGGCGTACGCCGTCTTCTCATAGGCCGCGAACTCGTCAGGCGTCACGTAGCGATCCACCGCGTGATGCTTCGGCGACGGTTGCAGATACTGCCCGATCGTCAGAAAATCGATGTCCGCCGCACGCATGTCGTCCATAACCTGATGGATCTGCTGGCGCTCTTCGCCAAGCCCGACCATCAGCCCGGACTTGGTGAACATCGACGGATCCATCTCCTTCACCCGCTGCAACAGACGCAGAGAGTGGAAATAACGCGCCCCTGGTCGAACCTCGGGGTACAGCCCGGGCACAGTTTCCAGGTTGTGATTGAACACATCGGGCTTCGCTGCGACGACAGCCTCCAGCACCTCGGGCGCGCATCTCAGAAAATCCGGCGTCAGAATCTCGATCGTCGTGCCAGGACACTTGCGCCGGATTGCCCGGATGGTCTGAGCAAAGTGCTCGGCCCCGCCATCCTCGACATCGTCGCGGTCGACCGAGGTAATCACGACGTGGTTCAGATCCAGCTTCTCGACCGCCTGCGCAACCCGCCCGGGCTCGAAGACGTCCAGCGCCTCGGGCTTGCCGGTCGCAACATTGCAGAAGGTGCAGCCGCGCGTGCAGATCTCGCCCATGATCATCATGGTCGCGTGGCCCTGCGCCCAGCACTCGCCGACATTGGGGCACCCGGCCTCCTGACACACAGTCGACAGCTGATGCTCCCGGATCACTTTGGACGTGTCATGGAACCCTTTCGATGTGGGCGCCTTCACGCGAATCCAGGGCGGTTTGGCCGGACTCGGATTGTCCCGGCGGTGCGCCTTTTCGGGATGGCGCTGCGAACGGTCTGTCAGATCACGTGTGGTCATGGCCATGATATACGCCAACACGGCGCAACCTCCAATGCAGTCTGATGCATGGCAGCGATGCGCCAGTCACGATGCTGGACCACGCTCGGAACACGACACGTCAATCTGATCCGACAGACGCAGTGCCTCAAGCGTGTGCGTAGATCCGCTGAGGCGGAATGTGCAGGACGCAGGTCTGGCCCACGGTCAGCGCGCCGATCCGCTCGACCCAGGCCGTCACACCACGCTTGTTCCGTGCCTTGCCGGGGAACGCCTTGCCGTGGCCGGGATGAGCAGCCTCGATCTGCTCGGCAGGGTACTTGCAGGGCGCGTTCTCGGTGTCGACCGTCAACGAGACGCCGCCCTCGAAGATCAACCGCGACGAGGGCGGGATCAGCGTGAAATCTGGAATGCCCCTCAGCACCATGTTGGCACCCACCCACTGGGGGTCGATCCGCGGGATCTCCAGCCGCGCGGCGATCTCGGTCATCTCTTCCTCGGATAGGATCGAGATTTGCCGCGTATTCCTGATCTCCAGGTTCCGCGCATACTGTTTTTTGACGCGGACGCAGGCCGGTCGGGTCAGGCCAGAGTGCTCCTCGCCTTCAAATCCTTCCCACCCGACATTGACCGATTGCACGGTCACCGACTGAATATTCTCCGGGTCCACCGGCACGCACCCGAGCCAGGTAATCTCTCCGGTCAGGTCCGTTGGGGTCAGAAGTGTCACCGTCGCGATCCTTATGCTGGTGGCGGCCGATATCCGGTTAACGCAAAATTACGTGAAGAAAGTCACGGGCGACATCCTCTGCTCAGACCGGCTTTTGATACCCTTCCAGAGCATCAACCTGAGACGCCAAAGCGGCGACATCGGGCATGGCGTCGAGCGGTGGGCGCAGACGCGCCCAATGATCATTGCCCGTCCACAGATGCAGCAGCGCCTTCTGCGCAGGGATCGGCCCGGCACCTGCGACGAGCTTGCGGAAGGCACACACCTGTTCATTCAGTTCCATGTCCGGCGCGCCAGCTTCGATCGTGCCAATCAGCTTCGCAATCGCGGCCGGGTTCAGGTTTGCCGTGGCCGAGATACAGCCCACGGCGCCGAGTGCATGGCCTTCGATCAACGTGCTTTCCTGTGCCGGGTAGACGACGAAGTCTTTGATCGCCAACAGCTTTTCGGTGTTCTCCCAGATGCCGCTCGAATCCTTGATGCCAACGATGATATCCGGGAACGCCGCGAACAGGCGGGCGGACACGGATGGCGGGATGGCAACACCCGAAACCTGTGGGATGTGATAGAGATAGATCTTCAGCGCCGGGCGATTAACAGCCTCGATCAACCAGCTGAAATAATTGAACAATCCATCGTCCGAGACGCCCTTGTAGTAAAAGGGCGGCAAGGTCATCGCACCCGCGCACCCCATGTCGACCGCGTGGCGGGTCAGCGTCACGGTGTCGGGCAGGCTGGTCAGCCCGGTCCCGGGAATAATCTTGGCCGGATCGACCCGAAGGCACAGCTTCTCCAGCAGTTCCAGCCGTTCCTCGATCCCAATCGACAACGCTTCACCGGTCGTGCCGAACGGCGCGAGGCCCACGCAACCCTGGTCAATCAGCCAAGCCGCATGATCGAGATACAGCTCCTCGGCGATCGTCAGATCCTCGTTGAACGGAGTCAGGTTCGGCGCGACAACGCCGCGCAAAGGCGTGAATGACATCAGAAATCCCCGATTCGGTGCTCCGCGATGCAATCAGCGGCCATGGGCGATGTCCAGCAACCCGTCGATAGTCAGATGTTCTTCGAGATGCTTGGCCAACGCATCAAGCGTGGCATCAACAGCC
>JBHJIZ010000010.1:0-16787 GCA_050043005.1 Paracoccaceae bacterium
CCCGCGCCGCCCGCGCCGCCGCCGCCGACTCCCTCGCCACCCGGTTGGACGGACTGGACAGCACCGAGCCGGGGCAACCAGCCGTTCTGGAAGCCTGTGCCGCACTGGCAGACGCACCTTTGTGGCATGACGGGATCCCGGATGAGTTGGCTGAGATGTGGGCGGACCTGAAAGCCCATCTGGAAAACGTGCCTGAGGAAGGCTGGGACGTCTGGACCACCTGGTACGAGGACCGTCTGGCCGGTGATCGCCCCGTCAACAAAGCTCTGGAGCTCAAGCGCATCCTGATCCCGGCCGCGGAGTGGAGGCAAGGCCCGGCGCATGTGAATGGGATCATCCGGAGGCTGATCGAGGAGTACAAACCGAAGCCGAGTGCTCCAGAGCAGAAACCGACGCCGGTCCGGTTCGAGTTTCGCGAAGGTGCCGTCCGTAAGGCGCAGCCTGACAATCCGCAAACCCCAGAAAAAAGACGATCGGGTGCGGAACAATCGCACAAGGCGATCGCCGAGCTGTTAGATCGCGCGCTGTCGACAAACTCTGCACGGAACAATCCTACGGTTGCCTGGACACTGGAGAAGTGTCGCGCCAGCTTGGGTGGCGACTTCGAGTCGTTGGAGGTCGCGGCGTTGGGCGTCTTCGCAGCGCAGCTTGATGAACTGGCCAAGCGCGCGGACGACTTCTTGATGGGCGAGGCGGCGGCGTCAGTGGTTGCCTCGAACGCGCAACTCCAGTTCCTGCTGCGGCAGTTGCCGCAATGGGCGGACTACGTGAAAGGCGTGGATGAGCCGTTTGGCACCCCGCAACAAGAGAACGCTGCTGTTCGCGCTGTCAAAGCAGCCATCGAAGAAGTTGTGGCCGCCGAACCGGGTCTGGTTGCGCCAGATGCCAACCGAGAGCTTGAGGATTATGCGACGGCGGCGGTGTCGGAGGAGCGTGCCGATGGCCCAACGGAACCATCAACGCTGGCGACGCGCAGCTATCTTCGGGTCGCCGGTGATTTCCTGGCAAAGTATACTGGTGCGCTGCTCGGTTGGGTCTGGTCGCCGGTCGAGTAGGGCGCTCAGAAGGGAGTGGAGAATCACGCCGAGGCAACCATGGCCGGGGCGTTAGTCGGGGCGAAGTCCTATCTGCTGTATCTGGCCGAGATCCTGCCCGCCGAGTTTGCATGGATCCCGTCCGCGATGGCGTATGTCGCACGGCTGCACGGATCCTCGAAGAAGGACGATGAGGCAGCAAAAGGTAAGGGGGCTTCGACTGACCCTGCGGATGGGGACTGAGTGCAGTTCGTCAAACGCTTCGCATCGCAATGCGGTGCTGCGGTGGGCCGAAGCCCCCCCTACGATCCTGCCCGGCACCGCGTGTCTCGATGCGCTCTGAGCGTTTGGCGTGTCGTCCGCACCTCTGCAGTGCACACGCAGTGCGAACAGAGAGCGCCATCCTTACGCATTGTTCCGCGAGGAACCGTCTTTGGGCATAAGCGCTCCGGCCCGGAGCACTGGCGCGCAGCGCCCCGGGCCAGCGCCCCGGGCCAGCGCCCGACCGTCCCCGGGGCGGGCACTTCTTCGACGCCCATGCAGGGCTGGAGCGAAGGAGGAGCTTCACCATAAAGCGCAGACCAGAGACGACCGGGCGCCTACCCGCGGTCGTGGCTGGCCTTGCGCGCGACGTCGAGCTTGCGCGGCGCGGACGTGTCGACCGCGTGAGGTTCACAGGAGTTGCGTCAGCGACGGTGCAGCGTGGCGCCCGGCGCAGGCGAAGGGCGCGGTTCAGACCATCCCTATGTCGCGCTCAGAGCCAGCCCTGCGTTTCGTTGGCGACGCCGGCCTGGATCAAGTCGATATGGGCCTCGTCGTCGATGAGGCAGGGGATGTAGTGGAAGTGCTCGCCGCCCGCTTCCTCGAACGCTTCGTGGATCTCCTCGTTGATCTCCTCGAGCGTCTCGACGCAGTCCGAGGAGAAGCCGGGCGCCATTATGGCGATGCGCTTGTGGCCCTCGCGCGCCAGTTTGGCGACGTATTCGACGGTGTAGGGGGTCAGCCATTCCTCTGGCCCGAAGCGGGATTGAAACGTCGTGTGGATTTCGCCCTTGGCCCAGCCCAGGCGCTCCATCATCAGGCGCGAGGTCTTCTGGCAGTGGCAGTGGTACGGGTCGCCCTTCATGAAGTAGCTTTTCGGCAGGCCGTGGTACGAGGTGACGAGCGCCGTCGGTTTCTCCTCGAAGCCCGCATAGGCGGTTTCGACCGATTGGGCCAGCGCGTCGATGTATGCCGGGTGGTCGTGATACGCGGGTGCGGTGCGAACGGCGGGTTGCCAGCGCAAGGCCTGGAGCGAGCGGAACGCCTGGTCGTTCGCGGTCCCGGTCGTGGCGGCGGCGTATTGCGGGTAGAGCGGGAAGAACAGGATGCGTTCGCAGCCCTGCTGGACCATGCGGCGGACCACGCTGTCGGTCGACGGATTGCCATAGCGCATCGCGAAGTCGACCATGACGCTGTCGCCGAACTGTGCGGTCATCCGTGCGCGCAGTTTGTCGGTCTGCGAGCGTGTGATCGTCAGCAGCGGGCTTTCGTCGAGGTCCTCGTTCCAGCTGCCGCGATAGGCCTCGCCCGACGAGAACGGGCGCTTGGTGAGGACGATCAGCTTGAGGATCGGTTGCCAGAGCCAGGGCGACCATTCGATAACACGGCGGTCCGACAGGAATTCGTTCAGGTAGCGCCGCATCGACCAATAGTCGTGCCCGTCGGGCGTACCGAGATTGGCCAGGACGATCCCGACCCGCGCGGGCGGGACCGCCGGGTGATCCGATGCGGCGTGCGTGAGGCGGCCACGGCCGGGCATGATGGCGGCGCTTTGGTCGAACAAGGGTGTCTCCAGCTTCTGGACAATACATGCGTCTCGGCAACAGGCCCGCAAAACGCGCCTACCGCTTACATTGGACCTATCTCAGCCGCTCACGACGTCAAGCAGACGGCCGGGACACAGCATCGCACCTTCGGTCGCGCGCGTGCCCGTTCTTCGGTTACTCGGCCGCCGGTTGCAGCTTGTCCTGCGTCCGGGTTTCGAAGTCGCTGGCCGAGTGACGTTCGTGGAGCTGTTCGGACGGATCCCCGGCCATCCGGTTGACCATGCGGCCGCGCTGATAGGCCGGACGGTTCGAGATCTCGTCGTACCAGCGTCCGACATTCTCGTATTCGTGCACCGAGAGGAACTTGGCCGAGTCAAAACCGTCGCCGGAATAGATCTTGCCGGTGGTCAGCAGGCCGTACCAAGGCGCGATCGCCATGTCAGCGATGGTGTACTCGTCGCCCGCAACGTACTTCGCCTCGCCCAGACGCGTGTCGAGCACGTGCATCTGGCGCTTCACCTCCATGGCGAAACGGTTGATCGGGTACTCCTGTGGAAACGGCGCATAGGCATAGAAATGGCCAAACCCGCCGCCCAGGTACGGCGCCGAGCCCATCTGCCAGAACAGCCAATTCATCGCCTCGGTGCGCGCCGCCAGATCGGTCGGCAAGAAAGCGCCGAACTGCACGGCCAGGTAAAACAGGATCGACGCCGACGCGAACACCCGGGTCGGCTCGGACGTCGAGTAGTCGATCAGCGCCGGGATCTTCGAGTTCGGGTTGGCCGCAACGAAACCCGACCCGAACTGGTCGCCGTCACCGATCTTGATCAGCCAGGCGTCATATTCGGCAGCACTATGACCGGCCTCAAGCAATTCCTCGAACATCAACGTGACCTTGACGCCATTGGGCGTGGCCAGCGAGTAGAGCTGGTGCGGATGCGCGCCCTTGGGCAGCTCTTTCTCGTGCGTGGCGCCAGAGATCGGACGGTTGATCGATGCAAACTTGCCGCCGTTCTCGCTGTCCCATTTCCACACTTCGGGGGGCGTATAACCGGTGTCGCTCATGATGTACTTCCTTCAGGGGGGACTCGTTGCAGCGTGATATATGCCCGCTTTTCCCGGTTTGCAGGCAGGATGGCGATATACTGTTCACAATCGCGGGTATTCTATTTCACAGAAAACTGCTGGATAGACGTTGGGTTCGGGTCCGGCTTTGGGCGCTGATCCGAGACGATCCGAAACAAGGAGCATTCCGATGCAGCTTTCGCTGCCAGAGTTGCAGGCCGAGTGGGATCAGATGCGTGGGCTGACACTGGACCTGCTGGCGGCGTGCTCGGAAGAGGATCTGCTTCACGAGCCGCCCGGAAGCGGTGCGCTCTGGAAGCAGTTCCGGCATGTCGGCGGCATTCATGAAACCTACCTCGCCGCCATAGACCAGGGACGCATCGTCTTTGACTTGGGCGCACGAACGTATCGGGGCGGTCCGTCGCAATCGGCGCTGACGGAGTACTTTGCCGGTCTTTCAGATCGCCATGCCGATGTCTTCACACATGCGGCACGCGACCGGCAGATCGACTGGTTCGGAGAACCAGTATCCTTGCCGCTGCATCTGGTGCGGTTGATCGGCCATGAAACGCTGCATCATGGCCAGTTCATTCTACACTGGAGAGCGCTGAAACATCCGTTCCCGGCAAGCTGGCAGGCCTGGGGCGTCTGACCGCGCCAGACCCGCTGCGTGCAGGACCAACCGGTCAGACCAGCATCATGGTCGGGTCTTCGAGGTTCTGCTTGATCGCCTCGAGGAACTGCGCGCCCAATGCCCCATCGATCACCCGGTGATCGACCGAGAGGGTCACCGACATGACCGTCGCGACCTCGAGTTCGCCCGCGTGAACAACCGGCTTCTGCACGCCCGCACCGACAGCCAGGATCGAGCCGTGCGGCGGGTTGATCACGGCATCAAAGTTGTCGATGCCAAACATGCCGAGGTTCGAGATCGAGAACGATCCGCCCTGATATTCGTGCGGCGCCAGCTTCCGGTCACGGGCGCGGCCCGCCAGATCCTTCATCTCGTTCGAGATCTGGGCCAGTCCCTTGCCATGGGCGTCCTTGATCACCGGGGTCAGCAGGCCGCCCTCGATGGCGACGGCCACGGCGACGTCCGAAGCCTCCATCCGCAGGATCCGGTCGCCCGCCCAAACGGCGTTCGCATCTGGCACGCGCTGCAGACCGGCAGCACAAGCCTTGATGACGAAGTCGTTGACGCTGAGCTTCACGCCCTGCTTCTCGAGCTTCGCATTCATCGATTTGCGCAAACTGAGCAGCGCGTCGAGTTCGATGTCGCGGCGCAGATAGAAGTGCGGGATGGTCGACTTGGCTTCCGACAGGCGCGCGGCGATGGTCTTGCGCATCCCGTCGAGCTTGATCTCCTCGTAGGGTCGTCCTTCGAACATCTTTGCGACGGCATCGGCAGACGGTCCGGCTGGAGCCGCCGCCGCTGGGGCCGCGGCAGGTGCCGCTGTCTGCGGTGCCGGGGCGGCAGCGGCAGGCGTGAAGCCTTCAACGTCCGCCTTGACGATCCGCCCCTTGGGTCCGGTGCCCTTGCCCTGCGCAAGGTCGATACCCTTGTCGGCGGCGATCCGGCGCGCCAGCGGCGACGCGAAGACCCGTCCACCCGAAGATGCCACAGGGGCGACTGGAGCAGCGGCAACCGGAGCAGAGGCCGCGGGAGCCGGGCTGGCCGCAGGCGCGGCGGTCTCTTCCGGTGCGGCAGGCGCGGGCGCTACCGCCGGGGCCGAGGTATCGCCGATATCCGACGCACTCTCTCCTTCTTCCAGCAGAACCATGATCAGGTCGTTGACCTTCACGCCTTCGGTGCCCTCGGGCACGACGATCTTGCCCACGGTTCCTTCATCGACGGCTTCGAACTCCATCGTCGCCTTGTCGGTTTCGATTTCGGCGATGATGTCACCAGAGGACACCGTGTCCCCCTCCTTCACCAGCCACTTCGCGAGCGTGCCTTCCTCCATCGTCGGAGACAGCGCCGGCATGGTCACATTGATCGGCATGGGTCCCCTCCCTCAGCGGTAGCAGACGGCCTTGGCCGCCGCGATGACGTCCGGCGTTGTCACCAGCGCCAGTTTCTCCAGGTTCGCGGCATACGGCATCGGCACGTCCTTGCCCGTGCAGTTGATGACCGGCGCGTCCAGATAATCGAACGCCTCCTGCATCAGCACGGCCGAGAGGTGGTTTCCGATGGAGCAGACCGGGAAGCCTTCCTCGATCGTGACGCAGCGGTTGGTCTTCATCACCGACCCGACGACCGTGGCCGTATCCATCGGACGGATCGAGCGCAGATCGATCACCTCGGCGGATATCCCATCCTCGGCCAGGGCGGCAGCGGCCTCCATCGCATAGGTCATGCCGATGCCAAAGCTCACCAGGGTCACATCCGTACCCGTTCGCGCGATGCGCGCCTTGCCGAGCGGCACCGTGTAATCCTCGAGATCGGGCACCTCGAACGACCGCCCGTAAAGGATCTCGTTCTCCAGCACGATCACCGGGTTCGGATCGCGGATCGCCGACTTCAGCAATCCCTTGGCGTCCGCCGCCGTGTAGGGCTGGACGACTTTCAGGCCGGGGATCTGTGCGTACCAGGCTGCATAGTCCTGCGAGTGCTGGGCCGCCACGCGCGCCGCAGCACCGTTCGGGCCCCGGAAGACGATCGGTCAGCCCATCTGACCGCCGGACATGTACAGCGTCTTGGCCGCCGAGTTAATGATCTGGTCAATCGCCTGCATGGCGAAGTTGAAGGTCATGAACTCGACAATCGGCTTCAGCCCCGCGAAGGCGGCACCCACGGCGATACCCGTGAAGCCGTGCTCGGTGATCGGTGTGTCGATCACCCGGCGGGCGCCAAACTCGTCCAGCAGCCCCTGTGAGATCTTGTAGGCGCCCTGATATTCGGCGACCTCCTCCCCCATCAGATAGACGTCGTCCTCGCGGCGCATCTCCTCGGCCATCGCGTCGCGCAATGCTTCGCGCACGGTCTGGGATTTCATCGGAGTGCCGTCCGGGTAGTCCGGCGACGGCTCGGATGCCACTGGCGCTGCCGCTACTTCGGCAGGTGCAGAGATCGCCACCGGCTCGGCGGGCCCGGCGGCGGGGGTCGGCGGGTGGGCCGTCGCCGGGCCCGCCGACGCCGAGCTTTCGGCCGCCGCGGCGTCTTCGCCTTCCTCCAGCAACACCAGGATCAAGGCGTTGACCTTCACACCCTCGGTGCCCTCGGCGACGACCAGCTTGCCGACCGTGCCTTCATCAACCGCCTCGACCTCCATGGTCGCCTTGTCGGTCTCGATCTCGGCGATGATGTCGCCCGACGACACCGTATCGCCTTCCTTGACCAGCCATTTGGCCAGCGTGCCCTCTTCCATCGTCGGCGAGAGGGCCGGCATCAGTACTTCAATGGTCATTCCCCGCCCCCTTAAGCGTAGACATCCGTCCAGAGCTCGGCTTCCGCCGGCTCCGGGCTGTCC
This sequence comes from Paracoccaceae bacterium, assembly GCA_050043005.1. Taxonomy (GTDB): domain Bacteria; phylum Pseudomonadota; class Alphaproteobacteria; order Rhodobacterales; family Rhodobacteraceae; genus Thermohalobaculum. The sequence continues at coordinate 7,378 of JBHJIZ010000010.1, forward strand.
TGCGCGAACTTCGCCGCGTCGTTCACAATGGCCTTCACGTCCTTGTCGATCGCCTTGATCGCGTCTTCTTCGGCCAGCTTGTTGTCCATGATCAGCGCGCGCAGCCCGTCGATCGGGTCACGTTCTTCGCGCATTTTCGAGACCTCTTCGCGGGTCCGGTACTTCGCCGGATCCGACATCGAGTGCCCCCGGTAGCGATAGGTCTTGACCTCGAGGATGTACGGCCCGGCGCCCGAGCGGCAGTGTTCAACCGCGCGTCCGCCCGCTTCCCTGACTGCAAGCACGTCCATGCCGTCGACTTCCTCGCCTGGAATGCCGAAAGCCTCGCCGCGCGTGTGCAAATCCGGGGTCGACGTCGACCGCGTCTGCGCCGTACCCATGGCGTACTGGTTGTTCTCGATCACGAAGATACACGGCAACTGCCAGAGCGCCGCCATGTTGAACGTCTCATAGATCTGGCCCTGGTTCGCCGCGCCATCGCCGAAATAGGCGAAGCTGACATTGTCGTTGCCCCGGTATTTGTTCGCAAAGGCCAGTCCCGCGCCGCTCGGCACCTGTGCGCCGACAATGCCATGCCCGCCATAGAAATGCTTCTCGGCCGAGAACATGTGCATCGAGCCGCCTTTGCCGCGCGAATAGCCGCCCTCGCGTCCGGTCAGTTCGGCCATCACGCCGTCCGGGTTCATTCCACAGGCCAGCATGTGGCCATGGTCGCGATACGAGGTCACGACCTGATCGCCGTCCTTGGTGTTCGATTGCAGGCCGACGACCACCGCCTCCTGCCCGATATAGAGGTGACAGAACCCGCCGATCAGACCCATGCCATACAGCTGGCCGGCCTTCTCCTCGAACCGCCGGATCAACAGCATGTCCTTGTAGTAGCCAAGCAACTCGTCTGCAGGGGGAAGGTTCTTCTTGGGCGTCCTCTTGCGCGGCGGCATCGGCGTCTCCTTCTGGCGCGTGACCCCTTTCGGGGCTTCTGTTGAGCGGGAGCCTAGCCGCATCTCACGCGTAATGCAGCAAACAAAACGATAACGATTTTGCAGAGTTTAGACCGTTGCGGGAACTATGTTGCGCTGCAACATAAGAACGGCAAGCCCACTCAGTGAATGACGATCTCGTCCGGCCGCACACGGCCCAGCACCGCACGCGCCCGCTCGTCGAGAAGATCAAGATCGAGATAACGGTCCGACATCCGGCGCACCTAGTAGGCGAGAGCCTCGCGTTCCGCCCTCACGGCGTCAAGCTCGGCCATCAGCCGGCGTTCCTCGATACTGGCATCGCGATAGGCGGCCAGGCCATGCGTTCCCTGCAATCCTGAGTGCGCGAAGATCGCGATGACGCCCACCAGCAGCACATATGCGGCCGGAATCAGAATCTGGCGCCAATTGAAGCGGTCCATGAATGCCCTCGGTAAACCTCGTGCGGACCTCTGTGGATCCGTCGACACCATACATGCCAGACAGACGACAGGCCGACAGCAGATTTTTCCCGGACCTGCGAAATTCCTGCACGCTTGAGTCTTTGACACAACAGGTGGCCCCGTCGGCGCACACAGAAATCGCCATGCTGGCTGGCAGATCCCGGAAGCCCCGCTATAGAGACTCCCGTGGACACTGTCTGGGGTGCGGATGACGGAACAGGTCGATACGGTTGTGATCGGGGCGGGTGTTGTGGGCCTGGCCGTTGCGCGCGCGCTGGCGCTGGCCGGGCACGAGGTACTCGTGCTGGAGCGTGAAGACGCCTATGGCTCGATCACCAGCGCCAGAAACTCCGAGGTGATCCACGCCGGGATCTACTACGCCAAGGACAGCCTGAAGGCCCGGATGTGCGTCGCGGGCAAGCATATGCTCTACGATTACTGCCGGGCCAACGGCATCCCGCACAACAATTGCGGAAAGCTGATCGTTGCCTGTTCCGAGGGTGAGCTGGAGCAGTTCGACGGTATCGCACAGCGGGCCTGGGACAACGGGGTCGAGGATCTGCGCAAGATCAGCCGCGACGAGGCACGGGAACTGGAGCCCGAACTGGAGTGTCACGGCGCCCTGCTCTCGCCCTCGACCGGGATCGTCGACAGTCACACCTTCATGCTGACGCTGCTGGGCGAGGCCGAGGCGCATGGCGGAATGCTGGTCCTCAACACACCGGTCGAGAGCGTCGCTGCGGCGGATGACAGCTTCCAGATCCGCACCGGCGGCGAGGCGCCGATGGACCTGATCGCACGCACGGTGGTCAACTCGGCGGGCCTGGATGCGCCCGGGCTGGCCCGACGCATGGACGGGCTGCCCGGGACGGCGGCGCCCGACCAATGGATCGCCAAGGGGAACTATTTCTCTCTGACCGTGAAAGCGCCCTTCGAACGGCTGATCTACCCCGCACCGGTGGCAGGGGGACTTGGCATTCACCTGACGCTCGACATGGCGGGCCGCGCGCGCTTTGGCCCCGATGTGGAGTGGATCGACGAGATTGACTACGCCGTCGATCCGGCGCGCGGCGACAGCTTCTACGGCGCCATCCGGCGTTACTGGCCGGGGCTGCCCGATGGCACTCTTGCCGCGGACTACTCCGGAATTCGTCCAAAGCTCGCCCGCAAGGGTGCCAAACATGCCGCCGATTTCCGCATTTCTGCCGCTGACGAGCACGGATTGCCGGGGTATGTCGGGCTGTACGGAATCGAGTCGCCCGGCCTGACCTCTTCGCTGGCCATCGCGGATCTGGTCCGGGATATGCTTGCCGACGACCTGCGCTGACGGGAGGCGCCTGACATGAACGACCAATCCAAGATCCGCGTGACGCCCTTTTCGACCCATTGGGGCACCTATTTCGCCGAAGTGCGTGACGGCAAGCTGGAAGGCGTGCGTGATTATTCCGACGACCCGGATCCGGCGATGATCGGACCAGGGATCATCGACATGGTCGACCATCCGACACGGATCAGCCAGCCGATGGTCCGGAAAGGCTATCTCGAGAACGGACCGTCGGGCGACCGGACCGGGCGGGGGCGCGAAGCCTTCGTAGCCGTCAGTTGGGACGAGGCACTGGATCTTGCGGCGGCGGAATTGGAGCGGGTGCGGACCGCGCACGGCAATGAATCGATCTTCGGGGGATCCTATGGCTGGGCTTCGGCCGGACGTTTCCATCATGCGCAAAGCCATGTTCACCGGTTCCTGAACTGCGTCGGCGGGTACACCGCATCAATCTCGAACTATTCCTATGCCGCGGCGAACGCGATTACGCCGCACATCGTCGGGCCAATGCGCTCGGTGGTTCTCGACACCGCAACCTCGTGGCCGGTGATCGCGGAACACTCTGGACTGGTCGTCGCCTTTGGCGGGCTGGCCCGGAAGAACGCGCAGGTAACCTCGGGCGGGGTCGGTCGGCACGTGCTGCGCGAGTCGGTGATCGCGGCCCATGCGAACGGCTGCCGGTTCGTCAACGTCTCGCCGCTGAGGACCGACGTTATCGACGAGGTCGAGCCCGACTGGCTGGCGCTGCGCCCGAACACCGACACCGCACTGATGCTGGGGCTGGCGCATACGCTGCTGGCCGAAGGCTTGCACGATGAAGGCTTCATGGCGCGCTGCTGTGTCGGGTGGGAGCGTTTTCGGCCGTACCTGACCGGCGAGGCCGACGGCGTCACCAAGGACGCACAATGGGCGGCGGAGATTTGCGAGTTGCCCGCAGACCGCATCCGCTCCTTGGCGCGCGAAATGGCGTCGAAACGCACGATGATCATGGTCGCGTGGTCGCTGCAACGGGCGGACCATGGCGAACAGCCGATCTGGATGGCCGTTGTGCTCGCCGCGATGCTGGGACAGATCGGCCTTCCGGGTGGCGGCTTCGGGATCGGGTATGCATCCGAGAACGGGATCGGCAATTCGGTGCTGCCGTTCCAGTTCCCGGCGGTGCCGCAAGGGCGCAACCCGGTGCGCACGGCTATCCCGGTCGCGCGCATCTCGGACATGCTGCTGAACCCGAAGGTACCCTATCAGTTCAACGGGCGGGATCTTACCTACCCAGATATCCGCCTGGTTTACTGGACTGGCGGCAACCCGTTCCACCACCATCAGGACCTGAACCGCCTTGTGCGTGCCATGCACCGGCCCGAGACGATCATCGTTAACGAAATCTGGTGGACGCCGATGGCGCGTCATGCCGACATCGTCTTCCCGGCGACCACGGTGCTGGAGCGTGAAGACATCTCTATGACGCACTGGGAACCCCTGCTCGTCGCGATGCGCCGGGCGGTCGATCCGGTGGGCGCTGCCCGTTCGGACTACGAGATCTTTTCGGGTATCGCCGCACGGCTGGGCGTGGAGGCTGTCTATACCGAGGGCCGGACAGCCGAGGATTGGATCGCGCATCTTTGGGATCAGACGCGACAGCGCGCGGGTGAGGCAGGGTTCGCGCTGCCGACGTTGGACGAATTGCGCGAGCAGGAGACGCATACCCTGCCACCGAACCCGCGTGAGCCGATCCTGATAGAAGCGTTCGTGCAGGACCCGGACGGGCATCCGCTGACAACGCGCTCGGGCAAGATCGAGATCTTCTCGGATGCGATTGCCGGGTTCGGGTACGACGACTGCCCGGGACATCCGGTCTGGCTGGAGCCCGTCGAGTGGCTTGGCAAGGCAAAGCCCGATCAGTTCCACCTGATCTCGAACCAGCCGCGTACGCGTCTGCACAGCCAATTCGACCCGGGCCGCGTCAGTCAGGGCTCGAAGATCGCGGGGCGCGAGCCGTTGACCCTTCACCCGGAGGACGCGGCGCGTCTTGAGGTTACCGACGGTGACGTCGTTCGCGTTTTCAATGATCGCGGCGCATGTCTGGCAGGTGTACGGATCTGCGAGAGTGTGCGGCGCGGGGTCGTTCAGCTCTCGACGGGGGCTTGGTACGATCCGGCCGAGCCGGGTTCTGATGGAACGCTCTGCAAGCACGGGAACCCGAATGTTCTGACGCGGGATGCCGGAACGTCGCGGCTGGGCCAGGGAAACTCTGCGCACACAACGCTCGTCCGCCTGGAACGCGTCGATAACCCGCCGCAGGTTACAGCACATGTCCCGCCCGAGATTCTGACGCGTGACGCGCTTTGACGATGCAGCCCCTGCGGCTGCGGCGCGGCGGAATCTTCAGGCGATCTCGCGCATTGGAACCATGCGCCCGACCTCGGGAGTGAACTTGCGCAACCATGCGGTCGCGTCCTCGCCCGCCATGGGCCGTGCGATGCCAAATCCCTGCAAGACATCGCAACCCATATCGAGCAGCATGCTGCGTTCATCAACGCTTTCGATGCCTTCGGCGACGGTGCAAATCTGAAGCGCGTGCGCAAGCCGCAGCATGGCATTGATGAGCTTCTGCTGCTGCGGCCTTTTGTGGACGTTCGTCACGAAGCACCGGTCGATCTTGATACCGTTGAGGGTGATCAGCTGCAGGCTGGAGATCGCCGCGTGGCCGGTGCCGAAGTCATCCAACTCAATCGGACAACCAAGCTCACAAAGCCGCTCGAGCGACTTGGACACCGGCGTCTCGCCATCTTCGATCATCGCAGTCTCGAGAAGTTCGAGGCAGATGTCCTTCGGCCCGAGTCCGTCGCGCTCAAGCTCGAGCATCAGACGGTCCGCGAAGTCATCGCGCCCAAGATCGGCAGCATCCAGATTGATGCTGATGCGCGGAACGTGGAGCCCCCTGCGCCGCCAGTCCGCGAGTTGCGCCAGCGCCTTCGAAATCATGATCTCGGATATTGCCCCGAGCAACCCCGCGCTTTGTGCCACAGGAAGAAACTGCCAGGGCGATAGCACACCGTGTTCCGGGTGATGCCAGCGTGCAAGCGCCTCGAATCCATGCAGAGCGCCCGAGCGAGCATCGACCTGAGGCTGGAAGAATGGCGCGATCTCATCGTGGTTGATCGCGAACCGCAGGCCGCGCAGCGTTTCGCGCCGCCGCAGAAGCCGCGCATCCATTTCAATCGTGTAGGTCGCGATCGAGCCGCGGGCGCGCCGTTTGGCATCGAGATAGGCGTCTTCGGCGCGCATCAGCAGTTTCTCAGGGTCGACGGCGTCGTCGCACAGGCAAATTCCGATGCTGCACGACGCCGGATATTCATCATCGTGATCGCCGGACCGGTCGAGAATTCTGGCCTGGATATGGGCTGCCAGGGACTGCGCCTGCGCCAGAGTCACAGGCCCGCTGCGATACCAAAGGAAACTGTCGGCCCCCTCTCGCGCGATGAAATCGCCGCGTTCTTGCAGCGATCTCAGACTGAAGGCGGTGTCGATCAAAAGGCGATCGCCGACCTCCCTGCCCCACATCTCGTTCACTTCGACGAAGTTGTCGAGATCGACATGCAGCAAGACGCCCTCGCCCGCACCTCGATCCGGGTCGAGCTTCTCGATGGCAATATGCTCCAACATCTGGCGACGGTTCGGAAGAAGCGTCAGAAGATCGATGCTCGATTCCTGTATCGCGATCGCATGGTTCAGGAACACCTTGCTCGATCGTGCAATCTAGCCGATCTCGTCGTCACGCTCGTCATGCGGGATCACGGTGCTCAGGTTGCCCATCGCAATGCTCGACATCGCACCGCTGATTTCCCGAACTGGCCGAACGAGTGCGCCCAGGACCATGCGTGCAGCGCAGGCCAGCAGAACCAGCGACAACAGGATCGCCGCCCAGATTTCGTAGACCGCCGACGTCAGCATGGTGTCCGCTTGCGCCGAAAGCGCTGCCGAGCTGGCATTGGCCGAACCGATCAGCCGGGCGAGGTGTTCTTCGAGATACTTGAGCTGATTGTACCCCTCGGTCTTCATCAGGGTATAGGCGGTCACCCGGTCCGAGGCTTGGATCGCTTTGACCACATCTGCGCGCACGGCGTTCCAGTCAGCAAGGGCCGCAAATGCACGGTCCACTAGCAGAGGATTCCCCCGAAACCGGTCCATGCTCGTCGCTTTGAGAAAGTCGACGCGCTGGTCGATCTCTCCCATTCGCATTTCAAATCGCCGCAGCGCCAGTTTTGACGGCGTCCGCGCCAAATCCGACAATTCGGTGTGCATCACGTTGACGTCGCCGCGCAGATCGCGCACCGCGATGCCGACCGCGTAGGAATAGTTGTAGATCTGCTTTGGTAGCGCCGCCGTGCTGCGGACGCTGCTGAGGTTGGTGACACCAACAATCGCGATCGCAAGCGCGCAGAGGACAACGGACAGCCAGATCCGCGATCGGATGGAGCGCACCCACTTGCCGGAGAATGAAGTCCTCGAGAACAGTGGTTCGCCCCGCTTGCTCATCGTGCCGAGAACGCCGCGTCACCACGGCACCTCTTCAACGAGTACGCTCATAAGATTAATAACTTGCCCCATTACGCTTGGGGAAACCGGTCGGGGCAGGCGCACCAAAAAGGCTTCTCTCCCGGGCTTAGTATTGTGAGACGGCCGAATGACTGGCATGTCCCAACGGGACCGCGAGCAAGGGGGCGCATGGATGACCGAGACCACACCGGATTGGATCGCCGAGCAGCTCGTCAGTGTGGTCCGGGCCGACGCCATCCTGCGATCGAACCACGTGGCAGCACTGGACGCCGGAGCCGACGAGGACAACACAGGCGCTGGCCTTGCCGTACGCCCGGTCAACACAGACGAAGTCTCTGCAATACTTGGCTGCTGCAATGCCCACGGCATCCCGGTCGTCACGCATGGCGGACGCACCGGATTGGCGGGGGCCGCTGCGTCCAAACCCGGCGAGGTCATCTTGCTGACCGATCGCCTGGAAGGCGGCATCCAGATCGATCCGGTCGAGCGGATCGCCACGGTCTCGGCAGCCGTCACGCAACAGGCGGTTCAGGAAGCCGCTGCCGCGCATGGTCTTTCCATGGGGATCGACACCGCCTCGCGCGGGTCGGCCACGGTCGGCGGGATGATCTCGACCAATGCGGGTGGAATGGAAGCGTTTCGCTACGGTATGATGCGCCAACGCCTTCTCGGGATCGAAGCCGTCCTCGCGGATGGCACTGTCTTCTCGGACCTGACCCGCGTCTCGAAGGCGAACGAGGGTTACGATCTGAAGCACCTGCTGTGCGGTGCCGAGGGGACGCTGGGCGTTGTGACAAAAGCCGTCCTGAAGCTGGAAAGGGCAGAGCCGGACAGCAAGACAATCCTGCTCGCGGTGCCCGGTGCCGCCTCGGCCCTGCGGTTGATGTGGGCGGTTGACGGGACAGGCGGCCTGCTGCTGTGCGAAATGATGTGGCACGACTACGCCGAGGCCGCCGCAGCGGGTACGGGTCTGTCAAACGTGCTCGCGTTCTGTCCGGATGCACCGGCCTATCTGATCATCGAAAGCACGTTGCAGGAGGATGAACTCCTTCGCGTCCTCGCCCCGTTCTTCGAGAGTGACGACATTCTGGATGCGGTCCTGGCGAAATCCGACAAGGAAGCCGGAGAGATCTGGCGCCTGCGCGAGGACAGCCAGGCCGCTGCGCGAACGATCAAGAACCCGCTTTGGTATGATGTCTCGATCCCGCTGAGCCGATTGGATACCTATGTCACCGGGTTCGAGGACCGCCTCAACGCGATTGCCCCGGACGCGCGCCACCACGTCATCGCGCACCTGGGCGACGGCAATCTGCACATCAGCGTCGGGCGCGCGGTGCCCTGGAGCACCGATGAGAAGGATCAGGTGAGCCAGGCCGTCGAACACGGCGTCAAGGCGATGGGCGGCGCTGTCTCGGCCGAGCATGGGATCGGGACGTTCAAGCTGGACACGTTCGCCCGGAACACGACGCCCGGCAACCTAGCCGCCATGCGGGCGATCAAGGCCGCACTCGATCCGAACGGAATTCTGAACCCCGGGAAGGTCATTCCTGGCGCATCGTCGTGATCTGGAGTGTCGATCCGAACCTCGGGTTTTGATCGGTGACGCGGATCGTTCCTCGATGCCGGTGACACATGTCGCATGGGACCGGTCAGCGGACCGATGAGGACTTGAAAGGCATGTCTCCTGAGGACGCGAAAGGGACGCCGTCGTACGATCTTACGCGGAGCGCTTCCCGGAAGGCTCTCGCCCTAAAGCGCGGCTGCCCGGGCCCGCAGTACGAATTTCTGCACCTTCCCGGTAGACGTCTTCGGCAGATCGCCAAACACGACGTGCCGCGGGCATTTGTAATGCGCGAGGTTCTCACGGCAGAAGGCGATGATGTCCGATGTGTCGATGTTCGAGCCGGGCTTCAGCTCGACAAAGGCACAGGGTGTCTCGCCCCACTTCTCATCCGCCTTGGCAACCACCGCCGCCAGCGCGACGGAGGGATGCTTGAACAGGATCTCCTCGACCTCGATCGAACTGATGTTCTCACCGCCCGAGATGATGACGTCCTTGGCGCGATCCTTGATCTGGACATAGCCATCCGGATGCATGACCGCGAG
>JBHJIZ010000011.1:0-19549 GCA_050043005.1 Paracoccaceae bacterium
TCGGTGATTGCTGTTATGCCGTGATGGCGAGGTCATTCACCTCCGCTTGGTGCGGGCCTTCCTTCGAGCGTTGCAGGAAGCGATATACCGAGTAGGCCCGCGCATAGGGTGACCGCACGAAAGCGAAAACGAAGAAGCGGCGCCAGATATGCGGCGGGCATTTGCCGCGAATGACGGCGCCTGTCGAGTGCTTGCGCAGGCCGAATCGCGACGCGAACAATTCCTGGATTGCCTCGCCGTACTTTGTGCCACCAAGCTCGAGATCACGAAAGGTTGTCAGCGGCGAGAGTGCGCGGGTGATCGTGGTGCCAGCCGCCTTTGGCACATGGACAAAGATAAATCCGTGCTGGTGGTTCAGGATCATGGGCGTCCGATCATCTTTCGCGGTCTTTTGGCGCGAATGGGTTAATCCGGAACTAAGCCGGGTTTCGCATCAATGCGACGGCACGGAAAACCTATGGTTAAGGCGTCGCTGGTACACCTGCAGATGTCCGTCCATGGGCGGGTCGGTGGTGTCCTGAGAACCGGAGTTTGCGCGTGCTCTCGCTTAAGAAGATGTTTCCGTCCTTGGCCGCAAAGCTGCGGCGCCAGATAAGGCGTGAGATCCAGAAAGAGATCCAGCAAACGCTCGTCACCCACGCCGCTGCACGTCAGGCACTGGATATTTATGAAATGCGGATGGAGACCCTGGATACGCGATTGGCCAAACGGATCATGGCGTTGGAGGATCGCATCACCGTGCTGGAAGCGCGGGAGCATCTGCAAGTGACGCGGCGCGCCGGATAGACCCATGGGGTATGTCTGGTCCCCGCTGGCGCCTTCGCCCTCGGGAATTGCAAACTATACCGAAACGCTGATTGCGTCGGATCCCGAATTCGAAGGGCTCGTGTTCGTGACCGAGGAGGCGGCCCAGCGCGAAGGCCGACGCGCCATCGCACCAAGCGAGGCCATTGCAGGCGAACGCCACACGCTATTGCAACTCGGGAACAATGTGCATCACGGCTACATCCTCGAACAGGCGCGCCGTGGCGGGGCCATCGTCGAATTGCATGATCTGTCGCTGCACCACATCCACACCGAACGCACGCTGGCCCAGGGCGACTTCGCCGGATACCTGAGGGGCCTTGAAGATTCCGAGGGGGCGTTTGGCAGACGGGCTGCCCTGCAGCGCGCCAAAGGCTTCTACACCCCGCGACTCGATTTTTATCTAAGGGTAAATCGGGCGATCTGTGATCGGGCCGAAGCCGTGATTGTGCACTCGCGGTGGGCGCGTTTTCAGATCGAATTGCAGGAGGTGTCGACACCGGTTCATGTGATTCCGCACTACGCGATCGGTGTCGAGCAAAGCAATGCGGTCACGCGCACGAAGGCCGAGGCGCGCGACCGGCTCGGGTAGGATCCCGAGCAGTTCATCATTCTTGCAGGCGGTTATGTGACACCGGCCAAGCGGCTCGATTGGGTGATCGCTGCCTTCGAGGAAGTGCGTGATCAAAGCGCGGACGCTCAGTTGATCGTCGCAGGCGCCTGCGAATGGGACCCGGCGATGGAGCTGATCCGTCAGTCCCGACACGCCTCGAGCATTCAAGTGACGGGTTACCTGTCCGACGCCGACTTCGACGACTACACGCTTGCCGCTGACGTCCTGCCGCTGATGCGCTTTCCATCCGCCGGTGAAACCTCGGGCGTCGCTGCGCGCGCGCTGGGTTTCGGCAAAGTTATCATCGTGCCGGAATACGCGGCCTTTTCAGACATTCCCGATGATGTCTGCGAGAAGATCCATCTGGACATGCCCGTCGTGCCGCAACTCACAGCCGCGATCGGCCGCTACCTGAACGACCCGGCGGCCATGAGACGAATGGAGCAACGTGTTGTCGACTATGCGCAAACGCATCTATCGCTCGAGTCCTCGCGCGCGGACCTCAAGGAAGTTCTGAACACGTATTGGGGCTGGCCGAATGACTGAGTGGCTTTGGTTGACCTTGCTTGAGTCCTCCGAGCCTGTCGGCATACCGATCGCCCGGATTTCAATGATCGAGCAAAAGGGCCCGGCGACCGGAAGCGTCGTCACGATTTTTTTAGACTCCGGGAAAGAGGTTCAGGTGATGGAGTCTCTGGCCGAGGTGCGCCGCAAGCTTGATCGCTGAGTTGCACGGACAGGAAATCGCTTTACGTCGCGGCGCGCCTTAGCCAGCATGGCCTCCTGCCCAGGAGGAAGCCGATGCCAAAGTTTGCCGCCAATCTGTCGATGATGTTCAATGAGCATGACTTCCTGGACCGTTTCGCTGCAGCATCGAAATGCGGGTTCCGGGGCGTCGAGTTTCTGTTTCCATACGATTTCGACGCGTCAGAAATTCGCGCGGCTTTGGATGCGCACGGCCTGCAGCAGGCCTTGTTCAATGCGCCTCCCGGGGATTGGCAGGCCGGTGAGCGCGGAATGTCGGCAATCCCGGGGCGTGAGCAGGAGTTTCGCGACACGTTCCAGCAGGCTCTGGAGTATGCGGCGATTATCGAACCCGGTGCGATCCATGTGATGGCGGGCAACGCCGCCGGAAAGAGCGCGCAGGCGACATTTGTGGATAATCTGACTTGGGCGGTGGAAGAGGCCGGTGACCGGTTGTTGGTGATCGAACCCATCAACTCTCGTGACATGCCCAGCTACTTTTTGAGCCGGTCAGATCAGGCGATGGCGATCATCAACACCGTCGGAGCGCCGAACCTGAAGCTCCAGTTCGATCTTTATCACGCGCAGATCATGGAGGGTGATCTGACACGCCGCATGGAGAGGCTCGCGCCAGATATCGGGCACATTCAGATCGCCGGCGTGCCCGAGCGGCACGAGCCCGACGATGGCGAACTGAACTTCACCTTTCTTTTCAAACAGATCGATGCGCTGGGGTATTCAGGCTGGGTCGGCTGCGAGTACAGACCGCGCGGCCGGACCGAAGATGGGCTGGGTTGGATTCAGAACATGCTTCAAGTTTGATCCGCGATGGCGACCACTGCGCGCGGCTTCAGAGTCGGCGGGCTATGGGCGCGGCATGTCCAGCAGCGGTTTGACAAACTCTTCGTCGGGATCATCCATCAGACGAAGGGCCTTTGTTCGACCTTTAACGCCGAGCCGTGCCTTCGTGACTGGCTCCATGCCCTCGATCGTCTGGACCTGAAGCTGAACCTCGTCGATGGCGTTTGGCGGAAGCTCCAGGCACATACCCTGTTCAAGCCGACTCAATTCACCAACGGTATAAGTCCCAAGCGGGATCACACCGTCCACCGGTATGGGCAGATCCATGACCTTGTCATACATGTGCCGGGCCCATTGCATGACTGTTGGGTCACCGGTCTGGACGTTCGAGGCTAGGTCCCGTTTCAGCGGCTCCAACCCGGCGACCGGAATGACAAAGTCGAGCCCGGCCCCGCGCCTATCTTCAGCGATATGAAAGTTCAGTTTGATAACAAACACTTCTGCCCGGTCCGGCGCGATTCGCACCATGCCGGGCTGTTCTTCGAAGCGTACCTTGCGGGACGCGCCAAGCGCCGAGCGACCACAAAGCTCGAGAATGCCTTCGTCGAACGACTTTGAGACGAGATCCACGAAACGGCCATAGATCGCGTGATCAATCGATGTCAGTTCGCGGCCCTCGCCGGCATGTTCGAAACTGCCATCGCCACCGAGCGACAAGTCCAGCACCTTGCCGAGCAATCGCGGGTGAGCCTTGATGAGGCTTGCCCCACCGGTTCCGGGGAACTGAAGTATGTAGATCGCTGAGGGCGCATAGAGCTGACGCAGATAATCGCCATGCCGAACAACTTCGTACCCATAGACGGTTACGTCGATCCCATTGCGGAGCTGCTTGCGCGCCATCGTCGCGGCGTGGGATGCGAACGCGGCACAAAGCGGTTCCATCGCCGGGAAACCCGAGATCCGCATCTTCGGGCCACGGACCTTTCGCTGAAGAATCGTATCGCCACTCTGATCCATACCCATACCCTTCTGAACGCCGCACGCATCCTTCTAACGCGCTTCCGAAGCACCATGAACGCAGAGACTTACTGATGGATTAACCAAAAAAACTCCCTCGCGTAACGGTGCGATAAGTGTTCCGCGCTAAGGCTTTGCCACAGAAGTCCCGCGGGGAAGGTCGTGAGCGAAGTTGCACCCATCATAATCAAGAAGAAGAAGGTCTCGGGCGGCGACGGGCACCATGGCGGTGCCTGGAAAGTCGCCTATGCGGATTTCGTCACGGCGATGATGGCCTTTTTTCTGCTCATGTGGCTCCTGAACGCGACGAGCGAGGAACAACGCAAGGGTCTGGCAGACTTTTTCGATCCGTCGATACCGATTAGCGCCGTGTCAGCCGGAGGCGCGGGTATGCTGAACGGCGACACGATGTTCTCCGAGGATACCGCCGCCGGGTCGCGCAGCGACGGTGTAAGAGCGCGCCCGACGAACGATACACTTGGCGAGAACTTGGGTGAACTGGACGCGTCACCCGATCTGGAAGAGGGCTTTCCGGCACCGCGCGCTGGGCTTCCGATTGACGAAGACGCGTGGCCGACATCGCCTTTCACGGACGAGCGCGACGGCACGTTCGGCGCAGTCGGGGAACAGGGCGGCGAGGAACTCGAGCCAGGCGTAAATGAGAACGGAGCCACTGAAGCATCCAACACGGGTCAGGCGCAAAACGGCGCACAAAACGGCGCTTTGTCGGGCGTCGCAGACAACCTTGTCGACCAGATGAGTTCGGTTGGTGGCGACGGATTGCTGGAACACTTCACGATGCGTATGACCCCCGAGGGTCTCGTGATCGAAATTGTCGACATCCAGGACGAGCCGCTCTTCGAAACTGGTGGCGCGGAGCCGGCACCGGTTCTTGGAGACTTGATAGATATTCTTGTGCCGATCCTTGGTCAGACAACGAATGACATCGCGATCTCCGGGCACACCGACGCAGCGCCTTTCACCCGGCAGGATGGATACTCGAATTGGGAGTTGAGCGCCGATCGGGCCAATGCCGCCCGCCGGTTGATGAACGCGCGTGGCCTTCCGTCTGAACGCATCGTCCGTGGCAGCGGACAGGCGGCGACGAACCCGATCGATCCCGACCCATTTGCCTCAAAGAACCGGCGAATCGCAATCATACTGCTGCGCAATGGCGTGGGGAATTAGGACGGCCTTAAGTCTGATCGGTAAGACTTCGGGTCAATCGCGTAATCACAACACCAGAAAGAGGTTGTAAAATGAGTCTGTCGTCTGGTTTGAATGCAGGTGTTGCAGGTCTGGGGGTGAATTCGACCCGTCTCGCCGTAATCTCGGACAACATCGCGAACTCGAACACCAACGGATATCGCCGGGCCGACGTGGACTTTTCGTCCCTTGTAACGGCCGGAAGCGGGGGAACGTTTTCTGCAGGCGGCGTCCGGGTCTCGACATTTCGGGACGTCGCATCCTCGGGTACATTGATTACGTCTAACGAAGCAACTGACATCGCCGTCTCGGGCGCTGGTCTGCTGCCTGTCACACCGATTACGGCCGTCGAAGACCCGGCTGCTCAACGCCCATTTCAGATGGTCGCAACCGGGTCTTTCCGACAGAATGAAGATGGATACCTGGTGACACCGGGCGGGCTGGTTCTCCAAGGTTGGCCAACCGATGCCACAGGCAGCGTCGCTGGGAACATTGTCCGTGATAGTCCCACTTCGCTGGAGCCCGTCCGGCTCTCAGCCTTTCTGACCGCCGCAGATTCAACAACGCGAATCGAATTGGGTGTAAACCTCCCGGCAGATGAGACTGGAGCTGGCGCAACCGGCGCAACGATCTCGTCACCAATCGAGTACTTCGATGCCCTGGGTGTGAAGCATCAGCTTGTAATCGACTACACGCCGGTGTTGCCGGCGACCGGGCTCTCGAACCAGTGGAACATCTCGATTACCGATAGTGCGTCGGCGTTGGTTGCCGACTTCGATCTCACCTTCGACGGCACGCGGAACAGCCCTGGAACGCTCTTGACGGCGACCCCGTCAGCGGCAAACCCGGCCGATCCGCAGGGTGTCGGTACAACTGCAGCTTTTGACGCCACCACGGGCGCGCTTACCCTGCATGTCGTCGACGGACCGATCGAAGTACAGCTCCAGTCCACGGCCACAGGAACCGGTCTCAGTCAACTAGCGGCGCCATTCACGCCGAATGGTCTTTCCAAGAACGGTGCTCCGGCCGGAAACCTGCAGGGTTTGGAATTCGACCCGGATGGTACTTTGTCCGGCGTCTATGACACGGGACAGCGAAGAGCACTTTACAAGATCCCGCTCGCAACCGTGCCAAATCCGAACGGGTTGACCGCACTCGACAACCAGGCGTTTGAGATTTCACAAGATAGTGGCGACGTTTTCTTCTTCGATGCTGGTGCAGGACCGGCTGGTGATATCTCTGGCTTCGCCTTGCAGCAAAGTACGGTCGATGTGGCCGAAGAGCTCACGAACATGATCGTAACGCAGCGGGCATTCTCTTCGAATGCGACGGTCATCCGAACCGTCGATGAGATGCTCCAGGAAACCACAAGCCTCAAACGATAACTTTGGATGTGCGATCCGGTTAACAGGATGTATTCATGTCGATCTCCGGCTCTTTTTCGAACGCTCTGAGCGGCTTAAACGTCACGGGCAGGCTTGCCGAAGTGGCGTCAAACAATCTCGCAAACGCCCTGACAAAGGGGTATGCGCGCCAGAGCGTTGATATTTCTGCTCAGGCGCTTGAGGGTCGTGGGGCTGGCGTGCGCGTAGATCAAGTCGTTCGGAACTCGGCGCCAGAGTTGACCGCCACGCGTCGGCTTGCGGACGGTGATGCAGCCGCCGTGGATATTCAGGCCGAATCCTTGGCTCGTGTGGGTGCTGCATTCGGTGAAGCCACTGGAGACGACGGACTTTTCAGGCGCGTCGAACAGTTCGAGGCGAGCCTGCGCCAACTTGCAGAGACGCCGGAAGAAGAGTCGCGGCAAATCGCGGCGGTGGAGGCGGCCAAGGACGTGGCGTCCTTCCTGAACGAACTTTCAGATCAAATCGCCAGTGAGCGGCAGGACGCGGACTTCCGAATCGCTCAACAGGTCGAGACAGTGAATCGCAACATCGATCAGATCGACAAGTTGAACGAAAAGATCACGCGGTTGAGCGTGGGCGGTCGGGACGTCGCGGGATTGGTGAACCAGCGGGAGCTGTTGATCGACGAGGTTGCCGCGATAGTACCGGTTAGAGTGCTTCCACAGGAAAACAACAAGACCTTCCTGACGACCGTACAAGGCCAATTCTTGCTCGCAGAAGAACCGGTCGAACTCGAGTTCACACGCTCGCCGATCATTACCTCCGGTATGATCTATGATCCTGTTGGGAGCGGCGCGTTGTCCGGCGTTACGCTTTCTGGACTGGATCTGACACCCGGTGCCACCGGCGCCCAAACACTCACAGCGGGCTCGCTGTTTGGGAACTTCAAGGTTCGCGACGAACTTGGCCTTGATCTGACCACGCAGATAGATGAGTTCGCTGCAGACTTGATCCAGCGGTTCGAAGACAGTGGAGTCGATCCAACGCTATTGCCAGGCGACGCAGGCCTGTTCACCGATGGTGGTGCATCGTTCGATCCGACAATTGTTGATGGATTGGCACAACGCATTTCCGTCAATGCGCTGGCTGATCCAAGTCAGGGTGGTGATGCGACGAGGCTGCGAGACGGCTTAAACGCGGTCGGCAGCGGACCGACGTTTTCAGACGCCCTGCCCCGAGCAATGCTCGACGCAATGACGGCACCAGCAACAGTCTCGGTTACCGGTCTTTCGGGCACTAAGAGTACATTCCAGATTGTATCTAGCATCGCTTCCTTCACAGGTGAACGCCGCACACGGTTGGATGCGGAAGCCAGCGCTCTCATCTCGACGCGTGAGACGCTCGCAGCATCAGAGGCCCGAGAGATTGGAGTCGATCAGGATGCAGAGTTGCAGAGCCTGATCCAGATCGAGCAGGCATATGCGGCAAACATTCAGGTCATCCAGACCGCTTCCAGAATGCTGGAAGAGCTGACGGAGATACGCTGATGCCAGAGTTTGGTTTCCCCCCCCAGCACCGCAGCGCGAGCATGTCGCTTCTGATAACGTCGCTGCGCGAACGTGCCGACGCCGTCCGCGTTCAGGCCGTGACCGGTCGGTTCGACGATGTCACCCGCGAACTGAACGGCAATGTCAGTGGACTGATGCAAGTCGAAAAATCTCTCGTGGATCTTCAGGACTATTCCGAAGCGGTCGCACTTTCTGAGGCACGCGCGAGTGTGACTCAGTCCGCACTCGAACAAGCGCGCAACATCGGACAATCGCTTGCGGATACCACTGATCTGTTGACGACGAACGGTACGACGAGGGACTTTGAAGGGGTTTCTGCAACTGCGCGCGAAGAACTAGGATCAGTGGTCAGCAGCTTGAACGCACAGTTTGCCGGACGCCCGCTTTTCTCGGGCGACGACGGCTCGGCAGGCAGAGCTGTCGCGGACGTCGCAACCATCCAGACACAGGGTGTTCCGTTTCTCGAAGCCCAGCCTGATGCTACGACAGCTTACGCCAACCTAGTATCCGAGTTTGTCAACCCTGGTGGTACCTTCGATACTTCAATCTATCTGGGCGGCGACGGAAATGCACCACAGACTGAAGTTGGCCCTGGCGAGCGGGTTGATTATGCGGTGAAGGCAACGGAAGATCCGCTGAGATCCATCATGGCTAACGTCGTAGCGCTGGGCGCCGCATTTGATATGACGAATGGCATACCAGATAACCAAAGACGCCTGATTGCTGAGCTTGCATCGGAGGGACTGCGCTCTGATGTTTCAAACATCATCGGTCTGCAAAGTCGTGTGGGATCCGCCGAAGAGCGGATCGCCAACGTAAAGGCGCGAAACGCAGCATCCGAGGCTTCTCTGACAATCGCATTCAACAATCTGGCGGGCGTAGATCAAGTCGAGTCAACACTTGAGTTGACAGAGCTTGAGAGACAACTTGAAACTGCATTCGCGACAACTGCAAGAATGTCCAACCTGTCATTGGTGAACTTTCTGTGAGAGGAATGTTCTGGGCATTGAAAACACTCCTTCGGGTTCTGCCGTCGTGTATCTTCGTGATGTGCGTCACATTCGTCGGAGCGACACAAGCGGGACCGCGCATCAAGGACCTCGTGGAATTCGAAGGTGTACGTGGCAACGATCTCGTCGGTTACGGCCTCGTCGTAGGCCTCAATGGATCAGGAGATGGAATTCGGAATTCACCGTTCACCGAAGAGGCACTCAGCAATCTGCTCGAACGACTCGGCGTGAATGTTCAAGGAGAACAGTTCCGTCCCAAGAATGTCGCAGCCGTGATCGTGACAGCAACTCTTGGCTCATTTGCCCGTTTGGGAAGTCGGATCGATGTCACCGTTTCAGCGATCGGAGACGCAAAGAATCTGATCGGTGGTACGTTGATAATGACTCCCCTAAATGCCGCTGATGGAGAAATCTACGCGGTGGCACAGGGACCGATCCTCGCCGGCGGCATTGCCGCAGAAGGTGACGGCGCCGCGACACAGATCGGCGTCCCAACCTCGGGAACAATACCTGGTGGCGCTCGGATCGAACGCGAAGTCCCATTCGTTCTGGACGATCTTTCGCGGATCCGTCTCGCCCTGCGAGATCCTGACTTTACCACGGCGGTGCGGATCGAAGAGGCCATCAATTCGGCGTTGGGCAGCGACGTCGCATCAATGTCTGACAGCGGAACCGTTACGTTAGATCCGAACGCTGCTCGCGTCAGACCTGCAAGACTTATCGCGAGGGTGGAGAATCTGGAGGTGACGCCGTCACAAAAGGCGCGCGGCGTCGTTGATCAACGCTCTGGCACGATTGTCCTCGGGTCTGACGTCAAGATCAGCCGGGTTGCCGTCAGCCAGGGAAACCTAACGATCCGCGTAAACGAAGCGCCAATCGCGTCGCAGCCAAACCCGTTCGCGGATGGCGAAACGCTCGCATTGCCGCGAACTGGGATCGAGATCGACGAGGAAGCCGAAAACCGTCTGGCACTGGTTGATGAAAACGTCACGCTGGCGGATCTGGTCGACGGCTTGAACGCGCTGGGAATTGGACCACGTGATATGATCGATATCCTGAAAGCAATAAAGACCGCCGGCGCGTTACACGCCGAACTGATCGTTCAGTAGCCAACGGGCGTTAATCGATGGAAGGTTTTCGAAGCTCGCCTGCATACCTGAACCGCTCAGTCCGTCCAAGCGGTTCGATCCTGCCAATCGGTCATATCCCACCCCATGACATCCCATGTTCGCTGCATGTGAGTCGGCAGATTAGCCGAAATCGTGACCTTTTCCTTCTTGGCAGGGTGGTCGAAGCTCAGCCGCGCAGCGTGCAAATGCAATTTGCGGCTTAGCGCACCACCGAGTCCCCCTCCCCATCCGTCGCCGAGATTCTCCTGTCCCCGGCCACCGTATTTACCGTCACCGGCGATTGGGCATCCAATCTGTGCCATGTGGACACGAAGTTGATGCGTCCGACCGGTGACTGGGCGAAGGGCGATCCAAGATAGCCGCGAGCCGGCACGCTCGACCACTGCGAACTCGGTGATGGCGGACTTTGCTTCTTCCGTCGTTTGGACTTCGTCAGGATGCACCGCTTCCATGCGTTCGTTGTTTCGCCCGACCGTCTTTCTAAGGCCATACCGGATTGTACCGGCTGCAAGCTTTGGAACCCCGGCCACCGCCGCGAAATAGATCTTCTCAACACTTCGTCTTTGAAAAGTCTGTCCCAATGCGGTCGCCGCCCGCCCAGTCCGGGCCAGCAGAAGAACACCCGAGGTGTCACGATCGAGACGGTGGATCAGCCTTGGCGGATCTGCCTTCCCGAAGCACAGCGCAGGCAGGGCTCCAACGACATGTTGCTTCTGACCGGTCCCGCCCTGCACCGACAATCACGGCGGTATGATCAGGGCAAAGAGAACGTCAACCATGAAAATCACCGCCTCGAGCAGTGTCTGAACGAGGCTCTCGGGCATTGGATCCTGGGCAGCAGGGTCACTTGCAGGACGTCGGACCGGATCCATCCGGATTGGCGGAATTCGGACGACCTGCCCTGGACCGACCCTGGTCGAGGCCTTGACCCGCCCACCGTCCACGCGGACTTCGCCGCGCCGGCAAAGCTTCTCGACCTGCCCCTGAGTCAAGCCGGAGATCCGCTTGCGCAGCCACCGGTCGACGCGTTGCTCTGCTTCGTCATCGCCAACAGTGACAAACTCAACAGCACTCATGCGGATTGCGCCCGCATGACGGCCACGCCAACAATCACGGCTACGATTGATAGGCTGACGGAGCCCAGGACATAGAAGCCAGCCACCCAAGGCTTTCCGCTTTCGAACAGCCGTAGAGCATCGAGCGAAAATGCCGAGAAGGTGGTGAAACTACCAAGAAGCCCGACAGACAGGAATGGCATGAGACGGCTCAGCACACCGTCCGAGTGTTCGATCAACAGGACAAACAAGCAGCCCATTAAGAAAGACCCGGCAACATTCACGAGAAGTGTTCCGGTTGCCGCATCACCCGTCAGACGACCAAGCAAAGACACGCTCAGAAAACGCAAGACAGATCCGAGCGCACCGCCTGCGGCAACGAGTAGTACCTTCTCCATCACGATTGAGAACGCTCTTTTCGAAGCCCGGAGAGGTGCGCCATGCGTTCACCAATCTCTTTCTCGACACCACGATCGGTCGGGATATAATACGACGTCCGGTCCATTCCGTCCGGAAAATAGTGTTGGCCGGAGAACGCGTCCTCGGCGTCGTGGTCATAATTGTACCCATGTCCGTAACCGAGATCCTTCATCATGCGCGTCGGAGAATTAAGAATATGCTTTGGCGGAGGCTTCGACCCGGTTTGCGCGGCAGCAGCACGCGCGGCCCCGTAAGCGCGGTAGGAGGCATTGGACTTAGGCGCAAGCGCTAAGAAAATCACTGCTTGTGCGAGAGCAAGTTCACCCTCCGGTGACCCAAGGCGCTCATAGGTTTGCCAGGCCGCAATGCACTGCTCCATCGCATGCGGATCGGCAAGGCCAATATCCTCGATCGCCATGCGCGTGATCCGTCTTGCCAAGAAGCGGGGATCCTCGCCGCCTTCCAGCATTCGAGAGAGCCAGTAAAGCGCCGCGTCAGGATCAGAGCCGCGTACGGATTTGTGCAGCGCCGAGATCAGATTGTAATGGCCGTCTCCCGACTTATCGTAGACGGGCGCCCGCCTGGTCAGAAGTTTCGCTAGATCTTCGGTTCCAAGGGGTTCGCGTCCCGGCAGGTGCAGGATTTGCTCAACCAAGTTAAGCAGGGTCCGCCCATCGCCGTCGGCCATTGCGATCAGCGCATGCCGTGCTTCATCATCGAGCGGCAACGGTTCGGTCAGATCCTCGGCACGTTCGAGAATGCGTTTCAAACTGACTTCATCGAGACGACGAAGCTCCAGGACCTGGGCGCGGCTAAGAACGGCGGCATTGAGCTCGAACGAGGGATTTTCCGTCGTCGCACCGACCAGCACAATCGTTCCGTTCTCCATATGAGGCAGAAAGCTGTCTTGCTGGGCTTTGTTGAAGCGATGGATCTCGTCCACGAAGAGCAAGGTCTTGCGCCCGGACGCGCGTCGCATTCGCGCGGCGTCAAAGATTTTCTTAAGATCGCCCACACCCGAGAAGATCGCGCTGATCTGTTCGAAGACTAGGTCCGTCGCCTCGGCGAGTAACCGCGCAATCGTCGTTTTACCAACGCCGGGTGGGCCCCACAGCACCAAGGACCCGAGATCACGCGCGGCTAGCATCGCGCCGAGCGGTCCGTCCGATGAGAGAATATGGTCTTGGCCGACAACGTCTGCCAGCGATTGCGGTCGAAGCCGATCCGCAAGAGGCGCATCTGTCGTATCCGCCGCCACCGCATGATCAAAGAGATCGTTCACGAGGCACGCCGGTATCTTATTTCTCCCAGCCGACCGTTTCGTTCGATCTGGAGCTTTGTGTCCCCAGCCGTCCCCTGCAATTGTTGCACGAGCTCAGAAACGTTGGCCACGGGTGTGCCATCGACGCCGCGCACGAAGTCGCCATCACGCAGTCCAACGCGGCGCGCCGGTCCACGGGCGGCCAGCACGAGAACACCTTTGCTTCTGACCGAAAGATCCAACTCGTCAATCATCGCCGGGTTCGTATTGGCCACGACTAGCCCAGGCAACCCGTCATCCGCACTAAGTTCCCGCCGGTCCGGGGCGGGCCTAGCCGGTGCCGCCGCGAGCGTGATCTGAGCGGTTCTTTCACTCCCGGTACGAAGAAACCCAAGCGTCGCGGAGGATCCGAGCGACATCGTAGTGGCGCGAAACTCGAGCTCCTGCACGGTGTTTACCTCCTCTCCGCCAAGGGTCGTGATCACATCACCACGCTTCAAACCGGCAGCAACCAACGGACTCTCCGGATGCAACGCCTCAATCAGAATACCGCGCGGCGTGACAAGGTCGATCGCCGACGCCAGTTCGCCTGTGACCGACTGCCCATCGAATCCAAACCAGGCGCGCACCAGCTCGGTTTGCCCGGCTTGCGCGGAATTCACCACACGGGCGACAAGATTGGCCGGAATAGCGAAACCGATGCCGTTCGACCCGCCAGACCGGCTGAGGATGGCCGTGTTCACGCCGCTCAGGCGTCCCTGCATGTCAACCAGCGCACCACCTGAGTTACCGGGATTGATGGCTGCATCCGTCTGGATGAAGACACCAGCCCCTCCGCGGCGCGCGCCGCCACTGCGGGTCAGCCCAGAGACGATGCCGCTGGTCACCGTCTGCCCCACACCGAACGGATTTCCAATGGCGAGAACCAGATCGCCGACTTCAAGTGAATCACTATCGCGCAGACCGAGCGTTGGCAGGTTGCTGGCATCTTCGAGCTGAAGCACCGCCAGATCCAGTTCCTTGTCCGCAAAGACCACGCGCCCCTGAAATTCTCGACGGTCCTGGAGGATGACCGTGATCTCATCCGCCCCACCGACAACGTGGTGGTTCGAGACAACAACACCGGAGGCGTCGAGGATCACACCACTACCGAGAGAGTTCTCAATCCGGCGGCGGGTCCGTGGCTGCGGAAACATATCCCGGAAGAAGCGTTCGAAGAATGGGTCACCAGCGAACGGGCTGCGACGGCGTTCGACCACTTTCTTCGTGTAGATGTTCACAACGGCAGGTGCGGCCTGTTTCACGACTGGCGAGAAACTCAGAGCCATTTCCGTTTTCGACTTCGGAACAGTGCGAGTCTGCGGTGTGTCGTCCGTTGTGATGGTTCGGTCGACACCCTGTGCGTTCGGTGACGACATCCCGCACGCTGCCAGAAGCATGACACTGAAGAAAAAGACTGGTCCTGAGCGCATCTGCCGTCTCCCTAAGTGACGTCAGAGTATGCGTTGTTGGCCGGGCCGCCAAGCCCGACCGGGTCTACAAGTCTGACCGATGCAGGTCCCGGCGATCAGTCTTCAGCCGCAGCTGCATCCTCGGCCTCGACACGCGCGCGGTCGCCGGCACCTTTGGCATCCGGATCACGGTCGACCAGCTCGATGATCGCCATCGGGGCCATGTCGCCATAACGGAAGCCCGCTTTGAGGACGCGGGTGTAGCCACCGGCACGCTCGGCATAGCGGGGCCCAAGCGTTTCAAAAAGCTTCGCGACAGCCGGTTCCTGCTTGATCTTGGAAAGAGCAAGACGGCGACCATGCAGATCTCCGCGCTTGGCCAACGTGATCAGCTTGTCGACGATCGAGCGCAGTTCTTTCGCCTTCGGCAGCGTCGTCTTGATCTGCTCGTGTTCGATCAACGAGCAAGCCATGTTCGCGAACATCGCCTTGCGGTGCTCATGGGTCCGGTTGAGCTTCCGATAGCCGTTTCCGTGTCTCATCTTAAGTCTCCGTTTTCATTTATTCTTTGTCCGGCCGCATCTAACGGCGGCCTCCTTGGGGCGGATGCCCGGTTTTCGCGCCGGGTGGGTCTGCGCCCACCCGCCGTAATTCAGAACTGATCCTCGAACTTCTTTGCCAGATCCTCGATATTGTCCGGTGGCCAGTCTGCCACGTCCATCCCGAGGTGGAGGCCCATCGTCGTCAGGACTTCCTTGATCTCGTTCAGCGACTTGCGCCCGAAATTGGGCGTGCGCAGCATTTCTGCTTCGGTCTTTTGGATCAGATCACCGATGTAGACAATGTTGTCGTTCTTCAGACAGTTGGCGGAGCGAACGCTGAGCTCGAGTTCGTCGACCTTCTTGAGCAGAAGCGGATTGAACTCGAGACCTTCGTCGTCCTCGGCCCGTCCGGCTTCCTTCGGCTCTTCGAAGTTGATGAATGTCTGGAGCTGATCCTGGAGAATGCGCGCGGCATAAGCCAGTGCATCGTCCGGGCTAAGCGTACCATCCGTTTCGATCGTGAGCGAAAGTTTGTCGTAGTCGAGGACCTGACCCTCACGGGTCGGGTCGACCTTGTAGCTGACGCGCTTGACCGGCGAATAGATCGCATCGACGGGAATAAACCCGATCGGCGCATCTTCCGGCCGGTTCTTTTCGGCGGCAACATAGCCTTTGCCGGTCGAGACGGTCAGTTCCATGTGCAAGGTCGCGCCGTCATCCAGGTGGCAAATGACGTGATCCTTGTTCACGATCTCGACGCCTGCGATCTCGGTGATATCGGCGGCGGTGACGACGCCGGAGCCGGTCGCCGTCAACGCCAGACGCTTGCTGCCCTCGGCATCCATCGCCACAGCGAGGCCCTTGAGGTTGAGGACAATATCAGTGACGTCCTCGCGCACCCCGGTCACGGATGAAAACTCGTGCAGCACGCCATCGATCTGCACCGCGGTGACGGCAGCGCCCTGCAGCGACGAAAGCAGCACACGCCGCAAAGCGTTGCCAAGCGTCAGTCCAAAGCCGCGCTCGAGCGGCTCTGCGACAGCCGTCGCCTTGCGAACCGGGTCGTCGCCCGAGACGACCGCGAGCGCGTTCGGCTTGATAAGTTCCTGCCAATTCTTGTGGATCATGCTCTGCCCTCCATGCTAGCGCTCCGGCAGATCCAAGCCGGCGCGCACCCGAGGAAACACTTTAGGAGCCCGTCCCGTACCGGGAGGGGCTCCGGAATAGATCGTCCCGTTCTCAAACTCTGCGGCGCTTCGGCGGCCGGCAGCCGTTGTGGGCAATCGGCGTGACGTCCTTGATCGCGCTGATCTGGAAGCCAACGGCCTGAAGTGCCCGAAGCGCGGATTCGCGGCCCGAGCCAGGTCCCTGGACCATCACTTCGAGCGTGCGCACGCCATGCTCCTGAGCCTTCTTGCCGGCGTCCTCTGCCGCGACCTGTGCGGCGTACGGCGTCGACTTGCGCGACCCACGGAAGCCCATATGTCCGGCCGAAGACCATGAGATTGCATTTCCCTGAGCATCGGCGATGGTGATGATCGTGTTGTTGAACGACGAGTTCACATGCGCCACACCGGCGGTGATGTTCTTGCGCTCTTTGCGCTTCGTGCGTTGTCTTTCGCGCGCCATGACTGCCCCTTATTTCTTCTTGCCGGCGATCGGCTTGGCGGGGCCTTTGCGGGTCCGCGCGTTGGTGTGCGTCCGCTGGCCACGAACCGGCAGGCCACGGCGATGGCGCAGCCCACGATAGCAGCCAAGATCCATCAGGCGCTTGATGTTAACGGCGCGGTCGCGGCGCAGATCGCCTTCGACCATTACGTTGCCATCGATGAATTCGCGCACGGCGACCACCTCGGCATCTGACAGCTCGTTGACACGGCGATCGCGTGTCACGCCAACGGAGTCACAGATCCGCTCGGCCGTCTTGTGACCGATCCCATGGATATAGGTGAGCGCGATGTGCACCCTCTTGTTCGTCGGAATGTTAACGCCTGCAATGCGCGCCACAGATCTCTCCGTCAGTTACACAGGCCACGGGCCTGATTCCCTATGTTCAGGAAGCGCGCAACTATAGTCGGGGTTAGCATTCGGTCAACCCTGCAAGTTGCATCACTTCGTCGTCGTCAACTCTTCGCCGGCGCCGTCCTCAGGCAGCACCAAGAGCCGTTTTGATTGACGTCGTCACGTCGTCGATATGCGCCATGCCGTCGACCGATCTCAGCTTGCCGGTTCCTTGGTAGTAGGAGATCAGCGGCGCGGTTTCGGCATGGTATTCCTTTAGGCGCGAGGCGACCGTTTCGGCATTGTCATCCTTGCGCCGTTTGAACTCGGTCGACCCGCATTTGTCGCAAACACCGTCAACCGCCGGTTTCTTGTCGCGATCGTGGTAGCCTTCGCCGCAATTGCCGCAGGTATAGCGTCCCGAGATGCGGTCGACCATCGCGGCATCGTCAACCTCGATGTTGACCACAGCATCCAGGGTCATCGATTTCTTTGCGAGAAGCGTGTCCAGGGCCTCGGCCTGAGGTGTCGTCCGCGGGAACCCGTCAAAGATCACACCCTGTACGACGTCAGGCTGGTCGAGGCGCTCGTCAACGACGCCGATCACGATATCGTCCGAGACAAGCCCACCGGCCTTCATCACGGCATCCGCTTTCTGACCGACCTCGGTTCCGGCGGCCACGGCGGCGCGCAGCATATCGCCAGTCGACAACTGTACCATTGCGTCGCGGTCCATCAGAATTCGGGCCTGTGTGCCCTTTCCCGCGCCCGGTGGCCCAAGCAGGATGATGATCATGTGCGTTTCTTCCCAGAGCGGCGCTTACCGCTTATTTTTTGCTTCGCAATCAGCCCTTCGTACTGATGGGCCAGCAGGTGACTTTGCACCTGTGTGATCGTGTCCATTGTGACTGAGACGACGATCAGAAGTGATGTTCCACCGAAGTAGAACGGCACACTGAGTTCGGAAATCAGGATCTCTGGAAGCAGACAAACCAGAACCAGGTAGATCGCGCCGACCACCGAGAGACGTGTAAGGACATAGTCCAGGTACTCTGCCGTGCGTTTGCCGGGGCGAATGCCGGGCACGAAGCCGCCCTGTTTCTTGAGGTTGTCCGCAACGTCATCGGGATTGAAAACGACCGCCGTGTAGAAGAACACGAAGAACGCAATCAGACCCGCGAAGAGCAGCAAGTACGCTGGCTGCCCACGGCCCAGGAACGCCGCAAGTGATCCCATGAAGCCGACATCGCCACCCGCCGCAGAGAAACTGGCGGCCGTCGTCGGCAGCAGCAGCAAGGATGTCGCGAAGATCGGAGGAATCACACCGGCCGTGTTGATCTTGAGCGGCAAGTGCGAATTCTCGCCGCCATACATCCGGTTGCCAACCTGTCGCTTGGGGTACTGGATCAGTATTCGTCGCTGGGCACGCTCGATGAAAACGACCGCATAGATCACCGCTATCGCCATGAGGATGATGCCGATGATCCAGATCGTCTGGAGCTGCCCGGTCCGGCCAAGCTCGAAGAACTGGGCAAGTGCCGACGGCAGTTCAGCAACGATACCGACGAAGATGATCAACGAGATACCGTTGCCAACGCCGCGCGCGGTGATCTGCTCGCCCAGCCACATGAGGAACATCGTCCCACCGACCAGTGTGATCATCGTCGTCGCGACAAAGAACGGGCCCGGGTTCAGCACAAGGCCAGGTTGCGATTGCAGGCCCACAGCCATCCCGTAGGATTGTACTGTCGCCAGAAGGACCGTGCCGTATCGCGTGTACTGGTTGATCTTCTTGCGCCCGCTTTCGCCTTCCTTCTTGAGTTGCTCCAGTGACGGAACCATCGAAGTTGCGAGCTGCATGATGATCGACGCCGAAATGTACGGCATGATCCCGAGCGCGAAGATTGCCATGCGGGCAAGCGCGTTGCCCGTGAACATGCTGGCAATACCGATCACACCGCCCTGAAGCTGTTCGACCAGATCGGCAAGGCGATCAGCGCTGATGCCTGGCAACGGAATGTACGTACCGAGCCGATAGACGATCAGCAGGCCGAGCGTGAACAGGATGCGGTTCTGAAGGTCCTTGGCTTTGCCAAAGGCCGACCAGCTCATATTCGCGGCCATTTGTTCAGCGGCAGATGCCATCGATCTCTCCTCTGGCCAGGGTGTCGACCCTATCTATGCGCGGCGTTGCGCGCACGCCAGTCCCTCAGCTTTCCGCAGCTGCTTCGGCCGGAGCCGCCACCGTGAGCGCGCCGCCTTTGGCCGCGACCGCCGCGATTGCCGATTTCGACGCTCCGGTCACCGAGATTTGAAGACCTTCGGTGGTGAGCTCGCCGCGTCCCAGGATGCGAACACCATCCCGTACCCGGCGGAGCAGCCCACACGCGACCAGAGCGGCCTCGTCGAGCGGCTGTCCCGCGGCCAGCTTCCCGGCGGCGATAAACGCCTGGATGTTGGCTAGATTGGTGACGGCGTGACGCTTGGTGTTGATATTGTTGAAGCCACGCTTCGGCAGGCGCATGTGGATGGGCATCTGGCCGCCCTCGAAGCCCTTGATGGCAACGCCGGACCGCGATT
>JBHJIZ010000012.1:0-41060 GCA_050043005.1 Paracoccaceae bacterium
GTGTTTTGTTGTGTTTTGTTTTGTTTTTGGTTTTGTGCGTGTTGTTTCTTTTTCTTTGCTTTGTGTTGTTTTGCGTTGTGTCGTTCAACTTGTCGATATCGTTGCCGCCACCCGTATGAAGGTTGGCCGATGTTCCACGTACAACGATCGTGTCGTCGCCTGCGCCACCTGTAACACTGCCTGTGAAATCGGGATTGAGAAACACAGATTGCCCCCCATCCGCGAGCAAGACATCTCCCGCCTGGGAGAGTTCTACCTTGTAAACCTCTGACAACCCGGACAAATCGAGAAGCCTGAGGTCAGTGCCTCCAGTCTCGCTGCGGAGGCTCCCGTCATCCGTCCCCGATAGAACAGCATCGTCCAGACGAAGCTCCGCCCAATCCATACCGTCCAAGCTGACGACGTCGATGCCGTCCAGTTTGTCGAACCCGCGCCAGTCTAGCCGGAAGTAGGGTCGGCTGAGGATTTCCAGACGATCCTTGCCACTGCCGAGATCGATCCAATCGTCTGACGTCAGCGCAGATCCATAGGTCGTGACGACGTCGTTCCCGGAGTCCCCAAAAACGCGATCCGTGCTAGCGGAAAGCTGCGTTTCCCACGTCAAGCCAGCGCTACGTTCGACGTTGATGGCCTGTCTCAAAGCATCCGTCGTCGTGCCGACGACGGTGATGTTATCTTGTCCAACCGAAACAACAACATCGCTACCGACCTGTGTCAGGTCGACCGTCGCACGCGAACGGGCATTCACGACATCCCGGAGAACCAACGTGTCCGAAGCAGCATCGAAATCCGACAGAACATCGTTCCCGCTGCCATCGACAAAAATGACGGTGTCGGCGCCCTCACCCGTCATGATCTGATCATCCGCGTCACCGCTGAAAATCAAATCGTCGCCATCACCGGCATCGAGCAGTCCCGTGAAGCTGTCGAGCAACTCGATCCGCTGCGCACCGCCCGTGAAGCGGACAGCCGCTGCGCCATCGAGTGCCACGAGACCGCGCGTGCCCGTTTGACCGGCGACATCAAGCGTGTCTCCCCACCCGTCCAAAGTGAAATGGTCACCCTGGCGCGCAATCGTCGCCGCATCGATTTGCACCGAGGCATTGGTCGCACGAACCTCGACATGTTCGACATTCTCGAACGCCGCCAGGTCTTCAAGGCTCACATCTGCTTGGAAGAAGACGGCTCGGTCATATCCCGTGCCACCATCGACCCGGGTCATCTGACGACCCGACAGGTCGTGGATCAGGAACTTGTCATCACCATCGTCTCCGAAGACGGTTCCGAACGCCGTACTGCGCACCGAAAACGTGTCTACACCTCGTCCACCGTGGACCGCCGCGCCTCCCTGCAAGGCGATGTAGTCACCTCCGGAGCCGCCGAAGAGACGACCATCGAATGCCTCGGTCAGGTACAGCCGCTGCCCATCTGCGTTGGCCAGGTGCACATCTCCGAGCCCCGCGACACTGATCCGGTAAGCTGTATCCACCGCGCCCAGATCAAGACGCTCGATTCCGGCGGTTCCGGTCTCCAGCAGCAATTGGCCGCGATCCGAGCCGGAGACCACAGAATCGTCCAGGATCAAACGGATCCGCTAGACATCGCGCATATCAATGCGGTCGATCCCGTCGAGCGCGCCCATGCCGGTCAGATCGAATGTCGACGACGCACTGGCGACGTGCAGGACATCGTCCCCAGACCCAAGGTCGACAGTATCCTCTGCGCCAAGCGTCGAGACAAAGGCAGATACACGCTCGGCTGTCCCGCTACCGAAGACACGGTCTGCTCCGGAAGTGAGCGACAAGTCTACGGTGAAATCCCCATCGCGCTGCAAGGCGATGGCAGGACGCAAGGCATCCGCACTGACGCCATCCACGTGAATGGTCGACACGACGCCTGCGCCAGTCAGAAGCGTCAGTTCTGCGCCTGAGGACGTTTCAATAATCTCGAGGTCTTCCGACGTGAGGCCGGAGGCCGAATTCCAGATCTGGATCTCATCTTCATCGGGATCGAAATCCAGGATCCGATCGTTTCCGGATTCAAGAAGGAACAAGAAGCGATCGGCACCTTCGCCGCCGCTAAGCGTGTCATTGCCCGCATCACCAACGATCAGATCGTCGCCAGCACCGCCATCGAGCGTATCGTCGTGGGTACCGCCAAACAGGCTGTCTTGACCGACATTGCCGACGAGCGTGTCTTCGCGCCCCATGCCAGCCAGAAAGCTTCCGTCCGCATGACCATAGAGTTCATCCCGCCGATCCGCCGCCACGACATACCGAAAGAAGACTTCGTTCTGGCCATAGATGTCCGTCGGAGGATGGTGATCCCCGCCAGGGCTGACAATCGGCCAGGCCTGCTCGCCCTCGCGATAGGACGCCACTAGTCTGTCGACGATAAATGTGTTTCCGACGTCGACGCCGCCGTGGAAATTTACGTCCCGGTTCGCCTCAGAGATGTGAATGTAGTTGTTCGTCTCACTGTGCCATGCCGATAGCAGAACCGCATGGCGGAGATCCGTCATCTGCAATTCCGTAAGCGTAATGTGATGGCCTTCATTGATTTCGATCCCGTATCCATTGCCGGCCGTGCCCTTGTTGTGCGCACCGTCCGCGCTCAACCGCTCACCCGTCAGATGGATCGTTTCTTCGAACAGGAAGGACAGACTCGGGGCATCCCTTACGTCGATATCTGCAAGTTCGACTTTGTTCGTGCCATGCAGGTGGATCGCAGCAGATCGCAGGAGGTCCGGTTGCGTGTTCTCGAACGCGAACGGATCCGCGGTCCCAAGATCGAAAGTTATCGAAAGATCCGAGATTCTGACCCGCTCGACGGCATCGACTGCCCGGACCTGAACATTGCTTCCCATGTCATAAGGAACCGGATCACGCAGCTCGATCACATCCCCCGACACGGAAACGACCTCGGAGAAGTACTCCAGAAAAGGCCGATCCGCAGCGTAGTCCGGGTCGACACTTGCGAACTCCGGATCAGCGACGAATGCGCTCACGTCCGGTTGCCAGATCCGCAGCATGTCGCCCTCGGCGACCTTGTTGTTCGGCACGTAGATCGATGTGTCGCCGTGGGACACGGCTTGCGCCACCGTGCCGACCGTGAACTCCCGGCCTTCTCCAACCGTGATCAGCGATGAGACGTTCGCGGATGTCAGGCCGATGAGTTCGGTTTCGCCGACCGAAGAGCCTCGCAACCAGAGGTCCGATCGGTTCAGAACGAGCGTCTCGGTAATCTCGTGCTGCCCCGCAGCAAACTCGATGATCGATCCAGCAGGTGCGCTTGCGATCAGCGTGTTGATGTCGTGCGTAGGTGTACCGGTGGCGACAACAGACACCGGTCCCTCAAAAACCAATCTCGGTTCCAAGGTTCAACCCTTTCCGGTTCGAGGTTCAAAATTTTCGAGGATTTTTTTATTGTGCACCGCAACAACCATGGATGTTGCGGCGAAATTTAGGCAACGCTAGCGCTCAACCGTTGATTGAACGTAAAAACCTGAATTCGTTACCGGAACGTTCTCGCGTGTGCGTCATACGCCTTCGTTTGAGATGTCTTCGGTATGCGCATAAAGGCGCTTCACCGTCATTTTTGCACCGTCCGGCGACTCGAATGGCTTCAGGTAGCCAGCGTCCCGCATTGCGTCGAGATCCAGCCGCAAGACGTCGCCGTCATGGTCGAAAACGAGCGCACTGTCTGCATCCAGTCCTTTGCCCACCGTACGGAAAACCATGTAGCAGTTGTTCCACTGCACCGTGGGTATGTTCTTGTTGTCGGGCGCGCCATCCGTCGCACCCGTCAGAATGTCGATGTCCAGCACCGGATAGTGGCCTGATTTGCCGCCCATCACCTTTGCGCCAAGGCGCCTGCCAGTGTCCAACTTCCAGTGATTGTGGGTAGAGCCTTTTGGCGACAACAGGTGCGCGACCCATCCCGCGAGGAAGATTGGCTTGCCGTCTCTGTTTCGCCATTCGATGCACGTCAAAGGATAATCAGTTGGTTCCGAAAACTCGATCCGAATGGCTCGGGACAGCGATTGTTTGATCCACAGCATTCCGGATCGCAGGATGTCGTTGGTCGTCATTTCGGCCTCTTTTGATACCATCGCAACCGGGCACGCGCCCGTTTCACGCTCAACACTCAGGGGAGATCTTCATCAAGAACCAGCCGCGGGGGGACAGCGCGATCTGTTCCGCGCGGACAAGCTCACCGTCAGTCGTTGATGTCGTAACTGTGCGACAAGTGTACCGCCCAACCGCCAATGTTGCGCAGCAACATCAGAGCGATCGCAAGACCAATTCTGATCGCAACGAAAACGTCAGAAGACGCCTCTCAAGCAGACCGATTCTCAGGCGTGCCTGCGCGCCATTCGGCCGCTATCTCAGTGCGGTTCCGTTGCAACCATGCAAGGGCGATCAAGGCTTGCCCTGTCTCGATTTCCCCGTTGAGCGCAGCGCGGAACGCCGTGTCTAGATCCAGAACGATCGTCCGGATCTCCTCGCCCTCCGCTGCCAGTCCAAAAACGCCAGCGACGTTCGAAAGATCAGCCTCGGCCACAAAGACCGTTACCCGGTCGGCAAGCACACCGGGCGATGGAAAATAAGACGCAACCTCAATCGTCCGCCCCAGTCGCAGGCCCGCCTCTTCCATCGCTTCGCGCCGCGCTGTTGCCTCGGCGCTCAGGCCGTGATCAATACGCCCGGCAATGATCTCAACAGGCCAAGGCATTGCTTCATCTCGTGAATGCAAGGTTGCCCGGAACTGTTCGATCAAAAGCACGCGGCCGCTTTTAGGATCGAACGGTAATACCGCTGCGGCGTCACCACAGGAGACGACCGTCCGCTCAATCGGCGCAGACAATTCCCGTTCGTAGCTTTCGTGAGAAATCTCGTGTTGTTCGACAACGCAGTAACCAGAGTAGCGTACATCTCGGCCAAGGCGGACAACCTCGCGCGCGGCGTCACGGTTCGCGATCTCTGGCCGCGATGTCGGGATGTGCCTGGACTGGCTGTCGAGACGCATACGCGCGCGAATCATGAAGCCACGCCACACCCTTGGACCGCGAAGCTCAGCCGAAGTCGCAAGTTCGGTGACCAGATCCGACATTGCAACGATCTCGACATCGCGTTCAGAGATCGCCGTCTGATCACCCGGTTTGACGTGCAGCGACGACGCGAACGCAAACCATGTGTGAACTGCGTCACCGATTTCCTCTTCTCGGACAGTGATGAGATCACAAAGCGCACTCAATCGGACCAAGCTGCGTGCCGCGCGTTCGGACAATCGAAGAACTTCGGCTCCAGCTTCATGCAGTTGCACAAAGTCCTCAGGAATCGAACCCATCGGACGCGCCACCGGATCTTGGGGATCAGTTTTGAGTATCCCGAGTGCGGCTTCCATCAGCATCCCGTCGCGATGCTCGTTATGGCGCAAAAAGTATCGCATTCACTTCCACTCGTTCCGCGGCACTTTTCGACTGTGTTCGTCTCGTGGCCTGCATTTGCATTCGCGTTTGATTGATAAACGCGATGGCAGAGTCCGCAATGATGACGTGCTTGTCTTCGAAATCTCGTCCCGCGGACGCCAGCCGGTTATGGCAGCCATCGGCCTCAGCATGTGCGTGGTGATCGTAAAGCTCTCAAGGCTCAGATCAGACCTAGAGCATGGTTCACGTGCACGAAGCTCTTCACCCAGAGCAAGCGTGCAACTCTTACCCGCTCCAACCAGCCGAGGCTCAGTCTTGAAGCAAAGGAAAGGCCGAGTGAACCGACGGTCTCACCGTTAATTGCGCTCCTCGATGCACATGATCCGGTGTCAGATCGGAGAAGGCGGTGACGCCCGTCAATCCCAAAGCCGAGTGTACCTCGTCTTCGAGGATCTCGAGCAATCGGACGATACCGGCAGGCCCCGCCGTTGCGAGCCCATAGCAATAGAGCCGGCCAAGCCCCACCGAATGCGCGCCCAATGCAACTGCTTTGACAATATCCGTCCCACGCGAAAAGCCGCCATCGACCATGATCTTGCAGTGTTCACCAACCGCCGCGACCACCTCGGGCAGGACGTCCATCGCACCCAGCCCGTGGTCAAGTTGTCGTCCACCATGGTTCGAGATATAGACGACATCGACGCCGTGATCGGCGGCAATCCTGGCATCCTCGACCGCCATGATGCCTTTGATGATCAGCTTGAGGTCTGGATAGGCCGCCCTTATCCGGGCCACATCCGTCCAGTTGAGTGCTGCCTGGGCGCGAATACTCTCTGGGTTCACCCAACGCCGCCACGGCTTATCGAAACGGCGGACGATGTCGCGTTCACGCCGCGAGTAGACCGCGACGTCGACAGTGAGTGCGAAGGCATCAAAGCCGGCCTGCATCGATTCTTCGACGTGGTCCTCGATGAACCTGTCACCACCTCGGACGTAGAGCTGAAAGATCGCTGAATTGGTGGTCGCAGCGCGCACTTCGTCCTTCGAGCGCGGGCTAACGGATGACATCATGGTCGGCACCCCGAAGGCCTCTGCTGCCTTGGCCACCGCCAAAGCGCCTTCGGGATGGAAGCTCTCGAGACCGCCAACTGGCGCAAGCATCACCGGAAGGCGGCACGGCTTGCCGAGAAAGTCAGAGCTTTTGTCAATCTCGGACACATCGACAAGAACGCGGGGCCGGATCGCCAAGGCATCAAGGGCCGCGCGGTTGCGGGCCACCGTCGTCTCCGTCTCGGTACCGCCGATCAGGTATTCCCACGCTTCATCCGTGCAGGCATCTCGCGCAGTCGGGATGAATTCATGGATCGCAAGGAACTCTGAATTCAGATCTCGCGTCATCTTAGGTCTCGGTTCAGTCATCGGGGCGCTCAAGAACAATTGCGAATATGCGGTGGGGAACGGTCATCGGATCAGGGAAAGATCTAGCCAACCGCTCGGCGAATGCCACTCGAAAGCGGGCCTGAGCCTCCACGGACAATGCAGGGCCGATCTGAGCTGATGCTACGATCCGTCCGACCCATGCCTCCTGCGTGTAGGTCAGATCAGCCGGAAAGCCGAATAGTCGGTAGTCGCCGAAGCCCGCATCGGTCAGATCGAACAGCCAGTCAGGGTACTGAAACGTCCACTTCCGGTTCTTTGGTGCAGGGTTCCAGCGATCGATAACCTGCAGCGTGGCATCGATTGCATTGCCTGGACGTCGCAGCCAATCCTGATGAGCGATCGCCAGTTTACCTCCGGGCTTCAGCAATCTCAAACACTCGCGCGCCGCTTTTGGTCGATCAAACCAATGCCAGCAGGTCGCTGCCGTCACGACATCGAAACAATCGCTCGGCAGCATTGTGTCCTCTGCCATGGCGTGAACATGCTCAATCTGTAATCCCTCGGCCTCAGCCGACGCGCGCGATTGCGCCAGCAAAGCCTCGGACGGATCCAGCGCCGTGACACGGCACCCGCGACAGGCCATGTTACGGGCCATGAGCCCGGTGCCTGTCCCGAGATCGAGGACGGCCTGATCAGGCAGGCCGACCCCGAGAGCATGAAGCTCGTCGTACAAACGTTCCGGAAAACCCTGACGGTATTGCGCGTAGTCGCTGGCCGCCTTTCCAAAGTCCGGAACGTTCATGCGAACATCATCGCTCCTGATCTTAGATCTGTCTCAGGCGACCTCGAAAAGACCGGCAGCCCCCATGCCGCCGCCAATGCACATGGTGCAGACGACATGCTTGGCGCCGCGCTTCTTCCCCTCGATCAATGCATGACCGCCCATGCGCGCCCCGGACATTCCATAGGGGTGACCGATCGAGATCGCTCCGCCATCGACGTTCAGGTTCTCGTTCGGAATACCCAGCTTGTCACGGCAGTAAAGAACCTGCACGGCAAAGGCCTCGTTCAGCTCCCAAAGATCGATATCGTCCATCTTGAGATTGAACTTTTCCAACAGCTTAGGGACCGCGAAGACCGGACCGATCCCCATCTCGTCCGGGTCGCAACCAGCCACGGCAATACCACGGTAATAACCCAATGGCTCGAGGCCTCGCTTCTCGGCTTCCTTTGCTTCCATGATCACCGACGCCGATGCTCCATCCGACAACTGAGACGCATTGCCCGCGGTGATGTAGCCGCCTTCCTGAATGACGAGGCCATCCTTGAAGACGGGTGCGAGGCTGTTCAGCCCCTCCATGGTCGTGGTCGGCCGGTTGCCTTCGTCCTTCTCCAGCACGACATCCTTCTTCGAGATTTCTTTGCTCTCGCGGTCCTGCACCAGCATGGTCGACGGCAGCGGCACGATCTCGTCATCGAAGGCGCCGCGTTGCTGCCCTGCGGCGGTGCGCATCTGGCTCTGGAAACCGTACTCGTCCTGAACCTCGCGAGACACACCGTACCGGTCTGCCACGGTCTCAGCCGTCTCGAGCATCGACATGTATAGGGCGGGGAGGTTCTCCTTCAGCCAGGGGTCGCGCAAACGGTCCGTGCGCTGATCTTTGGTCTGCACAAGGCTGATCGATTCAACGCCGCCACCAACGGCTATGTTCATGTTATCATTGATAACTTGCTTGGCCGCCGTGCCGATCGCCATCATGCCCGACGCACACTGGCGATCCAGCGACATGCCCGCAACCACGGTGGGTAGCCCGGCGCGCATTGCGGCCTGGCGCCCGATATTGCCGCCGGTCGAGCCCTGTTGCAGGGCCGCGCCGATCACCACGTCCTCGACCTCGCCCGGATCGATCCCTGCGCGCTGGACCGCGTGCTTGATCGCATGGCCCGCGAGTTCCTGCGCCTGGGTGTCGTTGAACGCGCCGCGATAGGCCTTGCCGATGGGCGTGCGCGCGGTCGAGACGATGACGGCTTCTCTCATGGTGGCCCCTCCCCGGGCGGTGTGTTTCGGATTGACCGCTGTCTCCCGCGTTGGCACGAAGATGTCAAACAAGGCGTGGCCGTGGCCACGTTCATCACGGACTTGGAGGGCGGGGATGATCGACCTGTATTATTGGCCGACGCCGAACGGGTGGAAGG
Source organism: Paracoccaceae bacterium (assembly GCA_050043005.1). Taxonomy (GTDB): domain Bacteria; phylum Pseudomonadota; class Alphaproteobacteria; order Rhodobacterales; family Rhodobacteraceae; genus Thermohalobaculum. The sequence continues at coordinate 9,008 of JBHJIZ010000012.1, forward strand.
TCAGCATTCTTCTGGAAGAGCTTGAAATTCCGTATGAAACGCGGCCTGTGAATATCTCGAAGGGAGATCAGTTCGCGCCGGAGTTCCTGGCGATTTCGCCGAACAACCGGATGCCGGCGATCGTGGATCACGATGTCGAGGGCGATCCGGTCAGTGTTTTCGAGTCCGGTGCAATCATGTGGTACCTGGCTGAAAAGACTGGGAAATTCACCTACGATGACCCGCGCTTGAAGAAAGAGATCATGGAGTGGCTGTTCTGGCAGGTCGGTGGTCAGGGACCGATGGCGGGGCAGTTTTCGCACTTTGTGAACTATGCGCCCGAAGAGCACCAACCCTATGGAAAGAAACGATATTCTGGCGAGTACGATCGATTGTTGGGAGTGCTGGAGCGACGGCTAGAGGGCCGCGACTGGCTGGTCGGGCCGGATTACACCATTGCCGACATGATCTGCTGGCCCTGGGTGTTGATCGCGAAGCCTCTGGGCGCTTCGCTGGATGGTTTTCCAAACGTAACCCACTGGCGAAAAATGATTAAAGAGCGCCCGGCCGTTCAGCGCGGAGTCGATGTCGGCAAGGAGTGGCGCCGCTCGGCGCCACCGTCGGACGAGGAGCGTAAGCTGCTGTTCGAGCAAAGCTCGAAGTCGCTGCCGGGCGGAACATAACGTGACTCCAAGGTGCGCAATTTATCCACCTTTAGATGGATACGGAGCGTGACAAAGTTTGTGCAAGCTGATGTTCACGTGGGTAAACACCGTTCCTGACGAATTTGATTAAGTCTTCGTAAAGAGCTCTAGGATCGTTTCCCAGACGTCCTTGAAATTGTCACCTAGCAACGTTTTCAGGTTGGCGAGATATCCAGTGAAGTCGGCCTTGGCTTTCGCAGAGCGCGCCACAAGCTGGATGATAGTCTCGACGGTCGTGGTGCCCTCTTTCTTGATCTGGCTGTCGAGACGTTCGCGCTCAGCCGAAGTCTGGGCGTCGTCGCGGCGTTGTTGCAGATCACGGAGGCTGTCGGCCTGTTCCCGCAGCACGGCCTTCCCGTTCTGGTCGGCGTCATGCAGTTGCGCGAGGGCATCGTTCTGAATCGCTGATACGGCGCGCTCGACCAGATCGACGATCATGTCCGGCGTAAGTGTGTCCGGTAGGATCAGGTCGGCGCGGCCCTGCATTCTGGCCAGCGTCGGCGTCAGATAGGATTGTACCAGACGACTGTGAAGCTGGACGATCGCTTCGAGATCATTGCGGAGACTCTCAGGCAGGGTCGAGGCCGTTTCTTCATCCAGAAAACAGGCTCGTAAATCCGACCCGTGCTTCATCAGAAGGCCCGGAATCGCGTGGCGGGCGGTCTTGCTGGCTTCCTCGAAGTACCTATCCAGACTTCGGATCAGGCGGGTGGCCCAGCGCGCGTTGTAGCCTTCGTCGGTGACATCATCGCGCAAAAACCCGACCTGCTTGAAGAGTTGTTCGAGAAGTTGATCGCGTGCACGGATCGTCGAGAGATCGTCCAGCTTCAGGTAATCTGAGTCGAACGGCTGAAGCTGCATCAACTGATCGATCAGTGCCCAATCAGCGAGGGCGTAGAGTCGGTTCGGACGTTCGAGCAAAGTTTCGACCGTTGCCTTTGTCGTCCCGACGGCTCGCTTGTGCTCATTGATCAGCCGCGCGATTTCGGCGTTCACGACGGCGGGGCCATCGCGCCACATCTCGTTCTGGATCAGGGCCTTGGCGACTTCCAGGTCCTCGTTCGCAGGCTTGCCGTCGAGACGGTCCTGATACCAGTCGACCCAGACGAACCAGTCATCTCCCGCAGCGAGCAGGTGATCGCGCAGCATGTGCCAGGGCTCGCGAATCCAGTCCGGAGCGCCGTCGGGCCAAAGGCGGGTAGCGGCGAGGGCGGCGTGGTTTGTGCCCCCTTCCAGTGCCATCGCGTCAGCGGATATGGTAGCGTTGGTGGCGGCAGGGGCATTGGCGGTAGCGACGCCCACGGTGGCGGCGTCAGCAGTGGCATCGGCAGCGGCTTTGGCTACGAAAGCGTAGTTCTTAGCATATACGGCATATGAAGCGGCATAAGAAGCGTGAGCTGCGTATTGGTCCCCTGCGCGCGCAAAAGCTTCGGCGGCGCGAGCAGCATTCAGCAACTCGGCCGTGCGCGTTGGCCATGTACCTGCAACACTCGCGACGGCGCTAGCACGGAGAACCGGCAGAAGGATGGTGACGCGGTTTGTCTCGGCGTTGCTCTCGATCATCGGCGCGAGCAGCGGGAATGCGCGTAGAGCGGCGCGGGCGGCGATGAGCACCGCGTCCTCGCGCGGGCGGTGCTGGAGCCATACCTCTAGTTCGTTGGCATTTGTGATCTCGACCAAGGTTGTTCTGCCCTGCTCTCGTTGTATCGTGCCGGAGGTGGGCGGGGCGCCCAACTTACTTGGTTTGCATGAATGGTGGGCGAGGCGCCCATCCAATGAGGTTGCTACACTGGTGGGCGCGGCGCCCACCGTCCCGTTTGCGTCGAGTGTCGGGGGGATGCGCAGCGTGGTCAAGGGTGCGTGCGATCCGTCTTCTCGACGCGATCCGCGATCTTTCCGTTGTCACAGAGGACACCCCGACGCGCGCCGGGATACCTGGTCGGAAACGCGTCGGCGTCCCGGGTCAAACCCGGGACCGAGCCAGTGATGCCTCGTTTCGATTGACGGCCTTACTATTTCGAATCTCTCAGAGTTGTAGAGGGCCAGTGATGAAACCGCATGTCCCGATGTGGGTTGGGGATGTCGACCGGGCGCATGTGTTGGACGATCCGAACGCTCCGGATGGCGCTTGATGTTGCGGGCGGCCGGTGGCGCATGCCTGTTGTTGAGGTGGGGATGGGCGAGGCGCCCATCCTACGGGTTTATGGGGCTGCGGCGCCGTGCCGGTCCTTCGTATGCGTGGGGACCGTTGGCGAGGCGTGCACCCGACGCGTTCCATGCGTGGCGACGGCGGTATGCTCGTCTTTCGTTTGCGCGGGGATGGTGGGCGATGCGCCCACCCTACGGTTGGTAGATGAACTTCGCGAGGTCGCGGTAGTCAGAGCAGCCGATCTGTTGCAGCGTTGTGGTGAGCTCCTGCTTGAGGACCTCGATCGCGTGGACCGGGCCGTCCGGGCCGATGGCGCAGACCGACATGACCATGGGGCGGCCGAGCATGACAAAGTCGGCGCCGAGGGCCAGGTACTTGGCGATGTCGAGGCCGGTGCGCACGCCGCCATCGGCGATGATGGCCATCTTGCCGCCGACGAGTTGGCGGATCGGGGGCAGGACCTCGACCGCGGTGGGGGCGGCGTCGAGCTGGCGGCCGCCATGGTTCGAGACGATGATGCCGTCGGCGCCGATCTCCATCGCTGTGCGCACGTCGTCGAGGCCAAGGAGCCCTTTGATAACGAGCTTGCCGGGCCAGAGGTCTCGGAAGCGTTTCAGCCGCTCGGGCGGGTTGTGGCCGCCGAGGACGGACGAGAGGTAGCTGCCGAAGGCGAGCGGGCTGGTGTCGGCGCCGGGGACGTATTTCGTGATGGTCTTGAAGGTGGGCACGCCGGTGCGCAGGGTCTCGAGCGCCCAGGCGGGGCGCATCGCGCCTTGCAGGTAGGTGCGCCAGTCCTGGCGTGGCGGGACGGCGAGGCCGTTGCCGATGTCGCGCTGGCGCCGGGTCGCGGCGGGGACGTCGACGGTGAGGAGGAGGACCTCTCCGCCGGTGGCCTTGAAGCGTGCGATGATGTCGGCTTCGGGTTCCGGGTCGCGCATCGGGTAGAGCTGGAGCCAGAGGTTGGGGCCGAGGATTTCTCCGCCTTCCTCGACCGAGTTGGTGGCGACCGAGCTGAGCCCGCCGGGGATGTTGTGGTGGGCGGCGCCGCGCAGGATATGCAGGGGCGCGTTCGGCCACATCAGTCCGGTCAGACCGACGGGTGCTGGCGCAAAGGGGGCCGCGTGGGTCTGGCCGAGGATGGTGGTGGTGAGGTCCGGTGTCTCGGGTGCCGTGAGATAGCGCGGCAGGAAGCGGATGTCGTGGAAGGCGGTGACGTTGCGGTTGACCCCGACCTCGTCCCCGATGCCGCCGGTCATGTAGTCCCAGGCGAATTTCGGGGTGCGGCGGCGGGCCGCGCGCTCCATCACGGCGATCGAGGGGAAGCGCTGGTCGAGGGGGCGCGGGGCGAAGAGGGTCTTGAAGTCGATCATAGAAGTGCACGTACCGTTTGCGATTGGGCTTTGGCGCCCTGCATCATGAAGCTGAAGTCGGAGCCTGCAAGGATCAGGCGCATGCCGAGGGAGATGTAGGTCTGCATGGCGTCCGGGGCGTAGGCGCCGCCCATGCCGGGGGTCTTGCCGTGGGCGTGGCAGGCGTCGATCACGGATTGCGCGGCTTGCAGCACGTCCGGGTGGGTGACCTGGCCGGGTACGCCCATCTCTGCGCTGAGATCGAGCGTGCCGATCAGCAGGGCGTCGATGCCCGGGATGGCGGCGATGTCGTGCGCGGCGGCGACGCCTGTGGGGCATTCGATCATCGCGACGATGAAGGTTGCGTCGTTTAGGGCCGCGATCATCTGGTCCATCGGTGCTGTCTCGAAGCCGGTTTGCGGCTGGACAGGATAGAGCGAGCGTTTGCCGAGGGGCGTGTAGCGGGTGTTCGAGACGATCTGTTGTGCCATCTCGACGCTGTCGACATGGGGGAAGACGATACCCTGTGCGCCGCCGTCAAGGGCGCGGGTGGCATGATGGTGTTCGGCGCCGGGGACGCGGACGATCGGGGCGATCCCTTCGGCGTGTGCGGCGATGGAGATGTTGCAGGCGTCGTCGAGCGACATCGTGTTGTGTTCCATGTCGATGAAGAGCCAGTCGAACCCGGCGGTCTTCATGGCGCGCGCGATATCGACCGTGCGGGTCGAACGCAGACCAACTCCGAGCGCCACACCATCGTCCTTAAGCTGCTCTTTGAGCGAGTTTCGGATCGTCAACATGTACGTAACCTTCTGGTTGAGTAGCAAACATTCATCCAACTGTCGCGTTCAGCGCCACATTCCCGTACACTCGGCCCGGACAGAGCGCCCGGAAGATTTCACCGGCGCTGAGTGAAGCAATCGGCCGGACATGCCAATCACATACTGCATATTCGAGGACATCGACCTTTGCTACGCGATTTGGCTGGGCAAACTGACGACAGGCGAGGTTCGCGAGAACTTCCACGCCTATCTGAACGATCCGAAGTACAAACCCGGGCGAACGGAACTGATCGATCTGAGCAGGCTGGTCGCGCCAATCATGAGTTTCACCGAGATGCAGGGATTCCTGCTGGAGGTCAACGAGCAGCCGGTCCCGGAGCCAGGTCAGATACTGATCGTCGTCTTCGCGCCGACCGACTTTGCCTATGGTCAGTCCAGAATGTTTCAAACGCTTGCCAGCCTGCGGCAGGGCGTGACCTTGACGGTCTGCCGATCCGAAGTTGAAGCCCTGGCGGCGGCCGGGCGGCCGGAGAAGACAATATCGGAGTTTCTGGAACAGCAGACGGCACTTGTCTGACCGTCTTCAGACTTCCAGCCATTCCTTGCGGACATCCTCGCGTTCGGCGAGTTCCGCGGGCGTTCCTTCGAACACCACGTGACCGTGTCCCATGACATAGACCCGGTGCGAGATTTTCAACGCGATCGAGAGTTTCTGCTCAACAAGCAGAATGGACACGCCGCGCCGGGCAATTTCCTCGAGCAGTTTGCCGACTTTCTCGGTCATCTGGGGTGACAGGCCCTCGGTCGGCTCGTCGACCATGATCAGGTCGGGGTCGCCCATCAGCGTGCGGCACATCGTGAGCATCTGCTGTTCACCGCCCGAGAGAACCGAGGCCTCGACATCGGCGCGGGCGCGCAAGTTTTCGAAAAGGTCGAACATGTCCTGCATGGACCAACGGCCCTCGCCGTCGTTCTGGTTCGGCTTCAGACCCAGGATGAGGTTCTGGCGCGTCGTGAGCCCGGGGAAAATATCGCGGTTCTCGGGAACGTAGCCGATGCCGAGGCGGGCGATTTCGAACGCCTTCCTGCCGGCGATCTCCTTGCCCTTGAACTTGACCGAGCCGACGGGTGGCACGTCGCCCATCACCGCCTTGCAGGTGGTCGAGCGGCCGACACCGTTGCGGCCCAGCAAGGCGACGATCTCGCCCTCGCCGACCGTCAGGTTGACACCCTGGAGGATGTGGGACTTGCCGTAATAGGCGTGGAGGTCGGTTACATCGAGCATGACAGGGCGATCTCCGAGTCCGTAATGAAGTGGGCAGCGAGCGACCGCGGGGCGGGTGCCGCGATAGACGAGGTCGCCACTTTACAGTTGCGGCTCTCCCTAACTTCAGCACCGCACACGCGTTGAAGAAGCGCCCGCCCGCCTGGTGCGGTCGGTCGCTGGCCCGGGGCGCTGCGCGGCATTACTCCGGGCCGGATGCGTCGGTCGGGGTGTGTAGTCGGCAAGAAGAGTGAGTTGTGGCCAGGCATGTCCGGGATCAATGCTCTGCCTCCAGCGCAGCGCCCAGATAGGCTTCCTGAACCTTCGCATCGCCGCGCACATCCTCCGGCGCGCCCGACGCGATGATCTCGCCGTAGACCAGCACGCTGATCTTGTCGGCCAGATCGAACACCACGCCCATGTCATGTTCGACCATGATCAGCGTTTTGCCGACCGTCACCTCGCGGATCAGGTTCACGATGTAATCGGTTTCGGTGTTCGACATGCCCGCCGTCGGCTCGTCCAGCAGGATCACATCCGCGCCGCCGCCGATCGTGATGCCGATCTCCAAAGCACGCTGCTCGGCATAGGACAGAACCCCCGCAGGCAGATCCCGCCGCGCGGTCAGGTTCAACTGATCGAGGATCCGGTCGGCCGCGTCGTTCAATTCGGTCTCACGGTGCAGCAGCTGCCAGAACGAATAGCGATAGCCGCGCGGCCAGAGCAGCGCGCAGCGGATGTTCTCGAACACCGTCATGCGCGGGAAGATGTTGGTGATCTGGAAACTGCGCGACAGCCCTTTGCGGTTGATCTGGTAAGGCGCCATGCCGGTGACGTTCTCGCCGTGCATGTGCACCTCGCCCGAGGTGACCGGGTATCGACCGGTGATCAGATTGAAGAGCGTCGCCTTGCCCGCCCCGTTCGGTCCGATGATCGCATGACGTTCGCCCTTGCCGATGCCCAGATCGACACCGCGAATGATCTCGGTCTTGCCAAAGCTCTTGCGCAGGCCCCTCAGTTCGAGCGCGGCGCTCATCGCCCGCTCTCCAGCGTGCTTGCCGATTCATAGGCCTGTTTCATCTCCGCGGCCGACCGGCTGGCCAGCCAGAAACCACCGACCACAAGACCGGCGCTGATCGCCCAGGGAACCGGGTTGAAGTGGGAGAACTCCATCCAGAACAGCGTCATGCTTTCTTCGCCGATTGGTGCGTGCCGGGCATGGTGCAGAATCTCGATGAACGACGCGAGCCCCAGGATCCCGAGGACACCCGGGACGATCGTTTTAATGTACGGCACGACCAGCAGGCCGAACTTGCCCAGCTTCCACGGCGCGATGTGCATGGCCAACAGGCCCGCGATGCCGAAGGGGAAGAACATCACGGTCGCCACGAACAGAACACCGGCATAGAGTTGCCAGAGGTGCGTGTGCAGGCTGAGCACGGTTTGCAGCAGCGTGAAGACGATGGCTCCGACGATCGGTCCGAAGAAGAAGCCCGCCCCGCCCAGAAACGCGACAAGCAGGATCGTGCCGGAGGTGACGAGGTTCAGGTTCTCTTCGCCCAAAATCTCGTAGTTGATGGCAAACAAGCCGCCCGCAACACCGGCGAAGAACCCGGCGGCACAGAACGAGATGTAGCGCACGCGCGCGCCATTGTAGCCGAGGAACTGGGCGCGATCGGGGTTGTCGCGCACGGCATTCGCCATGCGCCCCGCCGGTGTGCGTGAGAACAGGTACATCAGAAAGGCCGAGAGCAGCATCCAGCCCGCGATGACCCAATAGACCTCGCCCGGCGTGAACCACTCGACCCCGAAGACGTTCGGACCCATGGTGCGGTCGCCCGAGATGCCCTCTTCTCCGCCGAAGAAGGCAACGATGATGATCGAGGAGGCGGCAACGAGCTCTCCGATCCCGAGCGATATCATTGCAAAGGCGGTCCCGGCCCGCCGAACCGAGAACGAGCCGAAGAGGGCCGCGAACGCCATCCCGAACAACCCGCCGAACAGCGGCAGCAGCGGCAGCGGGATGAACCATTCGAGGTTTTCGATCCGGTTCATCATGTGCATCACAAAGAACCCACCGAGCCCCATGTAGACGGCGTGGCCGAAGGACAGCATCCCGCCCTGCCCCAGCAGCATGTTGTAGCTGAGCGCGAAGACGATGGTGATGGCGATCTGGTTCAGGATCGTCATTGCCGAGCGATCAGTGAACAAGAACGGCAGCACGAAGACCAGGACGATAGCGAAGATCCAGGGCGCGCTGGCCCCGAGCGCGCGGCCGCGGGATGCACGGTTGGCGGTGGCGTCGGTCATGTCTCGCGCCTCCCCATCAGACCATAGGGCCGGAAGATCAGCACCAGCACCAGGAAGAGGTACGGCAGGATGTCGGCGATCTGCGGCAGGGTCATCGTCCAGATGTCGCGGAAAGGATTGTCGGTCAGATCATCGGGCTGGAGGAAGCCGAACAGGCTCATCACATCCGCGCCGCTAACATTGTAGGATTTGGCAAACGTCGTCATCCAGCCGATCAGCATCGAGGCGATGAGCGCGCCCCAGAGCGAGCCGAGGCCGCCGACAACGATCACCACGAAGACGATCGAGCCGAGCACGAAAGCCATGCCTGGGAAGGTGCCCAGGATCGGGCCCGCGATCACGCCGGCGACGCCTGCCAGCGCGGTGCCGACGCCGAAGACGCCCATGAAGACGCGCGGCACGTTGTGGCCCAGCGCCTCGACCGTTTGCGGATGGCTGAGCGCTGCCTGGATCACAAGGCCGACGCGCGTGCGCTTCAGGATCGCCAGGAGCCCCGCGAACATGACGATGGTGATTGCGATCATGAAGAACTTGTAGGCCGGGAAGGCATTGCCGCCGATCGAGAACAGGGTGAAGTTCAGAACGGGCGGAAGCTCGAACGCCATCAGGTTGACGCCCCAGAAGAACTGGACGATTTCCTCTATCAGGAAGGCAAGCCCGAAGGTGAAGATCAGCTCGGGCACGTGGCCGAACTTGTGGACCCGCCTGAGCCCGTATTTCTCGACCCCGGCGCCGAGGAAGCCGACGACGATGGGCGCCACGATCAGTGCGGCGAAGAAGCCCAGATCATAGCCCAGCGCATAGGACAGGATCTTCGAGATCTGGTAGCCGAAATAAGCGCCCAGCATGTAGAACGATGCGTGCGCGAAGTTCAGCACGCCCATCATCGAGAAGATAAGCGTCAGGCCAGCCGACAGCATGAACAGGAGCAATCCTGTCACGGCCCCGTCCAGCAGGTTGATCGCGATCAGTTCCATGGGAGCCCCGGGTTGGCGGGGTGGGCGCAGCCCACCCCGGTCTTTGTTACGGACGCTTCATCTTGCAGGTCGTCGGGCTGTCCATCGCGGCCATCTCGACCGTGCTGGCCGCCAGAAGACCGAAGCCCGAATTATCCAGATCGAAGACGATGTTCTCGTCGGTATGGGACTGAATGTGGACGTTCTGGATGGCCTGGTGATCCTCGGGCCGCATGAAGACCTTGCCGCCCCAGATGCTGTCATGCTCCATGCCTTCGAGCGCCGTCGCCACCGCGACCGCATCGGTGCTGTCGGCCTTGGCAATGGCCTTGGCCAGCATCTCGGCGGCATTGGTGATGCGCGACTGGGTGATGTCGAAGTCCGGGTTCTTCGCCTTGAAGCCCTCGACATAAGCCTTCATCCGATCAGACGCTGGCGGGTTGAGCGGGCCTTCGCCGATCTGGTTGATGGCACCCTTGCCCTGTTCGCCGAAGGTTTTGGTGATCCCGTTCGCGGCTGCATAATAGGTGTAGATCGGGCCGTCGAAGCCGCCCGAGATCACCGATTTGCCAAGGCCGACCATGTCAGCACCCCAGTTGCCGGTGATGATCGCATCAGCACCCGAGGCCATGATCTTGCGGGCATAGGGCGTGAAGTCCTTCACCTTGCCGATCGGGTGCAGTTCGTTGCCGACGATTTCGATATCCGGGCGCTTTTCGCCGAGATACTTCACCGCCGCCGCAGCGACCGCCTTGCCGAACGAGTAATCCTGGCCAATCAGATAGACCTTCTGGATGTCCTGGTTCGTTCTGATGACGTCCGACAACGCGTCCATCTTGATGTCGGCATTGGCATCGAAGCGGAAGTGCCAGAAGTTGCACTTGTCGTTCGTCAGCGCGGGATCGACAGCCGAGTAGTTGATGAACAGCACGCGGTCATCGGGGTTGCGGCGGTTGTGCTTGTTGATCGCATCGGTCAGCGCATTGGCCACGCCCGAGGAATTGCCCTGCGCGATGAAGCGGATCCCCTGGTCGATCGCGACCTGAAGCTGGATCAGCGACTCCTTGGGCGAGATCTTGTTGTCGAAGGCGACGCCTTCGAATGTACGGCCTTCGCCCGCCAGACCGGTCTTGTTGACCAACTCGTCCACCGCGTACTCCCATTCGGCCAAGCCGTTCGTGCCTGTTGTCGCAAACGGGCCGGATAGCGGATCGATGAAGGCGATCTTGACACTTTCGGACATCGCAGCGCCCGCGCTCAGCGCGAGGCCGATCGCGGCACTGGCCGCTAGTTTCAATGCTCTGCGCATTCCTCGTCTCCTCCCAGTGACGGTCGCACGAATTTCGTGCATCTTTTGATTGATCGCCCGACCGTCTTTGGATCGACACCCGGTGTCAAGGGGCTGTGCCAGTTCCAAACGTCCGATAGATCCAGAGACAGAAAATTTCGCATACCCAATCAAACTTGAAAGATTTCACCGGATTTCCGTGACTTGGGCCTTGCGCTTCGGTCAACCCGCGTCAAAGAATGTCGCATTCGGGCAAAAAACACCCAGCCGCAACGGGGAAGGCGGCGCACCCGAAGCGCAACAGGGATTGGGGACTTAGCATGAAGGATATTCTGGCGTTGATCGCGAAGCGCCTGGGGCTTGGGCTGCTGACGCTCTTCGTCGTCTCGCTGGTGATTTTCTCGGCAGTGCAGATGTTGCCGGGCGATTTCGCGCAGGAGAGACTGGGCCAAGGTGCCACTGACGAAGCCGTGGCGGCGATCCGGGCAGAATTGGGTTTGGATCAACCGGCGCACATCCGCTACATCCAGTGGCTGGGTGCAGCCTTGCAGGGCGATTTCGGCACCAGTTTCGGCAATGAGCGGCCAGTGGCCGAGCAGTTGGCCGGACGGTTCGCCAACACGCTGTTCCTGGCGCTCTATGCGGCGTGCATCGCGATCCCCGTCTCGCTGGCGATCGGTGTGATGGCAGCGCTGTACCGGAACTCGATCTTCGACCGGTTCGCCAACATCGCGACGCTGACGTCGATCTCGTCGCCGGAATTCTTCGTGGCTTACATCCTGGTGCTGTTCTTTGCGGTGTCGACCCCGATGTTCCCATCGAACGCAATCAGGGTGGATGGATCGGATTTCTTCGAGAAGATGTACATCACCTTCCTGCCCGCGATGACGCTGACGCTGGTTGTCACGGCGCACATGATGCGGATGACGCGGGCGGCCATCATCAACCTGCTGGCCTCTCCCTATATCGAGATGGCGCGCCTCAAGGGCCTGTCACCGGCGCGGATCATCGTTGTGCACGCCCTGCCGAACGCACTGGCACCGATCATCAACGTCATCGCACTGAACCTCGCCTATCTGATCACCGGCGTGGTCGTGGTCGAGGTGGTCTTCGTCTACCCAGGCGTCGGGCAGCTTTTCGTCGATTCGGTGCGGTTGCGGGACATCCCGATCGTACAAGCGTGCTGCCTGATCTTTGCCGCTGCATACATCCTTCTCAATCTGACCGCCGACGTGCTTTCGATCCTGTCGAACCCGCGTCTGCGCCATCCTAAGTGAGGCCATCATGCTAGGATTTCTGACAGGTCTCATGTGGATCGCCATCGTCATGGCGGGATGCGCCGCTGCCGCCTGGATCTTCCGCGAGATATTGCGGCGAACAATGCCCGAGGTGATCGCGAAGCCCGCGCGGCAAGCGCCGCTGACGGCGGCGTTCGGGGTGCTCGTGATCATCCTCTATGTCTTCTGCGCGATCTTCGCGGACGTGATCGCGCCCTACGGTCAGAACGAGATCTTCGACAAGACCTTCCTGCCGCCGGGCGGCGATCCCGAGATCGGCGGCGATCCCGCGCACCTGCTCGGTACCGACCAGATTGGCCGCGATATCCTGACCCGTTTGATCTATGGCGCGCAGAACACGGTGGGCATCGCCTTCATCACGACGGTTCTGGCCTTCCTGCTGGGGTCGACGCTGGGCTTTCTGGCGGCGACCGTCGGCGGCTGGCTGGATCAGCTGATCAGCCGGATTGTCGATGTCATGATGTCGATCCCGCAGCTGATCTTCGCGCTCCTGATGATGACGATTGCGTCTGCGTGGGCCGACAAGCTGGGTGTCTCGCTGACCATCTTCATGGTTCTGATCATCGCGGTGCTCGATTCGACGCGTGTCTTCCGCCTGGCTCGCGCGGTCGGGCTGAACATCGTCGTAATGGACTATATCGAGGCCGCCAAACTGCGCGGCGAAGGGCTGGGGCACCTGATCTTCCGCGAGATCCTGCCGAATGCCACAGCACCCCTGCTGGCCGAATTCGGACTGCGGTTCTGCTTTGTCTTCCTGCTGATCGCGTCGTTGTCATTCCTTGGCCTCGGCATCGAGCCGGAACTGGCCGATTGGGGATCGATGGTGCGCGATTTGGGGCAGTTCATCGCCTATGCGACGTTCGACCTGCTGCAGGCATCACTGCCGCTGATGGCAGCGGGCGCGATTGCCCTGCTGACGGTCGCGGTGAACTTTGTTGTCGACTGGATGCTGCACCGGTCCTCGGGTCTGAAGGAGTAAGCTCATGGCCACCAATCAGGAACTTCTGGTCAAGATCCGCGGGCTCAAGATCGAGGGCCGGGCCGACGAGACCTGGAACGAGATCGTCCACGGCGTCGACCTGGACCTGCACAAGGGCGAGGTCATCGGTCTGATCGGCGAGTCCGGCGCGGGCAAGACCACGATCGGTCTGGCCGCGATGGGGTTCTGCCGCGACGGGTGCCGGATCTCTGCCGGATCGGTCGAATTCGACGGCATCGATCTGGTCAATTCCGGGGCCGCGACCAAGCGGGGCTTGCTGGGCAAGCGCATCGCCTATGTCGCGCAATCGGCGGCGGCGAGCTTCAACCCGGCGCACAAGCTGATCGACCAGCATACGGAAGCCCCTGTCCAGCACGGCGTGATGTCCAAGGCCGAGAGCGAGAAGGACGGCATGGAGTTGTACCGCGCCCTGCGACTGCCGAACCCGGACGAGATCGGGTTTCGCTATCCGCACCAGGTGTCGGGTGGGCAGCTTCAACGCGCGATGACCGCAATGGCGATGTCGTGCAAGCCGGACCTGATCATCTTTGACGAGCCGACGACGGCACTGGATGTGACCACGCAAATCGAGGTTCTGGCCGCGATCCGGGACATTGTCGAACAGTTCGATACGGCGGCGATCTACATAACGCACGATCTGGCGGTCGTGGCGCAGATGGCCGACCGCATCAAGGTGCTGCTGAAGGGCGATGAGGTCGAGGAATCCGACACGCGCGACATGCTGTCGAACCCGAAGAAGGACTATACCAAGTCGCTCTGGGCTGTCCGGTCCTTCCAGCGGACGCAAAAACCGCTGGCACCTGCGGGCGAGACGCCGGTGATCCGGGGCGAGAACGTGACCGCCGCTTATGGCAAGATCCCGGTGCTGCACGATGTCAGCTTCGACATTCACAAGGGGCGCACCGTCGCGGTGGTGGGCGAGTCCGGCTCGGGCAAGTCGACGACGGCGCGCTGTATCACCGGGCTGTTGCCACCGAAGGGCGGACGCATCCTGGCGAACGGCCAGCCCTTGCAGGCTGATTATCGCAAGCGTTCGAAGAACGAATTGCGCCAGGCGCAGATGATCTACCAGATGGCCGATACGGCGCTGAACCCGAAGACCAAGATTTCCGAGATCATCGGGCGCCCGGTCGAGTTTTATCTTGGCCTCAAAGGATCTGACCGGCGCCGCCGGGTCGAGGAACTGCTCGAGGAGATCGAGCTCGAGCCGTCGCAGTACTACAACCGCCTGCCCTCGGAGCTGTCCGGCGGGCAGAAGCAGCGGATAGGGATCGCGCGGGCGCTGGCGGCCGAGCCAGAGTTCATCATTTGTGACGAGGTGACGTCGGCGCTGGACCAACTGGTCGCCGAGGGCATCCTGAAACTGCTGGCACGGTTGCAGGACGATCTGGGCCTTGCCTATATGTTCATCACGCACGATTTGGCGACAGTGCGCTCGATCGCGGATGAAGTCGTCGTAATGAAGGAGGGCGTGGTGGTCGAAAGTGGACCCAAGGACGAAATGTTCCGGCCGCCGCACCATGCCTACACTGACTTGCTGCTGAGCTCGGTCCCCGAGATGGATCCGGATTGGCTGACGACCCTGCTGGAACAGCGCGGTGTCGACAATATTGGCGACGCTGCCACAGGCCGAATATAAGATTGGCCCTAGCGGCCTTCGTCCTGCCGCGTTGAGTTGGCAGGAAAGCTGACAGAGCCCGGGATCAACCCGGGCCGCTAACCACCAAGACAAACAAACAGGGAAACACGCGATGTCATTCAACATGAACAGACGCAGTATGATGAAGGCGGGTGCTGCCGCCGGTGCCTATGCGGCTGCCGGGTCGGCTGCGTTGGCCGACGATCACGACCCGAAGAAGGGTGGTCACTTCCGCCTCGGGATGGGTGGCGCCAACACCTCGGACAGCTGGGATGGCCGGACCCATTCGGACAGCTACATGATCAATGTCGGTCACGGCTGCGTCTTCGACTGCATGACCGAGGTTGCCGCCGATGGCTCGCTGAAGGGCGAGCTTGCCGAAAGCTGGGAGGCCAGCGCCGATGCAAAGACGTGGACCTTCAACCTGCGCAAGGGTGTCACCTTCCACAACGGCAAGGATTTCAGCGCGGACGACGTTCTCGAGACCTTTGCGATCCATGTCGAGGAAGGCTCGAAGGCTCCGGCAAAGCAGATCTTCGGTGCGATCACCGAGATGAAGAAGCTCGACAGCCATCAGGTTCAGTTCGAACTGGCGGCCGGCAATGCCGACTTCCCGTTCCTGCTGTCGGACTATCACATCGTGATGCACCCGGCGGGCATGATCGAGGAATCGATTGCCAAGGGCATCGGCACGGGCGGCTACAAGGTCGACAGCTTCGAACCTGGCGTGCGCCTGGAGGCAACGAAGTACGAGAACCACTACAAGGATGACGCCTGCTTCTTCGACTCGGTCGAGGCATTGGCGATCACCGACACGAATGCCCGCATGAGCGCGATTGCGACCAACCAGGTCGATGCGATCAACAAGGTCGACTTCGCGACCATGCAGATGCTGACGCGCAACCCGAACGTCAACATCGTCGAGGTGACGGGCAATCAGCACTACACCTTCCCGATGCATGCCAACGTTGCCCCGTTCGACAGTGCGGACATCCGCAAGGCGATCAAGTACGCGTTCAACCGTCAGGAGCTGGTCGACAAGATCCTGCAGGGCCACGGTGCAATCGCCAACGACCACCCGATCGGCCCGGCAAACCAGTACTTCGCGTCGGATCTGCCGCAGACCGAATACGATCCTGACAAGGCTAAGTTCCACCTCAAGCAGGCCGGTGTCGACTCGCTGGCGATCGACCTGTCGGCGTCGGGTGCGGCCTTCAACGGTGCGGTCGACGCCGCCTTGCTGTTCCAGCAAAGCGCCAAGGCCGTCGGCATCGATGTCAATGTCGTGCGCGAACCGCAGGACGGGTACTGGTCGAACGTCTGGCAGAAGAAGCCGTTCTGCGCGTGCTACTGGTCGGGCCGTGCGACCGAGGACTGGATGTTCTCGACCGCTTACGAAACCGGCGTGCCGTGGAACGACAATTTCTGGGAGAACGCACGCTTCCAGTCGCTGCTACTCGAAGCGCGTGCCGAGCTTGACACAAACAAGCGCCGCGAGATGTACACCGAGATGCAGATGCTGTGTCAGACCGAAGGCGCAGTCGTTGTTCCGATGTACGCCAACTATGTTGACGCCGCGTCGTCGAAGCTGGCCAACTCGGGCACCATCGGCAACCTCTGGATGCTGGACGGCAGCCGGATCTGCGAACGCTGGTGGTTCGCCTGATCAGTCACGGCGCGGGCTGACGCCCGCATCGCGAGAAGACAACTGCGGCCCGGGGCTCACCCCGGGCCGTTCTTATTTCTGCTGGGTGAAAGCCATTTTGGCAGCCGCGAAGGCGCGATCGAAAGAACCGCGATTCACCATAGGCAGAATCGCGAATTGTGTTGCAGGGTGACGGGAGACTCCATCGCTCGATAAGGACGGTTCTGTATGGTCTTGGTCCGCGCTCTCCTCGCCGCAATCCTGATGCTCTCGCTCGCGGCTTGCGAGGAAGAAGCACAAGAGACAACGGGCGAGCCCGTGGTCCGGGCGATCAAGTACGTCAAGCTGGATCAGAAGGCCGGGCTTCAGGAGCGGCGATTATCCGGGATCGTCATCGCGGCGATTTCGTCCAATGTGGCGTTCGAGACGAACGGGCAAGTGCTGGAGTTGCTGCGCAAGGCCGGTGACACGGTCGAGACCGGGGAACTGGTCGCGCGTCTGGATCCCGAACCCTATCAGTTGCAGGTCAGTCAGTCGGAAAACACGCTGGCGCAGGCGCAGGCGACACTGGACGATGCGAGCAAGAAGTTCGAACAGCAGAGCAGGCTTCTGGACCAGGGTTTTGCAACCCGGACGGCGTTCGACTCGGCCGAGTCGACCTTCAAGAACGCTCAAGGAGCGGTCGGCGTCGCAGAGAGCCAGCTCGATCTTGCGCGGCGCGATCTGGCGAAGACCGATCTGCGGGCGCCGTTCGACGGCGTGATTGCCCGGCGCGAGGTCGAGATATTCGAGGACGTGACCGGCGGCCAGGTGATCTACACCATGCAAACCTCGGGCGAAGACAAGATCGAAGCCTCTCTGCCGGAGACTCTGATCAACACTGTGACGCTGGGCAGCGAGCTTGAGGTGAGCTTCCCGCCGCTGGGCGGGGCGGCGGTCCGGGGCGTTGTCGACGAGATCGCGCCGCTCGCGGGCGATGCCAATGCCTATCCGATCGAGGTCAAGCTTCTGACGGCGCCACCGGGATTGAGATCGGGCATGAGCGCCGAGCTTCGCTTCAGGTTCGAGACAGAAGCCACCGGCAACGCATTTCTGTTGCCGATGTCTGCCCTGAAGCCTGCGGTACGCAACGGCGGCGATCGCGACGGCATCGTCTACGTCTACAACGAAGAGACCGAGACGCTGTCGGAACGCGAGGTCGCCGTCACGAATATCGAGAACAACAATCTGGAAGTCATCGGCGAGTTGTCGGAGGGCGAGATCATCGCCATTGCCGGCGTCAGCTTTCTCCACGACGGGATGAAGGTGACGCTGTTCGACCCGCAACTGCTGCAGTGAGGCCTTCACCATGCTGACGCGTTTCGCGCTGGAGAACCGCACGGTCGTGTTGGCGATCCTGTTTCTGTGTGCGGTCGCAGGGCCGCTGAGCTTTCTGACACACCCATCGCGCGAGGATCCGTCGATCACCATTCGCAATGCGCAGGTCGTCGCGCAGTATCCCGGCATGTCGGCCTCGCGGATCGAAGACCTGATCACGCGCAAGCTGGAGGAAAAACTGCGCGAGATCCCCGAGGTCAAGCACATCACCTCGACCTCCAGCACGGGAAGCGCGCTCGTCAAGGTCGAGGTCCAGGACCAGTATGTCGACATGGATCCGATCTGGTCGGATCTGCGCAACAAGATGGACGATGTGCGGTCCGATCTTCCCGACGGCACGATCGGCCCTGCCGTTTTCGACGATCAGGGCAATGTCGCGATGGCGACGATCGCGATCACGGCTGAGGGCTTCGAGAACTGGGAGATCCGCGAGGCCGCAAAGGAGCTTCGCCGGATCGTCTATGCGACGGTGCCGGGGGTGCGGAAGGTAGAATTCTACGGCGTCGAAGAACAGAAGGTCTTTGTCGAATTCGACAATATCCGGATCAGTCAGCTCGGCATCGATCCAAACGCCATCGTCAACGCCATCACGCAGCAGAATGTGATCCTGCCCGGTGGACGGGTCGAGGCGGACGGGTTGACGATGACGATCGAGCCTTCGGGGGATTTCGTTTCGCTGGACGATCTGTCGGGCCTGCAGGTTCAGATCCCTGGCGACCCGCCGACCAGCCTTTACGTCCGCGACATCGCAGATGTCCGTCTGGGGTATTCAGAACCCGCGGAGAGCCCCGCCTATTTCAACGGCAAGCAGACCGTCGTTGTCGGGGTCTCGATGATCGATCAGGTCGACTCGAACGTCTTCAGCCAGACCTTGCAGGAGGTCGTCCGGCAGTTCGAACAGTCACTTCCCTGGGGGTTCGAACTGGATTTCATCACGTTCCAGCAGAACGAGATCAACAACGCCGTGTTCAGCGTGATGAACAATCTCTGGCAGACCTGTCTGGTCGTGCTCGCCGTGGTCGTCGCGTTCCTGGGCTTCAGGACCGGTCTGATTGTCGGTGCTATGGTGCCGATGGTGATGCTGATCTCGACGCTCGTGATGCGCTACATGGAGATCGAGCTGGAACGCATGTCGCTGGCATCGCTGATCATCTCGCTCGGTCTGCTCGTCGACAACGGGATCGTGGTCGCAGAAGACATCCAGGGCCGGATTCAACGTGGTCAGGAGCGGGTTGCCGCGGCGTTGGAGTCGGGGCGAACCCTGATGATGCCGCTGCTGGCCGCATCGCTGACGACGATCTTCGCGTTCATGCCCCTGATGCTCGCACCGGGCGCGTCCGGAGAATACACACGGTCGATCTCGTTGGTGATCGGTATCGCGCTGGCGATCTCGTGGGTGGTCGCGCTGACGGTCCTACTGATGATCTGCGTCTGGTTCATGAAGGGCGGCGAGGCAAAGGACGAAGACGCGGAATATGACCGTGGCTACTACCACGCGTACCGTGGCTTCATGCGCTGGGCGATCCGGTTCCGATGGTTGGTGTTGCCGGTCGCCGCCTCGTCGCTGTTTTTCGGCGGGTGGCTGTTCCAGTTCACCGACAAGACATTCTTTCCGGCCTCGGAACGCACGCAGTTGCAGGTGATCGTCGAGTTGCCGGTCGGCAGCAACACCGAGGCGACGCTGGATGTCGTGCAGCGGATCACGCGCTTTCTGGATGACGATCAGACCAACCCCGAAGTTGTGAACATGGTGTCCTACATCGCGTCGGGTGGGCCGAGGTTCTACCTGGCGCTCGATCCGCCGGACGGATACCCGAATGTCGCCTACATGATCGTCAACGTTGCCCAATCGCCCGACGTGATCGCCTTGCGCGACAGATTGCGGGACTGGGCGCTCGTGGCGGTTCCGGAAGCGCGTGTGTCACCAAAGGAAATGTCGATGGGGCCGTCCGAGGCCGGGCTGGTCGAGTACCGGATCATCGGCACGGACGACACGGTGCTGGCGGGTGCAGCGGATGACCTGATGGCAGCTCTGCGCAGCGCGCCCGACACGTTCGCCATCAAGAACGATTGGGAGAACCCGACGGTTTCGTTGCAGGTGCTGGTCGATCAAAATGCTGCGCGCCGCGCCAACGTGACGTCCGAGGACATCGCGAACGCGCTGAACACCCAACTGGCGGGCAGCGAGGTAACGGATTTCCGGGTCGAGGATGTCAGCATTCCGGTCGTGCTGCGCGCGCAAGGTGACCAGCGGACCAATGTCGACCGGGTCCGGACACTGAACATCGGCGTTGTGGACGGCGCCCCGGTGCCGTTGCTGCAGGTCGCTCAGTTCGATGGCAAGATCTCGTATTCCCGCGTGCAGCGGCGCGATCTTCAGCGTGTTATGACGGTCTCTGGCAAGTCGACGACTCTGACCGCGGCGGCGCTGGATGCGGAGGTCGCAGATACCCTGGCCGAGCTCGAGGACCGCCTGCCTGCGGGATACAGCATCGAAAAGGGCGGCGAGATCGAGGGGTCTGCCGACGCGCAGGGCAACCTATTCGCGAACCTGCCGCTCGCCTTTGCATTGATGGTCCTGGTGCTGATCTGGCAGTTCGATAGTTTCAAGAAGCCGATCATCATCCTGCTGACCATTCCGTTGGTCATCACCGGGGTCTCTGCCGGATTGCTGATCTTCCCCGGTGCGAACTTCAGCTTCATGGGGATCCTCGGGCTGCTCGCCTTGGCCGGGATCGTGATCAACAACGCCATCGTTCTGCTGGACCGGATCGAGATCGAGCTGGCGGCCGGGCGCGAGGCCCTCGACGCCGTGGTCGAGGCCGGTGTGCGCAGATTGCGCCCGATCATCATGACGACCTGCACGACAGCGTTGGGGCTGGCCCCGATCATCCTGTCACGCGATGTCCTGTTCTATGACCTCGCGGTGGTGATCGCAGGCGGCCTGCTGGTCGGCACGGTCCTGACGCTGGTCGTCTGTCCGTGCCTCTACGCGGTGTTCTTCAGGTTGCCCTTCCGATCCTCGAGTGCGGCACAACCTGCCTGATGCCGCTGCATTTTGACGATGCCGAGTACGCGGGACGGGTCCACCGGGCTATCCTGGCCCTGCGCGGCGCCGGGCTGGATGCGGTGCTGCTGTTCGCTCCGGAGACGCATTTCTGGCTGACGGGTTACGACACGTTCGGTTTCGCGATGTTCCAGTGCATGGTGCTCGACGCCGATGGCAGGATCGATCTGCTGACGCGCGCACCCGATCTGCGCCAGGCGCGCCTGACCTCGACGCTGGACGACGATCAGATCCACATCTGGCCTGAATACGAAGGGGCGCAACCGGCGGCCGAATTGCAGGACCTGTTGATCCAGCGTGGCCTGGGCGGGGCGCGGCTTGGAATCGAGACCGACACGGTCGGGTTGACGGCGCATAACTGGGAAGCGCTGAGGGTAGCGATCGGCCGCGATGTGACGCCGTGCGACGCGTTGATGCGCGGCCTGCGGCGGGTCAAGTCAGACGCAGAGATTGCCATGATCCGCCGCGCCGCTGCGCTGTCCGATGACGCTTTGGATGCGGCACTGACCGAAACCCAAGCTGGCGCTTTCGAAGGCGATGTCTTGGCGGCCATGCAGGGTGCGGTGTTCCGTGGCGGTGGAGACTATGCGGGAAACGAATTCATCCTCGGCTCCGGTCCGGGCGCCCTGCTCTGCCGGTACTACTCGGGACGCCGCCATCTGGACGACGAGGACCAGCTCACGCTTGAGTGGTCTGGGGCCTATGCCCGCTATCACGCCGCGATGATGCGCACTCTGGTGATCGGCAAGGCGGACGCGACGCAACGCCGGATGCACACGGCGGCGGTCGAGGCACTCGAGGCCTGCGAGGCCGCGATCCGTCCCGGCGACACCATGGGAAAAGTGTTCGACGCCCACGCGCGGGTTTTCGACCGGCGTGGGCTGCACCACGCAAGGCTACAAGCCTGCGGATACGGCATGGGGATTGCCTACAACCCGATCTGGGTCGAGTTCCCGATGTTCTACGAAGGCAATCCGCTGGTGATGGAGCAGGGCCAGGTGTTTTTTCTGCACATGATCCTGATGGACTCGGATGCAGGGCTGGCCATGTGCTGGGGCCACTCGGTTCTTGTCACGGAAACCGGAGCCGAGCGGCTTTCACGTCACCAGTTGGATCTGATCGAGTGTTGAACGCTTGGCGCGCTGTGCCACGCCCGTCACGAAGGATCAGCGGCCCCAGTCGCGGGCCGGTCCACTGTCGATGTGCGTGAAGTTCGACCGGCGATAACGCCCGACGCCGCCTGCACCCAAGGACTTGGCAGCAGAAGACACCTGCCAGACCGACCGTGTCTGGAGTGTCAGATCGCAGGCCATACCCTTCATGTGGTAGGACTTGCGCGCGACACCGCGGCTGCGGTTGCGCAACATCGCGTTCGTCTGCGGGCTGCGGTACCCCGAGATGATTTCGAACGGTTCGCTGCACTCGAGAAGATTGTGCGTTGCCGCCATGATGTCGACGGTCTTCGCGTCGATCTGCATGACCAAGCCCTGACGCCAATCCCGCATGATGTAATTGACCGCCTCGAGCGCTTCCGGGATGTACTGGCCTTCGACCCAGTAGACCGTCGATAGCTTCTCAGCGGTGCGGTTGTTAATCAGCGAGATTGATCGGTATTGGCCCGATCCTTTCGCAAGTGCTGGCGCTGCCAGTGCCACTTGCGCTGCAGCGGCGCCAGTGCCGACCATAAATAGCCGACGGCTCACCAACTGCGTGGTTGATTCGTTTCTGCTCACGAACTTGCCTCGTTCAGTGTGTGGCTTTTGCCACTTGCCCACGTCCCATTCTGGTTAACCTTCTCTCATATTCCGTTTTTTCTGCCAAGTTGCAGAAAGACAACAGAGAGATCGGCAACGCGAGTCGCTTCTTATCACCCCATCATGGTTACCACTTCGTAACCGCCGCGTTGGCGTTATCACCTCATGAAATTTTGGTGAGACCCGCGCGATTTTGATCGACGCGCCAATGATTGTGATAGAGTATTCACAGTACTCGGTGGGACTTGGTACAATTAGGCAACAGTTGGTGACAGGATGATCACGCAGGTTTTTTGCATGCGGCGGGCGGTCGCAATGGGAGTCGCGCTTGCATTGGCGGGTGGTTCGACCGCTTACGCAGAAGAGGAAACCGTACCGACCCAGGCGCCGCAGACCAGTCAGGCGCCATCTGGCACTGCTTTGGTAGTCACACCGCTTTCGGCAGAAGCGCAGGCGATGAAATCGGCGTTGGAGCGCAAGCTGGGCGGCAACTCGACCGCGCTCGGCGCCTATGCGGCCAAGGGTTTCGATTCGCTTTGGCTCGACGCGGACGGCAAAGCGAACGAGGCCGCTGCGGCCCTGGTCGAGACCTTGCAGCGCGCGGGCGATCACGGTCTCCCGGAACAGAAATATGGCGGAGCCGGTCTGGCGGCGCGGTTGGATACAGCCGGTGGAGCCGCACTTGAAGCCGACCTCACCCATGCCTTTCTGACGTATGCACGAGACATTGGCGCCGGCATCCTGGAGCCGCGCTCCGTCGACCGCGAGTTGCACATCTATCCCGAGCCCGCCGACGAAGGCGACCTGATCGGGCGTGCACGCAGCGCAACTGATATGGCGGCATACCTGATCAGCCTGGAGCCGCAGGATCCGGTGTATCGCAGACTGGTTGAGCGTTTTGCGGCATTCCGGTCATCTTCGGCCAGCAACATGTGGGGCGAGACGGTTGGCAAGGGACGCACGATGCGTCCGGGCGAGCGCAGCCAGCGGGTCGCGCAAGTGCGTGCCCGTCTGACCGCCATGGGCGACCTGGATCCGAATGTCTACGACACCCCTACGGCTGCCGCAAAAGCCGCTGACGGCACGCAGGTGGCAACGGCGGACATCCAGACAGACGCGCCTGTTCTTGCGTATGACCCGACGCTGTTCGACGATCGGATGGTCGAGGCGCTGCAGAGCTTTCAGTCTCGGCACGGCCTCAACCTGGACGGTGTCATCGGTCCGGCCACGCTGCGCCAGATCAACGTCTCTCCCGGCACGCGGGCCGAACAGATCGCTGTGAACCTGGAGCGGATGCGGTGGATGAACCGTGATCTCGGCTCGAAGCATATCCTGGTGAACCTGGCGGGCTTCACGATGGATGTCATGAACAAGGGACGCTCGGAGTTTTCGCAGCGCGTTGTGATCGGCAAGGCGAAGAAGCACCGCACGCCGGAATTCAGCGACGAAATGGACCACATGGTGGTGAACCCAAGCTGGTACGTCCCAACGTCGATTGCGCGGGAAGAGATCCTGCCCAAGCTGGAGCATGACCCCGACTATCTCGCGAAGCGCGGTATGCGCATGGTCAACGGGAGAATCATCCAGAGACCGGGACGGGGCAACGCGCTGGGGACGGTCAAGTTCATGTTCCCGAACCGGTTCGCGATCTATCTGCACGACACGCCGTCCAAGCGCTTGTTCCGGCGTGATGTGCGAGCCTATAGCCACGGCTGTGTCCGGGTCGAGAGACCGCATGAATTCGCGGCGTATCTGCTGGCCGCGCAGCAGGAAGATCCCGCTGGGTATTTCCAATCGCTCTTGCAGCGCGGACGCGAACGCCGGGTAAACCTGGACGATCCGCTGCCGGTGCACATCACCTACCGCTCGGCCTGGATCGACGAGAACGGTGTCGAGCAGTTCCGGGGCGACATCTACGGCCGCGACCGTAAGATCGCCGATGCGCTTACGCGGTCCGGGGTCACGATCTTCCGCTGAAACGCTGCCAGTCTGAGGCGCCGTGATCGGCGCTTGCCTTTGAAGCCGCGCCGTCGTTAGAAGGGCGCGGCTTTTCCCTATCGGGCTGACAGACAACATGACCTACACCCTTGCGGAGATTGCCGAGGCCACCGGACTGTCGCTGGTGGGCGATGGATCGATCACCGTGAGCGCGCCGTCGGAGCCCGCTCTGGCCGGTCCCGACAGCCTTGCGCTGGCCATGGACGACCGCATGGCAGACGCCCTCTCGACATCAAAGGCCCGCGCTGCTGTGGTTTGGCAGGACGCGGACTGGTCGGCGTTGGGACTTCAGGCTGCACTGCTCGCGCCCCGGCCGCGCGTGGCTCTTGCCGGGGTGACCGCACACTTTCAAGCGCCAGTGGACATGCAAGAAGGCGTGCACCCGACGGCTTGCGTGGCGCCTTCGGCCGAGCTTGGCCCAGATGTCTGGATCGGTCCATTCACGGTGATAGCCGACGGTGCCCAGATCGGCGCCGGATCCAGGATCGCTTCGAACTGCACGATCGGACGTGATGCCGTCATCGGGGACCGTGCCTTGCTCCACCCGGGTGTGCGGATCGGTGCGCGCTGCGTCATCGGCACGGACTTTATTGCCCAGCCCAACGCCGTGATCGGTGCGGACGGGTTCTCGTTCGAACCGCCAGAACGCGGCTCGGTCGAAGCAGCAAAAGAGACGGGCCGGATCGACGGCGCACGCGCCTCGGGCTTCCTGCGCATTCACTCGCTCGCCGCCGTCGAGATTGGCGATGATGTCGAGATTGGCGCGGCAACGACGATCGATCGCGGCACAATCACGCCGACACGGATCGGCTCCGGAACGAAAATCGATAACCAGGTCCAGATTGGCCACAACGTGACGGTCGGCCAGACCTGTCTTCTGTGCGCGCAGACCGGCATCGCGGGGTCAACGACGATTGGCGACCGTGTGGTCATGGGTGGCAAGGCGGGCGTCGCCGCCCACGTCACCGTCGGGTCGGACGTCGTTTGCGCCGCCGGCACCATGGTCGCGGGCAACCTGCCGCCCAACCAGGTCTACCTTGGCATCCCCGCGCAGCCGCGAAATCAGGCTGCGAAACAGATCGTGGCGCTGAAACGACTGCCAAACGCGCTCGAACAACTGTCCCAGATTCGCAAGAAACTCGGCCTGTAAGTGGGACTGTTCGCGATGCGATCTTATGGTAGGAAGCGCCGGGCAGGACCGATCGGGGGATCACAATGACAAAAAGTGTCGGAGACGAGATCATCCGCATCATCGCCGAACAGGCAATGGTCGATGAGGGAGAGATCAAGCCCGACACGTCGCTGGAGGATCTTGGCCTGGACTCGCTGGCTCAGGTTGAGGTTGTGTTCGGGATCGAGGAGAGCTTCGACATCTCGATCCCCTACAATGCGAACGACCCGTCGGAATCCGATTTCGAACTGACCACGGTGAAGGCCGTGACGGATGCCGTGGCGAAGCTGATCGAAGAGAAGGATCCGGCGTGACGGCTGCACGCCGTGTCGTTGTCACCGGCATGGGCGTCGTCTCGGCGCTGGGCACGGGGTATGCCGCACACAGCGAAGGTCTGCGCGAGGGGCGATGCGGGATAAAACCGATCACGCGCTTCGACCCTGAGCGTCTGATGGTGAAGATCGCCGGCGAGGCCGCTCAGTTCGAAGGTGAGGATCACTTCGACCGCTCACAGATGGCGCTTCTCGACCGGGTCAGCCAGATGGCCCTGGTCGCCGCTGCCGAGGCCTTTGATCAATCCGGACTGGAGGTCGATGAGGCGACGGCGCCGCGCGTGGCGACAATCCTCGGCTCGGCCATGGGCGGACTGACAACGCAGGATCAGAACTACTACATCGTCTATCACGAGATGAAGAACCGGGTGCATCCGTTCATCGTGCCGCGCCTGATGAACAACGCGCCGGTCAGCCAGATTTCGATGAAGCATGGCTTGATGGGCCCGGCGTATGTCGTCTCGACCGCCTGCTCGTCGGGCAATCATGCGATTGGCCAGGCGTTCCATCTGGTGCGATCCGGAGCGGTGGATGCCGCCGTCACGGGCGGTGCCGAGGCGATCCTGTGTTTTGGCGGGATAAAGGCCTGGGAAGGTCTTCGGGTGATGTCGAAGGAGGCATGTCGCCCGTTCTCGAAGACCCGCAACGGAATGGTGCTGGGTGAGGGGTCTGCCGTGCTCATTCTGGAAGACCTGGAGCACGCGAAGGCGCGCGGCGCCGATATTCTGGCGGAGATCGCAGGTTTCGGAATGACGGCGGATGCGGGCGATATCGTCCAACCTTCGCAGGCTGGAGCCGCTCGGGCAGTGCGCGGTGCGCTGAACGATGGCGCGATGAACCCGGACGAGATCGGCTACATCAATGCGCACGGCACAGCGACCGCCATGAATGATCGGGTCGAGGCCGCAGTGATCCACGAGGTTCTGGGCGGCCACGCCGAGAACATCCTGGTCTCGTCAACCAAGTCCATGCACGGTCATGCAATTGGTGCTGCCGGCGCGTTGGAAGCCGTCGCAACGGTGATGGCGCTGCGCGAGGGCATCGTTCCGCCGACGGTCAATCACGAAGAAGACGACCCCGACATCAGGCTTGATGTTGTCCCGAACACAGCCCGCGAGGCGGACACGCGCGCTGCACTCTCGAATTCGTTCGCTTTTGGCGGTTTGAATGCCGTGCTGGCGATGCGCCGCTGGGACGGCGCCTGACGCGGGATCGCAACCCCTTCTTAGCGGGATTGCTTCGCCGGGATCGGCTTCAGCGAGTTGTAAGCCTTGGTGAAGCCGCGCAGTGAGACTTGTGCTGTTTCCTTACGCTCGAACACGAACTCGACCGACATGTTGTTGCCGCGCTTGAGCTCGCCCACCGTCTCATCGGTCATCGGACCAGCGGCAAGGCAACCCTGCGGCAGGCAGCGTTCGAACGGCAGACGTTTCTGCGCACCGCTGTCGATCTGCACGCGCAGACTGTAGGGCAGCAAAACGCCGAGCGGCGACAACATCGAGATCAGCGCTGGCACCTGTCCGCCTTCATTGGTTGCGACGCCGGAGACGCGCTGGAGCCGCACGAGAAGTGCGCGTTGCGCGTCGTTTGCCTTGCCGTATTGCTCCATCCGGCAGATATCAGTGCCCTCGACGCAGATGATTTCCCAATCACCGTGGGTCGCTTGTTTGACTTCCTTGGGTTGCTGCTGGGCGAACGCGGCCAACGGGGCCAGCGTAGCGGCGAAGAAAGCGAGCGCGACAGAGCGTCGGAGAGATGCGATCACGAGAGCGGTCCTGTATCTGGGAACGGTATCAAGAGAGTACCATCGTTGCGCCCGGTGATGCCAACTGCTCCCATCAAAATCAAGTCAACTCGCGGGCGCATCGTACGGGCTGCCCAAAACGAAGCAGGGGCGCCGTTAAGCACCCCCGCGTGAAGCTTTGCTTCTTGATTGTCCCTGTCGAACTGGATGACCAATTCATTTGGGCAGACTACCCGTCGCGTTCGTCGCGTCAACGGAAAATTTCCCGGAGTCGGTCATCCGTGAACGAAAAAAAAGGCCGCGTCCGAGACGCGGCCAGTTCGACAGGGAGGAGTGCGAAGGTCTCCCTTCGCATTTCCAAGATCGCATCCAATGGTTAACAATAAGTATCCAATGATTAATCCGGGGCAATCCGGCAAAAACGAGGGCAATTCAATGAGCGGTTCAAAGTCGATTTTTATCGGAGGTGGCGGCGACGATTATACGAGTCCACAGACACTACGATTGAAGTACGGAAACCGACATGGATTGATCGCGGGTGCGACGGGAACCGGCAAAACCGTGACGTTGCAGATCCTGGCCGAGGGATATTCCAAGGCCGGCGTCCCGGTGTTTCTGTCCGATGTCAAAGGCGATCTCTCGGGCTTGGCGCAGGCGGGCTCTCCACAGCACAAACTGCACGACAAGCTGATCGGCCGCGCCGAAACAATTGGCCTAAGTGATTATGATTACGAAGATTTTCCGGTCGTGTTCTGGGATATGTTCGGCCAGCAAGGACATCCTGTGCGAACCACAGTGATCGAAATGGGCCCCCTGCTGCTGTCGCGTCTGCTGCAATTGAACGACACGCAGGAAGGTGTTCTGAACATCGTGTTCCGTGTCGCTGCAGAAGAAGGTTTGGCACTGCTCGACCTGAAGGATCTGCGCGCAATGCTGATCAATATTGGCGAGCGATCGAAAGAACTGTCGCTGGCTTATGGCAACATCTCGACGGCCTCGGTCGGCGCGATTCAACGCCGTCTTCTGGAGCTCGAGAATCAGGGCGCGGATCAGTTTTTTGGCGAACCTGCGCTGGAATTGTCCGACATGATTGCCACGACTCAGGGCGGTCAGGGGCGAATCAATATCCTTGCCGCCGACAGACTGATGCAGTCCCCACGGCTTTACGCGACGTTCCTGCTGTGGCTTTTGTCGGAGCTATTCGAGCAGTTGCCCGAGGTTGGCGATCCGGACAAGCCGAAGTTCGTCTTCTTCTTTGACGAGGCGCACCTGCTGTTCGATGACGCGCCGAAAGCGCTGGTCGACAAGGTCGAGCAGGTCGCCCGGCTGATCCGCTCCAAGGGCGTCGGCGTCTATTTCATCAGCCAGAACCCGGCGGACATTCCCGAGGATATCCTGGGCCAGTTGGGCAACCGGGTGCAGCATGCGTTGCGGGCCTTCACGCCAAAGGACCGCAAGGCATTAAAAGCGGCGGCCGAGACGTTCCGCGAGAACCCGGACTTCGATACCGCCAAGGCGATCCTGGAGGTCGGCGTCGGCGAAGCGCTGGTCTCGACGCTCGAGAAGAAAGGCGTGCCTTCAATCGTTCAGCGCACGTTGGTCCGGCCGCCTTCGTCGCGGTTGGGGCCATGCGATGCCATGGCCCGCGCCCAGGCGATCGCGCAGTCTCCGGTGGCCGGGCTCTATGATACCGAGGCCGATCGCAAGAGTGCCTACGAGATCCTGGCGGCGCGCGCAGCGCGCAAGGTCGAGCAGGACGAAGAAGTCGACGCCGAAGAGCTGGGCAGTGCACGCTCGTTCGGCGGCAAATACAGCCGCGGCAAGCGCTACAATCTGGCAAAGCCGTCAAAGCGGGTGCGGAAGTCGTCGGGACGGCAGGGCATCTTCGAGGCAGCGGCGAAGTCTGCCATGCGTTCGGCCGGGTCGCAGCTTGGCCGGACCGTTGTCAGATCGCTGTTGAAGGGTCTGTTCCGTTGATCGCTAGCCGGTTGGGCGCGTCAGACTGAACCTGCCGGGACTGATGGATAATCCTTTCCGGGAATCACGCCTGATGGATTAAACTGAGCCCATATTTCCCAGAGATTTTCGGAGACAGGTATGGCGAACCAACGCTTCAAGACATCCTATGGCGCAACAGAAGGGGTCCGCTCGGGCCAGCTTCGCGATGTGCTCTACACCCATGCAACCGAGCGGCTGCACTTCTTCTTCTGGTACGCATTCGCTATGAAGGCGCTTATCGACCGCTTGAACGCCGAACACGGCCAGAGCTTTACGTATTTCGACGGTGTCGATCTGAACGCGACCGACCAGTACGGCGATGGCGACCGGTCCGACAAGGATGACGTCTACAATCACTTCAAGCTGAAGAAGAAGGACGTCGACATTCTGGACTGTTATGCGACGGACTTCGCGCGGATCGATGCGGCGCATTTCAACAATCTCGGGATTAGTCCGAAGAACCGCGAAACCTTTGCCGAACTTGCGACCGAGGCGACGGACCCGGTGGCATTCTCGCTTTATGAGCAACTCAAGGCGTCTTGCCGGGGCACGCGGCCCCTGCCCGCCTCGGTCAATACGGGCGCCGACAAGATCGTCGACAATGTGCACAAGCGGACGATCCAGAAGATCTTGAACGACAGCGCCCCGGTCACGAAGGCGAACGTCGACACATATGTCGAAGATGCGAAGTCATCGCTGACACGATCGCTCTCGGCCAAGAAGGCCAAGGGGTTCAACGGCGTTGTCGCGGTGCGCGAGCGCTATATCGCCTTCTATGACAATTCGGCCGATGTGACCGAGGCATTCCGCAAGGCGCAGGATACGGTCTACAACGAATGCCACGGTCTTGGCCTGACAGTCGCCGACTACGCGACAACCGCCGTCGCCTGATCTGGGTCCCGCGCCCCTTGACCCGCCCGCGAAAGTGGTGAACCAAGCGCTCAAACCGGGACGGAAAAAGGGACGGAGACCATGACACAGGAACTGACGCACTTTATCGGCGGCGAACATGTGAAGGGGACGTCCGGGCGCTTCTCCGACGTCTTCAATCCTGCGACGGGCGAGGTTCAGGCGAAGTGCCCGCTCGCGTCGGCGGCCGAGATGCGTGCAGCGGTCGAGAATGCCAAGGCGGCGCAACCGGCCTGGGCCGCACAGAACCCGCAGCGGCGCGCCCGTGCGATGATGAAGTTCGTCTCGCTGTTGCACCGGGACATGGACAAGCTGGCCGAGGCTCTGAGCCGCGAGCATGGCAAGACGATCCCCGACGCCAAGGGTGACGTACAGCGCGGCCTGGAAGTGGCCGAGTTCTGCATCGGCGCGCCGCACCTGTTGAAAGGCGAGTATACCGATGGCGCCGGCCCGGGCATCGACATGTTTTCTCTGCGCCAGCCCGTGGGCATCGCCGCGGGGATCACGCCGTTCAACTTCCCGGCCATGATCCCGATGTGGAAGTTCTGCCCGGCCCTGGTCTGCGGCAACGCATTCATTCTGAAACCGTCCGAGCGCGATCCGTCTGTGCCGCTGATGCTGGCCGAACTGATGCTGGAGGCAGGTGCGCCTCCCGGAATTCTGAAGGTTGTGAACGGCGACAAGGAGGCCGTCGACGCCATTCTCGAAAACGAGACGGTCCAGGCGGTGGGCTTCGTCGGCGCAACCCCGATCGCGGCGTATATCTATGCCAAGGGCTGTGAAAACGGCAAACGCGTGCAGTGCTTTGGCGGCGCAAAGAACCATATGATTGTCATGCCTGACGCCGACATGGATCAGGCGGCGGATGCGCTGATCGGTGCAGGATATGGTGCGGCGGGCGAGCGGTGCATGGCCAGCTCCGTCGCTGTGCCTGCGGGCGATGAGACTGCGGACCGGCTGAGCGAGAAGCTCGTCCCGCGGATCGAGGCGCTCAAGGTCGGGCCCTATACGTCTGGCACTGACGTAGACTACGGGCCGGTGGTGACCGCTGCGGCCAAGCAAAATATCCTTGGGCTTGTGCAAAGCGGCGTGGATCAGGGCGCGAAACTGGTCGTCGCTGGGCGCGATTTCAGCCTGCAAGGCTATGAGGACGGCTTTTTCGTCGGACCGCATCTGTTTGATCACGTGACGCCCGATATGGACATCTACCGCAAGGAAATCTTCGGCCCGGTTCTCAGCACGGTGCGCGCGGGCTCCTACGAAGAGGCCATTGGCCTTGCGATGGACCATGAATATGGCAACGGCACCGCGATCTTCACCCGCGACGGCGATGCGGCGCG
>JBHJIZ010000013.1:0-50425 GCA_050043005.1 Paracoccaceae bacterium
TCGGTGTCGGTCCCGCCATTGCCGTCCGTCACCGTATACGTGAACGTATCAATCGCCGTCTCGCCCGCGGCCAGGCCCACGAACGCCCCGTTCGGGTCGTAGCTCACCGTGTCGTTGTCGGCGTTGACCACCACCGTGCCCCGCGTGCCGGTGTCGTCGATCGCAGCGATCTCAAGATCGTCCGAG
Organism: Paracoccaceae bacterium; assembly: GCA_050043005.1. Classification (GTDB taxonomy): domain Bacteria; phylum Pseudomonadota; class Alphaproteobacteria; order Rhodobacterales; family Rhodobacteraceae; genus Thermohalobaculum. The sequence continues at coordinate 187 of JBHJIZ010000013.1, forward strand.
CCGTCCGGGTCGCTGTCGTTCCCCGTCAGGTCGATCACCGTCACGCCCGCATCGCCCGAGCTCGCCGCGTCCGCAACCGCAACCGGAAGATCGTTTTCTCCAGTAATTGTCGCCGTCAGAGTTGCCGTTTCGATTGTCGTGAACGTATCCAGCGCGCCCTGGATCGCCGCGGACAAATTCGATGAATCCGAGGAAAGGGTCACCACCGTTCCGCTGACACCAAGATCCGAGAGCAGTTTCTGGTACGCGGCAATCGAGGTCTGCTGCGGTGAAACCGCGAAGATGACTGAAATGTTGGCATCGTTCAGCAGGGCGCCAACCGACGCGACGGTTGGGTAATCCTCAAGCTCGTCGACGTCAGTATCGCCATCATCGGCGGGCGCAGCACCAAAGTCACCGGCGACGTGAGGGTCGGCATCCGTCTGAAGCACGACGAACCTATGCGCATCGGACCGGAAGCCAATCTCGGAATCCGCACGCAATGCAATTTGTTGAAGAGCGATCAACTGAGACTCGTCCGAGTCGACGCCGGACCCGGTCTCCAGGCCATCAAGGGTCGCCTGGATCGTTGCCTTATCGGTCGAAACCGCCTGGTCCGTGTTGTACGGGAAATCGCCGAAGAAAGTCGATCCAAACGGGGTGATCGGCTTATCGATGAAGCTCGCCACACCGAACCCGACATCGTCGCCATTCGCTGTCAGATCGTCGAAGAGGCCACCAAATGAGGCCCGGACATTCGGAAGGTCATCCGCGAAGGACCCGGACAGATCCTGCGTCAGGATGATGTCGTACTTGCCCGTAACACCGCTCACCTCGACGCCGTACGTGACTTCGGTGACGGCAGTCTCTCCCACGGCCAGACTTTCGAACTCGCCATTGGCATCGAAGTCGGCCGTTCCATCGGCGTTGATGGTGAAGATGCCGCCGCCCGAGCCTGCGATGGCGACCCCGACGTTTCCGGTCGACCCAGCGACCTGAGTGACGGGTACGGCTTCATCATTGTCCGAGACATTGATGTCCACGTCGCCGCTGGACTCGGATTCAAACACCGTGATTGTATCGTTTATGATCGACGGAAAGGCCGACAGATCGACAAGCGTTCCATCCACGATCACGTCCAAGGCTTCGAAATTCTCGACCGTCAGATCGATCGCGGAGAATTCGAACGAAGAGCCGGGAAGCAACGTCAACTGGGCATCCAGATCGCGCAAGTCCGAGATCACCGAGTCCAGTTCGTCAGCGGTCACCTCGATGCGCAGGGTGTCCGTACCGCCCTCGCCATCGTAGTTGTCTACCGCGCCAAGGTTCTCGGCCAGAACATGGGTAACGACATCCGCACCGCCACCTGCTTCAACAGAATCGTTGCCGGCACCCGCGTCGATGCTGTCGCCGTTGCCACCGCCGTCGATCAAGTCGTTGCCCGCAAGCCCGCGCAAAACATCTGCACCGCCGAAGCCATTGATGGTGTCATCCTCAGCGAGACCCGTCAGAGTATTGTTCCCACCGTCACCGTTGAATGTGGCCATCCTGCTTCTCCCCTATGTCCCGGCAAGACGTGGTCGGCCGGGCCCGCGCGTTGCACGCGGAAAACCTTGTAATGTGTTCCCTCGGACTGGCCGAGCTAGCCTCTCCGAACGCGGCAGACGGTCAAAACCATCTTTCAGGATCGATTACCGCAACTTCTGGATGTGCTAGAGACCAATTTAGGCGAAAACGTAGCAAACTTTAGAAGCATTTTATAGGCTGGAGTAAAGTGCAATATGCGCGCATTTCCATGTGCTTAGGTTGGCACACACTGTTCCGAATGAGGCTAAGACCGCGCGTCTTTAACCATAGAATTCCCTGATCGGGACGCAATTTGCGAATCCGGGATGCGGAAAATCCCAAACGAAAAGCGCCCAAACCATCCAACGGGTCAGGGCGCCATTCAGAAAAAGCGAATCATCCAAGCGGTCTATCCGCCCAAGAACAATAGATATTCGATCTCTTGCGTATCCGTGAAACCGTTCTGATCCTCTACCAGCACCACAACCTCGAAGATCGCGTCCCCATCGAAGCTGCCGGACGGATCTGTCAGAGGCGCATCGAGCGAGATCACGCCCGTCGCGGCATCAATGGAGAACGCACTCGCATCCTCTCCGAACAGGCTGAATTGCAGGGAGTCTCCGGTCGCCAGGTCCGGGTCAGTCGCTTCGACATCCGTAATCGGTCCCACGGACACGGATGACAGGAACTCGCGCACAGGCTCGCCGAGGAAAACCGGAGTCGGGGAGGTTATCACCGGCGGATTGGTCGGATCATCGAAGATCAGATTGGTCACGATGATCTCGATGCTCTGCGTGGCGCTTCCGAAGATGTCCGAGACCGTGATATCCACGTCGTAGGCATTGTCGCCGTTGACATCGCCAGGCGCTTCGAAATCCGGCGCGGTCAGGAAGAAGACCTCACCTGTATCCAGATCAATATCGAACAGATCTCCGTCCGGACCACCACCGATAGAAAACGTGATCGCGTTGTTCTCGGGGTCGATCGCCTGCAGATCTGCGGCCAGCGTCTGCTCCTCTGGCGTGAAGAAGACGACCGGCTCGGGAATGAACGGTGGCAGGTTGTCCAGCACGGTCACGGTGATATCTGCGGATGCGGTCGCACCGCTGCCGTCTGTGATTGTGTAGGTGATCGTCTCGTCGCCGAAGAATGCAAAATCGGGCGTGAAATTGATCGTTCCATCCGGATTGATCGAGGCGGTTCCATTGTCCGGATCCGTGACATCGATGACCGTCAGCGTGTCTCCGTCCGCATCCGAGTCATTGGTCAGCACGACGACATCCACCGTGCCTCCCTGCGGGACCAGGTCGGCGTCGTCCCGCGCAACCGGCGGCGTGTTGTCACCGGCGACAATCACAGAAACCGTCGCTGTGTCCGTGGCGTCGTTGCCATCCGTTACCGTATTAGAGCACGTCTCGACCGCCGTTTCACCGACCACCAGGAAGGTGAAATCCGCGCCGGGGGCAAAGACGACCTGCCCCGCAACGACCGATGTAGAGCCGCGCGCCGGCGTGCCGATGCTCAGGATCGACAGGACATCGCTTAGATCAGGATCGGAGTCGTTCGCCAGCACATCAACAGAGACCGAGTTCCCGTTCACGACATCGGCGGTATCGTCGACTGCGTCAGGGCTATCGTTCGACCCCGTCACCGTCACGCTGACCGCCGCCGTGTCCGTTCCGCTGTTGCCGTCCGTCACCGTGTAGCTGAAGGTATCGACAGCGGTCTCGCCTTCGGCCAAACCCACGAACGCTCCGTTAGGGTCGTAGCTGACAGAGTCGTTGTCAGCGTTGATCGTGACTGTCCCAAGCGTCGAACCCGTGTCGACCGACAGAACCTCCAGGTCGTCCGAGGCGTCGGGATCGCTGTCATTAGCCGTCAAAGTGATGTCCAATGCCCCGACATCCCCGGACGAAACAGCATCCGCCACGGCATCCGGAAGATCATTCTCTCCTGTGACCGTCGCGGTCAGTGTTGCGGTCTCGATCGTTGTGAACGTCGCCAAGGCGTCCTGAATGGCTGCGGAGAGGTTCGAGGAGTCGGAGGAGAGCGTGACCACCGTTCCGCTGACGCCAAGATCGGCAAGAAACTGCTCATAGACCGCGATCGAGGTCTGCTGCGGTGACACCGCGAAGATGACGGAAACATTGGCATCGTTCAGCAGGGCGCCGACCGACGCGACCGTGGGATAATCTTCGATCTCGTCAACATCGGTGTCACCGTCATCGGCAGGCACCGAATCGAAGTCGCCTGCCACGTGTGGATCGGCATCGGTCTGCAGGACGACGAAGCGCTGCGCGCCGTCACGAAAGCCAATCTCTGTCTCGGCGCGCAGTGCAATCTGCTGCAACGCAATCAGTTGCGACTCGGCCGAGTCGACGCCGGACCGGGTGATCAGGCCGCCAAGCGTGTTTTGCGTCGTCGCCTTATCGGTCGAGACCGCCTGGTCCGTGTTGTAGGGAAAGTCGCCAAAGGTGGCCGAGCCGAACGGGCTGATCGGCTTGTCGATGAAACTCGCCACTCCGAACCCGACATCGTCTCCATTTGCCGTCAGATCGTCGAAGAGGCTACCAAAGGAGGTCCGAACATTTGGAAGGTCATCCGAAAACGATCCCGACAGATCCTGCGTCAGGATGATGTCGTACCTGCCCGTAACACCGCTCACCTCGACGCCGTACGTGACATCGGTGACGTCAGTCTCTCCCACGGCCACGCTTTCAAACTCGCCATTGGCATCGAAGTCGGCCGTTCCATCGGCGTTGATGGTGAAGATGCCACCGCTCGAGCCTGCGATGGCGAGCCCAACATTTCCCGTCGCCCCGGCGACCTGAGTGACGGGTGCTGCTTCATCATTGTCCGAGACATTGATGTCCACGTCGCCGGCAGTTTCGCTCTCCGTGACCGTGACGCCATCGTCGATGATGGATGGCAATGTGGACAGGTCGACGGCGTTTCCATCGACGATGACGTCTATCGCCTCGAAGTTGTCGATAATCAGGTTGACAGCGGAGAAGCTGAATTGCGTTCCGGGGCTGCTCGACATCTGAGCATCCAGGTCCCGAAGATCGGAGATCAATGCATTCAGCTCCGACGAGGTGAGCTCGAAGCGCAGCATATCGGTCCCGCCCTCGCCATCGTAGGTGTCGGCCGTCCCGGCGTTGTCGGCAAAGACATGGATGACGGTGTCATCGTCTGCACCGGCCAAGATCGAGTCGCTGCCCGGACCACCCTGGATCGTATCGTTGCCAGTACCGCCGTTGATGACATCCACACCGCCGAGGCCGGAGAGTGAGTCGTTGCCACCCAGTCCGTTGATCGTGTCGTGTTCTGTAAGTCCGACAAGCGTATCGTTGCCTGAATCACCCGTGAATATCGCCACACCCGCCTCCCACTCTACGCCCGCCAGGGCCACTTGTGCGTCGCACGAGCCCGGCCTTCCGGCACTGGCGTTTCCCTTTCTCGGAACAGTCACCCCGTCCATCCTCGCGAAACCGCTCAGATGATCCAAAATGACCTTACCAAACTTCCGATTTCGTTGATAGAATTTATAGGATTGAAAATCCTAAGCGTAAGTACCGCATTAGTTGAGCCAAATAGGCTCACTCACTTACGATGCTCTCATTCAACAAAAAACAAATGACAACAGTCATTTGAACTTAAAATGAGCGCCCTCGCGCATGATCAAGCACAACCCTGACTTGTGAGCTTCATTCACAACGTACCTATGGTCTTTGACGAACGTCTGAAGGCGGCTGTCACGGCGGCATCTGAATTCCCACACGCGCGACAGCGAAGCCGCAAAGCACACAAAGCGCGACTTTGCGTGGATCGCGCCTCAGTGCCTGCCGATACGGTCACGACTGCACAGCGATAACGCCCACGCGATCCGTGCACATTTCGGCTCTCAATAAGCTTGGGGATCGCGGGCGTTCGTCGACACCGCGATCCAACAGTGTACCTACAGGGCGGGCATCAATGGGACGTCTGGTATCCGTCGACAAGCCAGCCAGTCTCATCGTAGTCGGCCATGCACTGGTTGGCGAAGTCGGTCATCTTCGCCAGGGATCCCGACCCTTGCGCCTGGAACAGCGCCTGAAAGCGAACCATCTCGTTGCTGCCGGCATAATTGCGCTCGTAAAGCTCGTGCCGCCCGCCAAACTCGGACCCGACAGCATCCCAGAGAAGCTTCATGATCTTGATCCGCTCCTTGTAGTCGATACCGTTCGAGCCACGGACATACTGCTTGAGATAGCGGTCCACATCCGGGTTGGCGAAGTCCTTGGCCGAAGACGGCAGATAGATCAGGCCCGAGGCCACCACTTGCTGCACGATCTCCTTCACACGCGGCCACGCCTCAGTCGCCAGCATCCGATAAGCCGATGATGTCTGCCCGTTCGGCAGCACGGCGCCGTTGACCCAGGGTTGCGGTGTCCCGGCCATCGAGTCCGACAGCGCCCAGAACGTGTTGCGCCAGTTGATCACCTCGCCCAACTGGGTCTGCACGCCCCGGAACGCCATGGTCCCGGAAGCCTCCAGAGCGCGGTGCAAGAGCCCGGCCATGAAATCCAGCTTCACAGCCAACCGTGTGCAGGCCTGAAACGTGAAGCCATTGAAGAAACCCGAGCGCGGGTAGAATGCCTTGAGCTTGTCCAGATCCTTGTAGACCAGCACGTTCTCCCACGGGATCAGAACCTTGTCGAAAACGATGATCGCGTCGTTCTCGTCGAACCGGCTGGACAGCGGATAGTCGAACGGCGTCCCAGTCTCCGCGGCCACTTTCTCATAGCTCGCCCGGCAGAACAGCTTCACGCCCGGCGAGTCCATCGCCGCGATGAACATGCAGGCGAAGTCCTCATGATCGATTTCACCGGACATGTTCTGCGCCAGGAAGTTGTAGTGTGTCAGGGCCGAATTCGTCGCCACGACCTTGGCACCCGAGACAATGATGCCGGCATCCGTCTCACCCTCGCAGCTCAGATAGACATCCCGCACCTCCGAGGACGGCTTGTCCCGGTCGATCGGCGGGTTCACGATCGCATGGTTCAGGTAGAACACCGCTTCCTGGCATTTCTTATGCCAAGCCCGCGCGTTGTCGGCGAAATCGCCGTAGAACTCGGCATTGGCGCCCAGCGTGTTCATCAGCGCCGCCTTGTAGTCAGGCGACCGGCCCATCCAGCCATAGCTCAGACGCGACCACCCTGCGATCGCATCGCGTTGCGCGAAAAGATCCTCGGACGAATGCGCGACCTTGAAGAACTTGTGCGTGTACCCGCCATTCCCTGTGTCGGTCGGCGCGCAAAGCAAATCCTTGGTCTCGTTGGCATGCAACGCATCGTACAGCCGCGCCGTCGATCGCACCGAGTTCCGGAACGCCGGGTGCGTGGTCACGTCATCCACGCGCTCGCCATAGACATAGACTTCGCGCCCGTCGCGCAGGCTTTCCAGATACTCCGCCCCGGTGAACGGGCGTTTGTCATCGGCGCGAACGGCTGCGTAATCCATGGTCGACCTCCCGAATGGGCTTGCCGCCCAATCCTATTCATTGATATGTGAATGAACATGAAAGACGATGCGCATGTCAAGGCACAGCTGCCGCGGATCCGCCCGCTGGATCAGTCGCTGCCGATCCAATTGCTCAAGGTCCATGATCTGGTGATGGCCTACTTCCGGCCGATGTTGCACCGGTTCCGCATGACCGACCAGCAATGGCGGGTGCTGCGCGCCATCGCTGCCGGGATCACGGATTTCGGGGATCTGGCCCAGGCCACCCACATCCAGCCCGCCTCGCTGTCCCGGATGTTGGCCGGTCTGCAACAGCGCGGCTGGACGGCCCGCGAGGTCTCGACCACCGACCGCCGCCAGCGCACCGTCACCATGACGCCCGAGGGCTGGGCCGTCTTCCATGCCGCCGCCGCCGAGACCGAAGCGATCTACGCAGAACTCCAGTCAGATCTTGGTGAGACCTATTCAAGCACTCTTGAAAGCCTCGGAGCAATCGCCGCCAGGCTCGAGTAAGCCCGGCAAACCGCTGTGTTGCGGAATACCCGATGCATGCTGGGTACAATCCACTCGAACCCGGTGGGCGTTGTGACCGGGTCGCCTGCCCGCGAAATGCATATCCTCAATGGGACCAGTCAGCGGACGGCGAACACTGCCCTTCCGCCAACGAGAAGACCGCGCCGTTGATGTGCCGCGATTCCACCGTTCCGACGCGGCCCCCGAAGTCACCTCTCAGCCTCCCGCTTCAGCAGGCGCTCGGCACCCTATTCGCCACTCAGCACGAGATTGAGATCCTCAGCAATTCCCGCCCCATGTGGGTGAGCACTGGTGCTGGCCAAAGCGTACGGAGTCTGGCCGCCGCCATACATATTTGCCTTCGCTGCAATGCTCGCCCCATGCGAGAGCAGCACGCGCGCGACGTCGGGCGCATTCATCGGCATCCGTTGCCGATGGCTCTCGACACCATTCGCGCCGACATAGTGCAGCAGCGTGGACCGATGGCCGTACCGTGACCGCGCTGTGACCAGTTGAGGCTCTCGCGTCAACCGCAAGTCCAACGCCTCGATATCGCCCGCTAGAACGTCATCAAGCGCACTCTCGAAGGATGCTTCGCTGCACAAATCGCCAAGCGCCTCGACGGCATCCCAATCGGCGAACCCATACTCGTGGGACATCGTCAGTGCAGCGTCGGCATAAGTGAACTCAGCACGCATGACATCATCCACTGCTTTATGACGCGCGTCCGGCCACCACGAGCATACGTGCATCGCGATCCGGCGATCTCCCGCCTTGTGGCCAGCGTGCACCGTTCGCGCCTGTTGCGCGATCTGCTCACGGATCGGCAGCGCACGAAAGTCAGCAGTGCCCAGATACGGGTGCAGGTCGCAGACAGCGGCAACCTCGTTCGCGATGTAGACTGGCATCTCTGATCGAAACCTCGCGACTTGGACAGGATTGCAATCCTACCAGAGCCTCAACGCGGCGATAGAGCAAGGATCAAGGCCCGCGCATCGCTCCTGCCAATTCCTCAACCAGCCTTGGGCCGTTAAGCAATACGGTTCTTCGCCGGTACGGCTTTGGCGCAATATCGACCCCAGCCATACGAAGGCGAAGGCCACTCCTGACTTGTCTTAACTACTCGCACTCCTGATTGGTGCCAGCCGTCCGACGGGTACCCGCCTGTCCAACGTCGTACCCTCAAAGACCTATTTAGTTGAATACCTGAGACGCAGATACTGTCTCGCCTTTTATTGATCGCTAACCATTTCCAATAACCTTCTCGGCGTCACAAAGTTGAGAAGCGCATGTCGATCGAACACCAAGAAACAACGACTGACGGTGGTGACAATCATCTTGCGAACGTGAACGCCATCGACGTCTTGCGGGTCGATGGCAAGATTTTTGCCGTAACAGGCGGCACGGACAATCGCCTTGATGTCTACGAGATTGATAACGACCCGGCGTCACCGACCTATGGGCAAATGTCGTCCACACCGGTCGATACCGTTGTCGACACCGCCAGTCTGAACCTGAACAACATCAAAGCCATCGAGTCGTTGGAAATTGACGGTACTACCTACGTGTTTGCTGGCGGAAGTGAAAGCGGAGTCTCCAGCTTCGCGGTCGACAATACCGGCCAGCTTACGCCGGTTGACAACGCGACCAACACGGGCCCAATAAATCTGGAAGACGTCCGGGATCTGTCTACGGTCAGCTTGGATGACGGTGCAGGGGGCACGAACCACTTCCTCTTCACCGTGGCGGACGGAGCGGGCGCCAATTCCATCGACAACGACGGGATCAGTGTGTTCCAGGTTGCCAGTGATGGCACGATGACAAACGTCGATAACGTCATCGACGATGGCACGCTACAGATCAACAACCCCCAGGATATCGAAGCGGTACAGGTCGACGATGGAGCGGGCGGCGTCTCCACGTTCGTGATCGCAGGGGGCAACGAGGACGGAGTCTCGGTGTTCTCGGTCGCAGGCGACGGCACGCTGACGAACACCGACAACGTCACGGACGACGCGACGCTCCAACTGCAGAACGTCAGATCGATCGAGGGCTTCGAAATTGGCGGCACCAGCTACGTTGTCGTCGGTTCGGACGGAGAAGGATTGAGCTTCTTCGAGATCGATAATGCCGGGACGCTAACCGATGTCGGCAACGTTGCCGATGACGCGACACTCAACCTCAATGCAATCGACGATGTCTATGTCGGTGAATATCAGGGCGTGCAGGCGCTGTGGGTCGCAGGCCGCGACGATGGTCTTGACGTCTTCGAGATCAGTGTGACCGCTGGTACGGGCGAAATCGTTCTCACCCGGATCGCAAACTTCGACGAGACCAGCTTCGATACGTCCGACATGCGGGCCCTCGATGGTGACAGCGGTTTCATCGTTGCCGGGGACACTGCGTCAAGCTCGATATCCTCGTTCACCGCGCCCTGCTTCGCCCCCGATACGCTGATCCTGACGGTCGACGGCGAACTGCCAGTCGAAGAATTGGCGATCGGCGATCTGATCATGACCGCCGACCATGGTGCACGGCCGCTGCGCTGGATCGGACGGCGCAGGGTCGCCTTCGGCACGCCCGAGACGAACAGGCAGAAGCCGATCGAGATCAAAGCGGGTGCGCTCGGCAGCGGTCTGCCGCGACGAACGCTAGTCGTCTCGCCACAGCACCGCATGGTGCTGCCCGGCCCGAATGGCACCGAGGCGCTTTGCTTGGCCAAGGGCTTGACCGGATTGGCAAACGTGCGGCGGATGGCGGGGAAGCGCGCTACGACCTACTACGCACTGCTGCTCGACCAACATGAGGTCATCTACGCCGAAGGTGCCGCGACCGAAAGCTTCTTCCCCGGCGAATTCATTCTTTCGCAGCTTCCGGAAACGCAGCGCGCTGAAGTCCTGTCGATTGTCTCCGGCAGCGCGACGCCCGGGGCGGGAGCGCCGTATGCACCAGCCCGCGCAGTCCTGACCCGCCAGGAAGTGGAAGCACTCGTATCAGCACATCGAAACAGTGTCGCCGACGCTGCAGCATGACACGCACCGCTTGCTCCGCGCACGCAGCGTTGATTTGCTGATCGGGCTGCAAACGTTGACGGGCGACCGGGCACACGAAACCTGCAATCCATGACGGCAATGCGGCTCGCTGGAAGTGGTACTCCAGCCGCAGTACTATGGTCTGAAACCCCGTTTGATGCTTTGTCAGCGGCGGCGCGTTGCTTTGGCGAACTGGTGATCCGGATGAGACGCTGACGTGCTACCGACAGGGCCCATTCCGTCCAGCCGAATGCTTTTACAGGAGGCATATATAAGACTACCGCCCGGCAACGTGGACTGCTCGGGAAAGGGTGCCAACCCGGCAATTCTCGAAGGACGGATTATGGTTAACGCCCTGCCAGTCGACCTCGCGTTGTTACGAATGCGGTAGAAACGGAACACCGTTTCCATACGTTTGCACTACCGATGCACTATGCCGCGTGGGTCAGCGCAGACGCGTTAACCTTCCAGTTCAGCCGACGGGATGACGGGGAAGAACCGGCCCCCCGAATGCAAACCGAACCAGCGTTCACCGTTAACCTCTTCGTTAACGCCGATATCCACCAGGCGGTAATAGCTCTTTCGGTCGATCAGCGCTTCAAGCCCCCGGCGGACGTGCACGTAAGGCGCGGGCTCGCCGGTCTCGGGATCACGCTCGACCCGGATCGGATTGTCCGGCCCGGCGACCGTCCGGGCGCCGACATTGGTCTCGAAGGGCAGGGGCTGTGCGGGACCGACTCCAGTCGCCTCGAAGTCCACGGCGACGAATGGTGCATCGTCCACCGTGATCCCGATCTTCTCAACCGGTGTAACCAGATAGTACTTGTCGTCCTCCAGTTTCAGGACACTCGCAAACAGCTTGACCAGTTCGACGCGGCCAATCGGGGTGCCGAGATACCACCACATCCCGTCCCGCCCGATTCGAATGTCGAGATCGCCGCAATAAGGCGGGTTCCACAGGTGCACCGGAGGGGGGCCCTTCTGTGCCCTTTGGGCAGCCGCAACGGCCTTCGCGAGGCTATCTGCTGCGCCGGGGTCACTCAATGGATCAGAAATTTGTGTCTCCGACATGCATTAACCCCTGTTGCCTTTCCTTTGCGCTACATAGCTTATGTTAACGAAAGTGACCAACCGATTGCCCGGAGGCTTCCGTATGTCCGACCCCGTCGCCGCGATTGAACAGGCTGGCGCAGAACTCGAAAAGGTCAAATCCGAAATCGCAAAGCGGATCGTTGGCCAGAATAACGTTGTTAATCAAAGCCTTACGGCCATCCTGTCCGGTGGACATGCCTTGCTGGTCGGTGTCCCCGGTCTCGCAAAGACACGGCTGGTCGACACGCTCGGGAAGGTGCTGGGACTTGATTCCAATCGTATCCAGTTCACGCCCGACCTGATGCCTGCGGATATCCTAGGGTCCGAGGTTTTGGAAGAAGGCGCCGACGGATCGCGTATGTTCAAGTTTATCCAAGGACCTGTTTTCACGCGGCTTTTGATGGCGGACGAGATCAACCGTGCCTCGCCCAGAACACAATCCGCCCTGCTTCAGGCGATGCAGGAATATCACGTGACAGTGGCTGGCGAGGACCGGGCGCTGGACCGTCCGTTCCACGTGCTCGCGACCCAGAACCCCATCGAGCAGGAGGGAACATACCCGCTGCCCGAAGCGCAGCTCGACCGTTTCCTGCTGCAGATTGGCGTGGATTACCCGACGCGCGACGAGGAGCGCGATATCCTGATCGCGACCACGGGTTCTCAGGAAGCCGTTTGCGAACAGGTTCTCAGCGCGGAAAAACTGATTGAAATGCAGACACTTGTCCGCGCGATGCCGGTCGGTGAGGCAGTCGTCGAAGCTATCCTTTCGCTGGTACGATCCGCCCGACCGGGCGAGCCAGAGGCCGCAGCCGCCGCGACAAAGCGGCTCGCCTGGGGGCCAGGTCCGCGTGCAGCACAGTCCTTGATGCTGGCCGTTCGCGCCAAGGCGCTGCTCGAGGGGCGACTGGCTCCGACCCTGGATGACGTCAGAGCGCTTGCTCCCGCTGCAATGTCGCACCGGATGGCACTCAGCTTCTCGGCCCGCGCCGAGGGCGCATCGATCGCAGGCGTTATCGAGGAATTGCTGGGGCAGACATCGATTGCCGAAGCCGCCTGAGTGCTGTCCGCATCAGACATATCCGGGTCTCAGGGTCACATTTGATGGCGTCGTCAACCAATGCATCTGCCGCGCTGCGGCGCGACGCCGAGAAGATCTCTGGCTCGCTGCCACCGCTTCTGGTTGAAGCAGACCGGCTCGTCTCGACCCTGGTGACCGGCGCACACGGCCGCAAACGGTCCGGCATCGGGGAGACGTTCTGGCAGTACCGGCCCGCGCATCCGGGCGACTCGCTGGGGCAGGTCGATTGGCGGCGATCCGCGAAGTCCGACCGCCTATTCGTACGCGAGATGGAGTGGGAAGCGGCAGAGAGTACGGTTTTTTGGTGTGATCGCGCGCGCTCTATGGACTTCAAATCGGACCGGGTTGAGCGAACGAAGGCCGAGCGCGCCCAGCTGCTGACCCTTGCAACCGCGGTCCTGATGCACAGGGGCGGCGAACGCTTCGGTCTGCTCGGGACAGACCTCGCCCAACCGCGCGGCGGTGAAACACAGCTCATGCGGATGGCTGCGACCGTGACTGCACCTGACCACAACGCGAAGGACTTCGGCGCGCCACCCAAGGGTCATTTGCCAAAAGCGGGCAAAGCCGTCTTCTTTTCGGATTTCATGGGGCCACGGGACGATGTGTTTCCGGCACTTCTGAATGCCGCTGGTCAGGGCACCGGCGGTGTCTTCGTGATGATCCTGGATCCGGTCGAAGAGGAATTCCCGTTCCATGGCCGTATTCGCTTCGAGTCGGTTGCGCGCGCGGTGCGCCACGAAACGGACGAGGCGGACAGCCTGCGCCAAGAATACCTGGCGCGGCTCGCGGAGCGGCGCAATGATCTTGACGCTGTTGCCCGGCGCGCCGGTTGGCATCTGATCCTGCACCGCACCGACGAGAGCCCGCGCAAAGCGCTTGTCGCCCTGCATGGCTTTCTGGGGGGTGGGCAATGATCTCCATCGGTTCGCTGGCCTTTCTTAACCCTTGGATCCTGGCTGGTCTGATCGCTCTGCCGATCATCTGGTTCCTGCTGCGCGCGATCCCGCCATCGCCGCGCACACAGGTGTTTGCTGGCGTTCGGCTGCTGCTTGGGCTCGAGGATCAGGACCGGCAGTCGGACAAGACGCCATGGTGGCTGCTGTTGCTGCGATGCCTTGCCATCGCCGCGGCTTTGATTGGCTTTTCACAACCTGTGCTGAACCTAGAGACCCGGTTGGCAGGCCAGGGACCGGTCCTGGTCGTGATGGATCAGGGGTGGGCGAGTGCGCCTGACTGGTCAGCGCGGATCTCGACCGCGCGCGCGGTTTTGGACGAAGCCGAACAAGCCGGACGCGATGTGATGCTTGCCAGCGTCTCTGACGGGACGGTCAGCCCGGCGATGTCGGCGGCGGCCGCGAAGCCATTGCTGTCTTCGGTGGAGCCGCGCCCCTGGACACCGGATGCCAAGACATTGGTCGAAACCCTTGAAACACTCGACCCCGAACCCGGTGAGACGATCTGGTTTCATGATGGCATTGGTGGCGAGGCCGAGGACATGTTGCGCGACAGGCTGGCCGAAATGGGAACGCTTCACCTGATCGGACCTCGAAACCCGAGCCCGGCGGTGACACCGCCATTCCTTGAGGAAGGCTATCTGAAGACGAGGGTTTTGCGGACCGGTTCTGGCGCACAGTCTATCGACGTTGCAGCGATGGCGCGTGACGAGGACGGCAGAGAGCGTCGTATCGCCGTGGCTCGCGCCGAATTCTCGGGTGACGAGGCGAGTACGACTGTGACCTTTAATCTGCCACCCGAACGTCAGGGCCAAGTGACGCGTGTCCTGCTGACGGTGCAACCTTCGGCAGGTGGCGCTGCGTTCGCTGACGGGGCTATCCGCCGGGTCCGGACGGGTCTGGTCTCGACAACAGGGGACGATGCGCTGAGTAATCTGACCTCTCCGACACACTATCTCGAGCAGGCCTTGGTGCCTTGGGCGGATCTGTTGCCGGGCAGTCTGGATGCAGCACTCAAGCAGGATCTGCCTGCGATTATTCTGGTTGATCAAGGAGAGTTCCCCGAGGAAGAGCGGAATGCTCTGACGGAATGGGTCTCGGACGGAGGTCTGCTGATACGGTTCGCGGGGCCGCGTCTGGCGGCGTCTGTAGGATCGCCTGGCTTTGTGACAGGTGCGAATGATGACCTTCTTCCCGTCCGGCTACGCCGTGGCGGTCGGGTGCTTGGCGGAGCACTCGCCTGGAGCACACCGCGCGCGCTGGGCCCCTTCGACCCGGCTGGTCCGTTTCGTGGTCTCGCACTGCCGGAGGAGGTTGACGTGCGCACTCAGGTGCTCGCAGAGCCTTCGCCCGATCTGGCGGGCAAGGTCTGGGCCAGTCTGGACGATGGAACACCTTTGGTGACGGCAAAACGGCTGGGTGAGGGGCGCGTCGTGCTCTTTCACGTCTCTTCGGATGCCGAATGGTCATCGCTGCCATTATCCGGCTTGTTCGTTGAGATGCTTGGCCGCCTGATGGCGCTTGCGCCCGGCCGCGCCGCGTCTGCGTCGGACGAGCAGGCCCAGGCGGGCCCGCTCTGGCGGCCGGATCCTCTGATGGGTGCCGACGGGGTGCCGCGTCCGGCATCGGATCTGGATGCGACCGTACCGGGCGAACTAATTGCAAGCGCGATTGCTGGCCCGGAACTTCTGCCAGGCGTGTATACGCGCGCCGATGGTGCGACCACCACACAGCGCGGCCCGCAGGCTGCCGTGGTCAATGTTATAGCTCAGGATGGGGAACTGACCCGGTTCTCGGGTGCGCCGGAGACAGCCACAAGTGAGACCTTGGGCACGAATGCACCGCAAAGGTATGGGGCACTTCTCTTGACGCTTGCGGTTGTTCTCGCGCTGATCGATGTGATCGCCACGCTTCTGGTCGCAGGCCGCATTCGCCTTGCACGCCCGCGCGCCGCGCTTTCGATCGCGCTTCTGGCAGGCGGGTTGATGCTTCTGCCGCAGGGGTCGGCCGACGCACAGGAAAGCGATGTCCCGCGTGAGGCGGTATCCTCGACCGCAGAAACGACACTGGCCTTCATTATCACCGGCGACAGCCGCATTGATTCAAAATCCGAAGCAGGTGTCCTGGGGCTTGGTCAAGCGATGACGGCTCGAACGGCTGTCGAGCCTGGTCCGCCCGTGGGTGTGCGTCCCGGCCAGGACGAGTTGGCATTCTATCCGGTCCTTTACTGGCCGCTGACGGATCAGACCGTGCCCACGACGGATGGGTTGAATGCGCTCTCGGAGTATATTCGCACCGGCGGCATGCTGATCATCGATACGCAGAGTGGTGCCTCGGGCTTTGGCGGTGCATCAGCCAGCCAGATGCGCGGCATTGCGCGTGCACTGAACCTTCCGCCGTTGGCACCGGTCGACCGGGATCACGTTCTGACGCGCACGTTCTATCTGCTTAACGAGTTTCCCGGACGATGGCGTGGTGACCGCATCTGGGCCGAGGCAGCACCACAGCGCCAGGGCGCCGGAGCAGATGCCGACATCCCGCAATTCGACCGGGTGGATGACAACGTCTCACCTGTCGTCGTGGGGTCTGCTGACTGGGCCGCCGCATGGGCCGTCGATGATGCGGGTCTGCCGCTCTATCCAGTTGGTCGGCCCGGCGACCGTCAGCGCGAGATGGCGATCCGGTTCGGTGTCAATACGGTGATGTATGCGCTGACAGGCAACTACAAGTCCGATCAGGTTCATGCGCCTGCGGTGCTCCAGCGGTTGGGACAGTAGGCCATGCAAGATCTGGACATCACTTTCCTGCCGTTGCTGCCGCTCCCGGTCATTTGGGGGCTCGCGGCGCTTTGTTTGGCTGCGATTGCGGTGGCTGCGCGGTATGGTCTGCGCGGCTGGATACTGCGCGCTCTGGCTTTCGCCGTCCTTCTGTTCGCGCTGGCCGGGCCGAACCTGAGATCCGAGAAACGCGAAGGGCTTCCGAACGTCGCCTTCCTCGTCACTGACCGATCCGACAGCACGACGCTCGAGGATCGCGCGGAGCAGATCGGTTCGGCCTCGGAAGATCTGAACGCCGCAATCGCTGCCCTGTCGACGGAGACAGAACCGCTCGAACTGGTCGAGATTGATGTCACGTCCGGCGGGCAGCGCGATCGCGGCACGCAAATGCTGACAGCGTTGGATACGGCGGCGGCACGATTTGCGCCAGGACAGATCGCCGGTGCGATCCTGCTGAGTGACGGTCAGGTTCACGACCATGCACGCTTTGACGAGTTCCCGGCGCCCGTCCATGCGCTGATCGCGGGAGAGCCAGACGCTTTTGACCTGCGCCTTGCGCTTGAGACCGCGCCAGCCTTCGGGATTGTCGGCGAAGAAGTCGTCTTCCAGATCCGGGCCGAGGCCGTTGGCGATGCGCCTGCCGGACTGAGTCAACAGCTGCCAGCAACGGTATCGATCGATGGCGGCCAACCGGTCCCGATCGTCCTGAACATCGATCGGCCGACGGATCTGGCCATAGAAATCGAACACGGTGGATCGACCGTGGTCGATATCCAACTGATACCGATGGACGGCGAACTCACCACGCGCAACAACCGCATTATCTCGAGCGTGAACGGCGTGCGCGACCGGCTGCGTGTGCTGCTCGTTTCGGGCGAACCGCATCCGGGCGGGCGCACCTGGCGCGATCTCTTGAAGTCCGATCCGACGGTGGAGCTGATCCACTTCACGATCCTTCGGCCCCCGGCAAAGCAAGACGGTACACCGGTGTCCGAGCTTTCGCTTATTGCCTTTCCAACGCGCGAATTGTTCCTGGAGAAGATCGACGGGTTCGACCTGATCGTCTTCGACCGCTATCGCTGGCGCGGGGTGCTTTCATCGGGTTATCTCGCCAACGTGGCACGATATGTCGAGGATGGTGGCGCTATCCTCGTTGCCTCCGGTCCCGCGTTCTCTGGCGCGCAAAGCCTCAGTCGAACACCGCTTGCCGACGTTATTCCGGCAGAACCAACGGTCAGTGTGATCGAACAGCCATATGTCCCGCGCGTCACGGAGCTTGGGGACCGCCACCCTGTCACAGCAGGGCTCGAGGCAGCGGCAGGGCTGCGTGATGGTATTCCCGAGTGGGGCAAGTGGCTGCGCCAGATCGAGGTCGATCCGCAGTCCGGCCATATCGTCATGTCCGGAGCGGAAGAGCGTCCCTTGCTGATTCTGGACCGCGTAGGTCAGGGACGCGTCGCCCTGATCGCCTCGGACCATGCTTGGCTCTGGTCGCGCGGGTTCGATGGCGGCGGTCCGCAGGCCGACCTGCTGCGTCGAGTTGCACACTGGTTGATGCGCGAACCGGAGCTTGAGGAAGAAGCTTTGTTCGCCTTTGTCGAGGGCGAACGGGTCCTGATCGAGCGACGCTCGCTCGACGCCGAAGGCCCGGATGCGGTTTCGGCAACGCCGCCAGATGGCAGCGAGGCGCAAGTCCTTCAGTATGAATCAGTTGCGCCAGGCCGTTGGCAGGCCGTTCTGGACGGCGCGGCGGAAGGTCTGTGGCGTCTGGACGATGGCGAGACCCAGGCAGTTGCGGCGGTTGGCCCACCAAGTCCGATCGAGTTCACATCCGCGCTGGCGACTGCGGACGTGCTCGCCCCCCTTGCGGCCGCGACCGGGGGTGCTGTGCGTTGGTTGAATGACGGCCTTCCCGACATCCGTATGGTACGAGAAGATCGGCGCGCGTCGTCAAGGTCGTGGATTGGGCTTGAACGGCGGGACGCGTACCGCGTTACAGGCGTCGATCTGCTTCCGCTACTGCCACCCTGGCTTGCAGCGATTGCTGTAGGGCTGCTGTTGCTCGCTGGCTGGCTGCGCGAAGGTCGCTAGCCGAGAGCGTCGATTCCATAAACCTTGACTTAATCTTTATCGATTAGTTCTGCCACATCGCAGGGTTGCGGCGATTCCCGAACATGGGTGCATTTTTGAGCGCGAAGGGATCGCCCCTCTGCGCCTTTCGTGCTGTCCAACGCCCCGCGCGGAACCGGCAGAAAGGACCCCGGACATGAAGCCCGTACTCGCACTCGCCGTCATGATGGCCCTGACCGGCTGCGACTTTTCCCGCAACAGCGGACCGCAGGTTATAGAATCGCTTAACACCGAAACGCTGGCCGATGGCATCTCGACGGCGTCGCAAGCCGTCATTGCACGGTGCGAAACGCTCGACGGTATCGTTGTGCGCCTGGCCGTCGACTCGTTGTCGCGCATCTCGGGCACCACGCGCCATATCGACCGTCTGCGCCGCGAGCGCCGTGAGGTTTGCGCGGAAGCCGAACGGTTGCGTGGTTTGACAGCCAGCACCACCGCTAAGGATCCCGGGATCACACCTGCGCCCTGAATGCCGACCAAAAGACGCCCCTTGCGGTTCACCGCCTTTCGGACTAGGTGAGCCGCCGTCGGGGCATGGCGCAGCCTGGTAGCGCGACGGTTTTGGGTACCGTAGGTCGCAAGTTCGAATCTTGCTGCCCCGACCATTCCTCAGATCGTTCTTCCCTGACACCTTTTGCGCAAAGCTGTGATGTCGCGATCTATGGAGAATGAGCGCAGCGCCTTATCTTATGTGCAGACCATAAACTTCAGGACTGCACATCATGCGCTTATTTCTTTCAGCTCTGGTCGCTGCGGCCGTTTCGTTTCCCGCCACCGCCTTCGAGTCTCGTCGGCTTCTGATCGAGCACGAAAACCGGACACGTGAGGCCTTGATCGATTTAAGTCCGGATGTGAGCAACGCACCAATGCTCGTCGTTCTGCATGGAGGGTTGGCCGGACCTATGACTGTTCGGCGAAGGGCAGGTGTAACGTTGGCATCGCAAGGCTGGGTTGTCGCATGGCCATCGGCAGTCGACGACTGGAACGATGGCCGGGTCGACTACGATGGCAACCCGTACGATACGGCCGACGATATCGGGTTTCTACGCAAGATGGTCGCCGAACTGTCGCAGCGCGGGCTGGTCGACAAAGATCGGGTCTTCGTCGCCGGGCCGTCGATTGGCGGCGTCATGGCGCTGAACCTGTTGTGCAACGCCCCGGATCTGGTTGCAGGTATTGCTGTGGCCATTGCAAGTTTTGCGAAGGGTGCGGACTGTCAGTCGGGTCCGCCGCGCCCGGTGATCTACATCCACGGCACAGATGACGACATTATGCCACCCAGCGGTGGACGCATCGGAGGATGGAACCCTCTGGTGCGCGACCGGGGCTATGTCGCATCGGTGGAAGACACGGTTCGCCATATTGCCCGGCGCAACGAATGCGACGGATTTGACGAGGCTCAACTTCCGGACCGTGTCGCGGACGATGAGTCAACAGTGGTGCTTCGCACATATCAGGGCTGCTCGGAACCGGTGGTCCACTATGTTGTGAACGGAGGCGGGCATACCTGGCCCGGCGCCCCGGCGTCTCGCCTGGGCCGTTGGGTTGGCAGCACGAACTACGATTTCTCGGCGACAAAAGCGGTCGAGCAGTTCTTTCAAAACATCGCGCGCGGGCAAGCCCCCGAGAGCAAGGCGCAGGGAGGGTAACCCCCCTGCCCTGACTCTACGATCAGCCCGTCGTTGCTGACGCAGACTGAACACGGATCTTCCAGCCGTCGATCAGTGTGCCCTGCGTCTTCAGGCGAGAGGCCAGGTAATAGAGCCGTTGTGTGGCTGGGCGGTCGGGAGCGGTCTCGAAACGCTGCTTCAGATAGTAGGGCGGGATCGCCTGGTACATCAGGGTCGCGGTGACTGTGACATCAGCCGGATCGACGCCGTAAGGAAGGTCGATCTGATAGCGAAGTCGATCCCCGCCCGGCGTGAAGTTCGGATCGTCATGGGCGTTGCCCTCGGGCCGGGTCGCCTTCATGAACGCCGTTGTCACCTCGCTGCTACCGAATTTCTCGGTGAACTCTGGTGTGCCGGGTTCGCGCCAGCCATGCGGCAACAACCGGTTGTCCTTTGGGTGGAAGATCCGACGGATGAAACTGGTCGTAAAGGCCTTGTCAGCATCCTGGGTCAGTTCCTCATAGATCTGCACCTGGTCCTGATTGTTGATCACGTCGTAATGCGGTTGGTAGAGTGCTTCTGTTTTCCCTTCAGGCACGTAATTCAGGAATTCAGTCTTCAGCGGTTCGCCATCGGCGCCCAGGATCACGCCAACGTCGTTCGAGCAGCCGGAGCACCAGACCACCTCGCCATCCGGTGCGGTCGCCTTGACCTCGAGGAACGCGCGGCGGAAGCCGACGCCTGAGGGGAAGCGGTGCCCGGTCTTGTTGGTCACGCCAACCAGGGCCACGACGCCGCCGTCGCGCGCATTGACAGTCACAGAGACGTCCGACGTCTCGTCCCGCGCCTGGATCGCCATCTCGTCAATCGATTGCTGGGCGCCGTTCTTGGCCGAGGTCATCGGATCGACAAGCCCCATGCCCATCTCGGCGCTGAACTGGCGCAACATCTCGACCATGTAGGCGTTCAAACCGACAAAGGCGTGACGCTTGTACCCTTCGCGGAAGGGGACTTCCAAATCGGCTTCGGGCAGGCGATTTTCGACATCCGGAAGCGTCGTATCCTGGATCGAGGCAATCTGCGACGTGATCGCATCGACCTCGACCTTGCCATCCACTGACTTGAAGCTGTTCTTCATGTGGCAGTCTTGGCACGACTGTGCCGAGTCGGGATCGGCGTAAGACGAGTTGACCCATTCGATGTAAGTCGCCTGTTCGACCGAATGCTGGAGCGGGACCAGCTTCTGCGGGAAGGTGACACCGTATTCCGAGCCGAGGAACTCCGCGCCATTCTTGGCGGCCTGATTGAAGACTTGTTGGTCAGCGATCTCGTAGCCTGGGAGTGGCTTGTCCAGCGGCCAGCCGACATTGCCCAGATTGATCGTATGACAGGCCCCGCAAAGCTCGCTGTCCTTCACATAGGCATCGTACTCGGGCCGGATCCCCATGGCGTTCTCCATGGGACGTTGCCGGACGTCTTCGAAGGGTCCGATCAACCGGTCAGCGTCTGTGTAGCGGAAGACACCGGTTGTCCCGTTCATCAGGTAGGTGTCGAGCTTGTTGTAGTCGGGCTGCCCCGGACCGCGCTGCGGCGGGGCGATGTGGTGACAGACAGCGCAGGAAATCCCGTCCCGCGCAAGATTGCCATACTGGTGATAGGGATAGGTACCGTCCTTCTGCTGCTGTGCTTTCTCTGCCTCGGTCAAAGGTGCGTGCAGCAGCGTGTAATCGACTTTGAAGTTGTTTGGCTCGAGACCGGCGTCAGGGTTCGCGTGTGCGTCGATTTCAAGCTGACGCTGCCCCATGGCACCGTGGCAAGACAGGCAGGTCGTGCCGAGAGCCGCGGTTACATCCCCGTTGCCCTCCGCCTCGAGCATCGCGAATTCGCTCTCGAGCTGAGCGTAGAAAATCGGGTCGCGCCCCGCCAGGCCCATCGGCGACCAACGCCATTCGCCGTATTCGCTGATGTTGTAACCCGCGCCATAGTCGGCGCCTGTTTGCAGGAACATCGTCGTCCCATACGGAGGTCCGCCCAACCCGCCATGGCAGCCGACGCAGTTGTCGGACGTCAGGAAGTGCTGCGGATCGCCGGGCCGAGAAGGGACATGGTCCAACCATTGGCTCGGCAGTTTCTGGACGGTATCGGGCGGGACCGCGATACCGTACTTGGGTGGGAACATCTTCTCGAATTCGGGATTGATCGCGTCCGGCGAAGGCTTGGTCAGTGCCGTCAGCTTCGCAACCTGATCGCCGCCATGAAAGAAGTCATCGACCAGATCCTGCTCCGACTGGCCCTGCGCGGGAAGTTGCCATTTCGGCAGGTTCCACGGCCCCGGCGGAAACTGCTTCAGGTCGCGCCAACTCTCGTCGACGCGGAAGGTCAGAGGCTCACCGGGATATCCTGCGATGTTCGCCAGATCCGAGAAGATCAGTTCAGCGTCCGAGGACGCATGACACCGCATGCACATTCCATCCGCCGGACTTCCCGAAGGCGGTTTGTAGGGCGCCTTGAACGAATCGACAGCCGCGTCCTGCCCGACAAAGGCGAAGAACCAACCACCATGCGAAAGCGCGCTGTCCTTGACCATCACGGTCCAGTTCAGATTGCCGCCATCCTTCTTGTCGCGCAGGTAGGTCAGCATCTCGGCTTCGACCTTGGCCGGGGCGTCCGGGTACTCTACCTCCAGCCTCTCACGGTACTCGTTGTACCGTGCCCCAGGCGGGTTCGCCATTTCCTTCACGACAATAGCGCCATCCGGGATATCGCCCATGCGTCCTGCCTCGAGCCAGGCAAGCACTTCGGGCGAGTAATACATACGCACCGCCGGGTGGATGCCGTAGCTTGTGCCGAAGACGAACGGGCCAGTGTCACGCCAGGATTTGTCGCGTACCCAGTGCAGATCGGCGAACTTGCGGTCTGCGATAAACGGGAACAGAGCACCTTCGTAGTCGAGCAGCGGCGTTTCTGAAGGCAGCGGCAGGCCGGTTTCGGGTATTGGTTCGGCGGCCTCGACGGCTGTTCCAAGCGATATCGCTATAAAAAAGGCTGTCGTGGAAATTCGAGAAATCATCGATAACCTCATGTCTTGAAATAGGACATCAAGGTGACGTGGATCAGCCCTGATGGCAATGCCAATGTGCGGCATTCTGTCCAACGAGCGAAGGAGAATGCCAATGCTCAGCAGAATTGGAGATGTGGAAATCTGGCGTATCGCGGAGACAATTGGCCCGTTTCGTCCAATCACGACGCTCTTTCCGGATCTGTCGGCAGAGGATCTTGCCCGCCATCGCCATGTCGTCGAGCCACACGGTTTGCGGACAGATCCCGACACCGGTGAGGACTGGATCATCCTTCCGGTGCAGGCATTCCTGCTGCGGACACCGCATCACCTGGTTCTCATCGATGCATGCGTCGGGAATGACAAGACACTGCCAAGTTTGCCTGCCTGGTCGGGACTGCGCTCGAACCGTTTCATGTCGGCACTCTCGGCCGCCGGTGCTGCGCCCGAGGATGTTAGCCACGTGATGTGCACGCACCTGCATGTCGATCATGTCGGGTGGACGACCATGTTGCGCGATGGTCGCTGGGGGCCAACATTCCCGAATGCGAAGGTCATGTCGACCCCAGCCGATCTAGATCACGCACGCACTCAGGCAGAGCGCTATCCCGATCGCGCAGCGGGCCATATCTGGCGTGAAACGCTCGGGCCGTTGGTAGAGGCCGGGATCTTCGAAACTGTTGCCCCTGATCACATGATAGGTGACAGCATTCGTCTGGTTTCTACGCCGGGGCATACTCCCGGTCATGTCGCAGTCGAGATATCCACGAGCGGCGCTGCACGGCTTGCGATCACCGGAGACCTGATACACTCGCCAATCCAGTGCCCGTTGCCAGAACTATCACCAAACGTGGACTGGAACGGAGCACAGGCCGCTCAGACCCGGCGCGCTTTTCTGGATGCGCGCGCCGACACAGGGCAACTGATCATCGGCACACACTTTCCACTGCCGTCGCTTGGTTCTATCGAACGGGAAGAGACGGCGTTTCGATGGTGCCCGGCCTGCTAGAGCGTGCGGTTAATGAGCCTCGGCCAAAGGCTGCCCGATGTTCAGGAGCATTCCATTATCGATCACCAGCAACTGGCCAGTGATCGAGCGGCCGCCCAATGCAAACAGCATGATGGCTTCGGCGACATCCTCGGACGTCACGACCCGGCGCAACGGGGTCGTCGCCCGCGCACGCGCACGCAGCTTCTCGATGGTGTCTTCGTCGTGCTGCTTTGCCCACCACTCGCTGTCGACGAACCCCGGGCAGACCGCATTTACACGGACCTCGGGCGCGAGCGAACGGGCGAGCGAAAGCGTCATCGTGTTGAGAGCACCCTTAGACGCCGCATAAGCCATCGATGATCCCAAACCCGAAATCCCCGCTATCGACGAGGTGTTGATCACACTGGCTTGATCACTCTGCTTCAACGACGGCAATGCCGCCCGTACCATCTGGTAGACACCGATCGTGTTCACGCCGTAGATGCGCGCAAAATCGTCGGCATCAAGAGCGTCCAGATTGGACATATCCGCCGATTTCGTTGTGCCTGCGTTGTTCACCAGGATGTCGAGGCGCCCCCAGCGCGCGAGCGTTTGGTCGACAATGGTTCGGCAGACGGCATCCTGCGACACATCACCTTGTAGTGCTATCGCTTCACCACCTGCGGCCTCGCAGGCAGCGACCACCGCGGCGGCACCATCAGAGTTTCCAGAATAGGTGGCCGCAACCCGCACGCCCCGTTCCGCGAGCATCCTGGCAGTTGCAGCCCCGATCCCGCTGGAGGCACCGGTGACGATGGCGACGCGCTGGTCCTTGGACATGTCTTCCTCCGAAATGACAGGCACGATCCTGCGGCTCTGATACGCGGACGTAAAGCCACACCGCCCGGAGCGGGTGTTTTCATCCGGTTTGTGGTGTCGTGACCAACTCAGGCACTACGCTGCGAGATCCTTCACAAGGTAGTGGCGAGACTTCTTGTTCGGATATTCGAGCGTGCCATACTCCCGGAACCCAAGGCGTTTGTAGAAGTCCAGTGCCTGCCAGGAGTATGTATCCAGCGCCGCGCGGCTGCACCCGCGCCGAACCGCCTCGGCCTCCAAAGCATGCATCATTTTGGTGCCGAGCCCACTGCCGCGACGGTCCTCGTCTACCCAAAAACCTCGGATCTCGACCAGGCCCATGTTGGTGATCCCACGTGCCGCCGCCACGACGTGATCTCCGTCCCGGCACACGACCGAAAATGTTGTCCAGTTCCAGTTCGTGAACTGTCGATTGTAGCCGTCGAAGCGGCCCGCAACGTCGGCGTAGACCGCGTTGTCCGGATCGATCACCTCGAACTCTGCAGCCATCAGTTCGCGCGATCCTTCAGTTTTCCGAGCAGATAGCGATAGCCCAGCACAACCGCTACGAAAAAACCGAACGCCGCAATGTTGGACAGCGCACCCAAGGGATCCGCCGCCAAGGCACGGAAGTCGATCAATAGCATTGCGGCGAACGCGATCCAGGCACCCAAGGCGATCCGCGCCACAGTGCGGATCTGTGGGTCGTCGGGGCGTGCTGCCGCCGCACGGAACAGGATGAACACCGTGAACCCCGCCGCCGCGAGCGCGCCAATCTCCAACAAGACGATCATGGCCTCTCCCGAGCGATGTGTCCCAATCGAACCCGGAAGCTAGTTCACGCGATTCCGTCGAACAGGGCAGTCGAGAGGTAACGCTCGGCAAAGCTTGGAAGGATGGCGACGATGCGCTTGCCGTCCATGCCGTCCCGCTCGGCCAGTTCGATAGACGCGGCGATTGCTGCACCCGAAGAGATACCGCCCGGGATGCCTTCTTCACGCGCCAGCAAGCGAGCGTTCTCGAAAGCCGTTTCGTTGGCGACCGTCAGCACCTCGTCGATCAAATCACGGTTCAGGACGCCTGGCACGAAACCCGCCCCGATCCCCTGGATCTTGTGGGGGCCTGGATCACCGCCTGACAGGATTGGGCTATCTTCGGGCTCGATCGCGATGATCTTGCAATCGGGTGCGCGTTCGCGCAGCACCGTACCGACGCCGGTTATGGTCCCGCCCGTGCCGATGCCCGAGACGAAATAATCAATCTTCCCGTCGGTATCTGCCAGGATTTCCTCTGCCGTTGTCGCAACGTGAATCGCCGGGTTTGCCGGGTTCTCGAACTGTTGCGGGATGACTGAACCCGGCATGGCGGCGTGAAGTTCCTCGGCCTTCGCGATCGCGCCTTTCATGCCCTTCGCGGCTTCCGTAAGCTCCAGCTTGGCGCCGAGCAATGCCAACATCTTGCGCCGCTCGACCGACATCGATTCCGGCATTGTGAGGATAAGCTTGTATCCCTTGGCGGCCGCCGCGAAGGCCAAAGCAATACCGGTGTTGCCCGAGGTTGGTTCGATCAGCGTGTCGCCCGGAGTGATCCGCCCGTCGGCTTCCATCGCCTCGATCATGCTGACGCCGATCCGGTCCTTGACCGATGCAATCGGATTGAAGAACTCCAGTTTCCCGCAAATCTCGGCCTTCAGGCCTAGTTTCGCCGTCAGGCGGCTGAGCCGCACAATCGGCGTTGAACCGATGGTTTCGGTGATGTTTCCGTAGATTCTTCCGCGCGGATGAGCCGATGCCATGCCGTCCTCCCTGAGTTTGGCGGCATCCTAGTTCAGGAGATCAGTGCGCGAAAGCATGTAAGCGATACATCATTGCGGCACGCCCGCGAAGGGCGTGCCAGCGTTTCGCGGCGTTGCAGTTTCCGGGTCTAAGCCGGCAGTGCGGCACCATTGCCCACAGATTCGCGACCGATTGTGCCGTCCTCGTAAGCCGACCAGTCTGTCACGTCCGGATAGAACCGTGCGCGCCAACGATCGACGCGACGGTTCATGATCCAGAACCAGAGCGGTGGCAGCAACGCGCAGCCAACCATCGCCGGATAACTGTGCGGAAGTTGCGGCGCTTCCTGCCACGAGTAGTGCTGAAGCAACGGGAAGCGACGATCAGGGCGGAAGTGATGGTCAGAGTGACGTTGCAGGTTGATCAGCATCCAGTTCGACACCTTGTGCGACGCGTTCCATGAATGGTGTGGCTGCACGCGTTCGAACTTGCCGTTACCAAGATACTTCCGGCAGAGCCCATAGTGCTCGACATAATTCACGGCCTCGAGCTGATAGACCGCCATGAAACACTGGATGGCGAAAAGGGCGATGCCCCAAGGCCCGGCAAGCCAGACGGCGAAAGCAAGCCAGGCGCCGAGGCCTAACATGTAGCGCCACCACGGATTGGTGCGGTGCCAGATCGCGCGGCCACGGCGCGCCAGCCGGTCCTGATCGATTTTCCAAGCGGATACAAAGCTCCCGAGCACGGCGCGAGCGAAGAACGCATAGAACCCCTGGCCCTTGCGAGCACTCACCGGGTCCTTTGGTGTCCCCACCGTGAGGTGGTGACCATAAACATGCTCGGTCGCGAAGTGGCCATAACCCACTGACACGAGCAGAAACTCGCCCAACCAACGCTCCCACTTGTTGCGCTGATGGACAAGTTCGTGCGCGAAGGTGATGCCAATCGCACCGGTAGGGATGCCAAGAGCAAGGGCCGCGAAGACCTGCTCGGACGTCGTCATGTGGCCGGGCGACGTGATCGTCCAGAGCGAGTAGATGATCAGCAGGGTCTGGATCGGCGCCCACGCCCAGATCACCGCCTTGTGCCAGAACAGAAAGCGCTCTTCGGTTGCCGGATCCATGTTCTTGGTATCGAGGCCGAGGCTCTGGTCGAGCATGCCGATACAGACCCAGCCGTAGAAGAACGGCAATGCAATCCACCATCCACCCAGCGTCACGGCGATCGCGACCATGGGTGCCATGGTGAAGGAGAATGCGAAGGGAAGTGCCTTGAGAAGCATTGTTGGTCCTTCAGGTTTCATCCGGGACAATAGGATAAAACCTGCAATCCCGGCAATGGAGTGGCTCGAGATTGATAGGCACACGCTCGATAGACAGCGAAAGTTTCCAAAGTGTTAACCCTCCTGGGAAAACCCGGCGACAGTCTAGCCACGTGCGAGTTTACAAACCTTGGAGAAAACCGTCGGCATTTGCGCAGCGGCGGCCAGAAGCGGCACATGCGCGTCCACGGTTTCCTTCAGGTCCAGCCGTTTCACATCCAGGATCAGGTGGAAGTGGGTGAAGGTGTGCCGGACCTCTCCGATATCGACATAGTCGCCAACAACGGGCGGCGGACCAAGTGGCGGATTCTCGGACCACTCCGACGTCGGCACGGCGAGCATACCACCCAGAAGGCCCTTGTCGGGCCGTCGCTCTGTCAGGATAGATCCTTGTGAATCAACGACCACCCAGGCGACACCCCGGCGCGTAGGCTTCGTCGCTTTCGGCGTCTTGCGCGGAAGCGTGTCAGCGATACCGCTCTCGTATCCCTTGCAGGATGGCCGCCAGGGGCAGAGTGCACAAGCAGGTTTGCGCGGTGTGCAGATCGTCGCCCCCAGATCCATCACAGCCTGCGCATAGTCCCCAGGCCGGGTATCTGGCGTCAGCTCGGCCGCAAATCCACGCAGTGTCTCTTTGGAACCGGGCAGCGGGTCGGTCTCGGCGTGCAGGCGCGCCATCACGCGCTCGACATTGCCGTCCAAGACCGTTGCCTTGCGATCGAACGCAATCGCGGCGACCGCCGCCGACGTGTATTGCCCAATGCCGGGAAGATCCCGAAGCGCGCTTTCCGTGTCCGGGAAGTTACCATTCAAGTCGGCACTCACCTTGCGGGCGCATTTGATGAGATTGCGCGCCCGGGCGTAGTAGCCCAGCCCGGCCCATGCCGCGAGGATCTCGTCCTCTGGCGCGGCTGCAAGATCATGGACTGTCGGCCATCGCCGCGTGAACGCAAGAAAATACTTCGTGACGGCGGCGACGGTTGTCTGTTGCAGCATGATTTCGCTCAGCCAGACTCGATAAGGGTCAGGAACACCGCCGCTTTTGCGATCTTCAGGCGACACCCGCCACGGCAAAACGCGGTGATGCCGATCGTACCAATCCAGCAAATCCTGAGCCTTCGCTCTCGCAGATGTTATCGCCACCGCCCTGCCCCGATCTTTCTTTGGACCATCTCAGATATCAGGATAGAGCTTATCGGCCCAAGTCGACTATCATGACGACGTATGGGCAATCTGATCCGGGCGATTGAATGACGCGGCGCGAGGCAAACAAAGTTCGAACCAAGCAAGCCCCACCGCGCAGGCGGGGTTCGGGGCTGCGTCATGCGTCCGATACGGTGCGCGCCACGGTCAGCGCCGTCGCAGGGCAGAAGGGATTTGCCGAGGCGGATGTCATCCTGCGCTGGTCGGACATTGCCGGACAGAAACTGTCCAACGCCTGTCGTCCGGTCCGCATCCAGTATGGGCAGAACAGGAACCTGGGTGCCGCACTCGTTCTGGAATGCAACAGCGCCCTTGCCCCGGAGATTGAGCATCAGGCGCCGCGGATCATCGAACGGGTAAACCAGTTCTATGGTTATCGTGCAGTATCCCGCGTTCGAATCGTCCAGTCCTCACCCAGCGCGCCAGCGCGGGCAGGCTTTGCCGAGGGACAAACGGATTTCGCCGGACAGGACCCGAAACAATGCGCGCAGATCTCGCGCGCAGCGGAAGACATGGCCCGCAACGTAGAAGACGAAGGACTGCGCGCTGCGCTCACAACCATGGGCGCCCATATCCTGGCGCGTAGCAAGACCAAGGAACCTGGCGCATAGCTGCGCCTTCAACGAGAGGATCATCAAGATGAGCTTCACCCCAGACCGCCGCCTCATAGTGTCCGGGCTGCTTGCAACACCGCTTGTTGCACTGCCGTCGGCGAGCTTCGCTAACGCCAATGAACCTATTCTGGGTGACGTGGTCATGGGCGATCCGGAAGCACCGGTGACGGTCATCGAGTATGCCTCGCTGACATGTCCGCACTGCGCTTCTTTTCACAAGACCACATGGCCCAAACTGAAGGAAGCCTATGTCGACACCGGCAAGATCCGGTTCATCATGCGCGAGGTTTACTTCGACAAATATGGTCTCTGGGCCTCGATGGCGGCGCGCTGCGGCGGCGAAAAAGGCTTCTACCCGATGGTGGATGCCTATCTGAACAATCAGTCGACCTGGACACGCGCTGACAACCCAGGCGCCGAGATTCAGAAGATTGCGCGCCGTTCGGGCCTGGGTGAAGAACGCCTGCGGGCCTGCATGTCGGACCAGGACTATGCGAAGACGCTGATCGAGTCGTATCAAACCAATGCCGAAGCCGACGGGGTGCGCGCGACACCCAGCTTCATCGTGAATGGCGAGTTGCACAGCAACATGAGCTTCGACGAATTCGCAGCCCTTCTGGATGAAGCACTCGGCTCGTAAGCCAAGCGGCCTCTTAAAAAAAGGCGCCGGGGGAGAGAAGCCCGGCGCCAGTTCAGAGAGGTATCACAAGAAACACACGTGACGTCCGGAGGCTGGGATGGCGTCGGGAGAGTACGCCTCATCCCCCCGGAACACGTACAGCATGTCCGATTCGTCCGAATCCGACTGTGATGTCTGTCACACCGCCTCCATATTTTTCCCCGCGCGCACAGAATAGAAAGCTATCCGCCGCTGGACGGCTCGCGGCGGCCTCCGTATACCCGCGCTGAATTTCAGGGGGATCACGCGTGTCGCATGGAACAGAGCCAAAGCCGTTGACCGCACGGCGTTCGCCTGGGTTGTCCGGGACGGCCATTATTCCGGGCGACAAGTCCGTAAGCCACCGGGCGCTTATCTTTGGCGCTCTGACCGTCGGCGAGACGCGGATCAGTGGCTTGCTGGAGGGCGAGGACATTCTGGCGACTGCTGCGGCGATGAGAGCCTTCGGTGCGTCGGTGAAACGCGAGGACGAAACATGGGTGATCCATGGCGTCGGCGTCGGCGGATTTGGAGAACCGGATGACGTGATCGATTGCGGCAATGCCGGGACGGGCGTGCGGCTGATCATGGGGTCGATGGCGACAACGCCGATCACGGCGACATTCACAGGGGATGCTTCGTTGCGGCGTCGTCCTATGGGAAGGATCCTGGACCCGCTGGCCTTGTTTGGAACGCGTTTCATGGGACGAGACGGCGGATTGCTGCCTTTGACAGTGAAAGGGGCGATGAACCCGGTCCCGATCGAGTACACCCTGCCGATGGCATCTGCGCAGGTGAAATCTGCGGTCCTGTTGGCGGGCTTGAACGCGCCGGGTGAGACGATTGTGATCGAGCCCGAGGCGACGCGCGATCATACCGAACGCATGTTGCGTGGCGTTGGTGCCAGCGTCGTGGGCGAGGATCTGCCCGAAGGCCAGGGTATTCGATTGACCGGTCAGCCGGAACTCGTCCCGTCTGAAATCGCTGTTCCGCGCGATCCGTCTTCGGCGGCGTTTCCAGTCGCTGCAGCATTGATGGTCCCAGGGTCCGAGATCTTTGTACCGAACATCTCACTCAATCCAACGCGGGCCGGGCTGTATCAAACGCTTGCCGACATGGGGGCCGACATCGGCCGTGAAGGTGCCCGCGAAGAAGGTGGAGAGCCGGTCGCAGACTTACGCGTCCGTCACTCGGCCTTAACAGGGATCGAGGTGCCACCCGAGCGGGCGCCGAGCATGATCGACGAATATCCGATGCTGGCATGCATCGCGGCGTTTGCCGAGGGAACGACCGTCATGCGCGGAATCGAGGAGTTGCGGGTCAAGGAATCAGATCGTATCGCGGCGACCGTTGCCGGTTTGCGCGCAAATGGCGTTGACGTCGAAGAACACCAAGACGGAATGACAGTGCATGGCCGTGGCGCCGATGGCGTGCCTGGTGGCGGCACTGTCGAAACGCATATCGACCACCGCATTGCGATGAGCTTTCTATGCATGGGCCTTGCGACGAAAGAACCAATCACCGTTGACGATGCGAGCCCGATTGCAACAAGTTTCCCTCAGTTCGAAAGGCTCATGGCGGAGCTGGGGGCTGTGTTGACACGAGACAATCGTAAGTGAAGTTCATCGTTGCCATCGACGGTCCCGCGGCGGCGGGAAAGGGAACGATCGCTCGCGCAGTCGCAGAGCGCTTCAGCTTCGCGCACCTGGATACAGGCTTACTTTATCGCGCCGTTGGCAAACGGGCACTCAACATGGGGCGTGGCGTCATCGACGAAGGCGTCGCGGAACTGGTTGCCCGGGAACTGAGCGAGACGGATGTCAAAGATGACGGTCTGCGCACTGTCCTTGTCAGCCGTGCATCAAGCAGGGTCGCTGCAATGCCGGGTGTGCGCCAGGCATTGCTGGAGTTTCAGCACAGGTTCGCGGCGCGTGATGGCGGCGCTGTCCTGGACGGCCGTGACATCGGTACGGTGATCTGTCCACATGCGGATGTGAAGCTGTACGTCACAGCCTCGAATGAAACGCGGGCTCAACGCAGATACGACGAGGTTACGGCGCGTGGCGAAGAAACAACGCTGGAACGAGTAGCACAGGATCTGCAAACCCGTGACGAGCGTGACGCAGAACGCGATACGGCACCGATGAAACAGGCGGACGATGCCCACTTGCTGGACACGACGGAATTGTCTATAGACGCCGCCGTCGCTAAGGCGGCAGAGATAATCGAGCAGGCACTGGAACGGGTTAACGCGAAATAAACCTGTCCGGTGGCGTTTACGCGCACCAACGATCGAAACCGAAGACCGCCGGAGCCAACCGGTCGGCCTGAAAAAGCACTGTTAGGAGACTGACGCGCATGGCGCAAATGGACATGGCCGATTCGAAGGCCGCTCCCTCGATGGACGAATTCGAAGCTCTTCTGAACGAAAGCCTGGAACATGACACGCCTGACGAGGGCAGCGTTGTAAAAGGCACCGTGATCGCCGTCGAAAACGGCCAGGCGATCATCGACGTCGGCTTCAAGGTTGAAGGCCGCGTGGAACTCAAGGAATTCGCAAGCCCTGGACAGGCTCCGGAAATCGCTGTCGGCGATACCGTGGAAGTCTTCCTGGAGCGGGTCGAAAACGCCAAGGGCGAGGCGATGATCAGCCGCGAAAAAGCGCGGCGTGAGGAAGCCTGGGATCGCCTGGAAAAAGCCAATGGGAATGGCGAACGCGTTGAAGGCACCATCTTTGGGCGGGTCAAGGGCGGCTTCACTGTCGACCTCGGCGGTGCTGTCGCCTTCCTGCCGGGCAGCCAGATCGATGTGCGCCCGGTGCGCGACGTCGGACCACTGATGGGCCAGCCGCAACCGTTCCAGATCCTGAAGATGGATCGCCGCCGAGGAAACATCGTGGTGTCTCGCCGCGCGATCCTCGAGGAAAGCCGCGCCGAACAGCGCGCCGAGATCGTCGGCAAACTGGCCGAGGGCGATGTCGTCGACGGTGTTGTCAAGAATGTCACCGATTACGGTGCGTTCGTCGATCTGGGTGGCGTCGACGGTCTGCTGCATGTCACCGATATGGCATGGCGCCGGGTCAACCACCCGTCCGAAATCCTGTCGATTGGCGAGACGGTCAAGGTACAGGTCGTCAAGGTCAACAAAGAAACGCAGCGTATCAGCCTAGGCATGAAGCAGCTCATGGCAGATCCGTGGGACACGGTTGGCGACAAGTACCCGCTGGGGTCCAAGTATACGGGCCGCGTTACGAACATCACCGACTACGGTGCGTTCGTCGAACTTGAGCCGGGCGTCGAAGGCTTGGTGCACGTCTCCGAGATGTCGTGGACCAAGAAGAACGTCCACCCGGGCAAGATCGTCTCCACCTCGCAAGAGGTCGAGGTCATGGTGTTGGACGTCGACAGCTCGAAGCGGCGCGTTTCGCTGGGCCTGAAGCAGTGCCAGGGCAACCCATGGGACAACTTCGCGACCAACTACCCGCAGGGCACCGAAGTCGAGGGTGAAGTCAAGAACATCACCGAGTTCGGCTTGTTCGTTGGCCTCGAAGGCGACATCGACGGCATGGTTCACCTATCGGATCTCGACTGGGATCGTTCGGGCGAGGAAGCCATCCAGGACTATCGCAAAGGCGACGTCGTGAAGGCTGTCGTTCTGGACGTCGATACCGAGAAAGAGCGCATTTCGCTGGGCGTCAAACAGCTTGGCCAGGATACGTTCTCATCGGCGACCGAAGGCGTGAAGCGTGGGGCGGCCGTCACGGTTGCCGTCACGGCGATCGAGGATGGCGGTATCGAAGTCGAGTACGAAGGCATGAAGGCCTTCATTCGGCGCTCGGACCTCAGCCGCGACCGTCAGGAGCAGCGCCCGGACCGCTTCAATGTCGGCGATCGTGTCGATGCCAAGATCACGAACATCGACCGGCAGGCACGCCGGCTCGGTCTCTCGATCAAGGCTCTGCAGATTGCCGAAGAGAAAGAAGCTGTCGAGCAGTATGGCTCGTCGGACTCTGGTGCATCGCTGGGTGACATTCTCGGCGCGGCACTCAAACAGCAAGGCACCGACGAGTAGGCTGGGCGATCCTAGATGACAGCGACGGCTGATATGATCCTAGAGCGGCGCCGCATCCGGCGCCGCCTAACCTTTTGGCGTATCCTCGCAATCGCCGCGGTTCTGGTTGCAGTCCTAATGATGATCCCGAACTCGATCGCCTCGGGTGACCACATCGCGCGGGTCAGTATCGATGGCGTGATCCAGGATGATCCCGATCGTGACCGTCTTCTAAAGAAGCTTGTTGACGACGACGCGGTCAAAGCCGTGATCGTCAGGATAAACTCGCCGGGCGGGACGGTCGTCGCATCGGAAGCTCTTTACGAACAATTGCGGTCCATTGCCGAAGACAAACCGGTCGTGGCTGTGATGACAGAGTACGCGGCGTCGGGCGGTTACATCACGGCCCTGGCCAGCGATTACATCATTGCTCGTGGAAACACGCTCACGGGCTCGATTGGCGTTTTATCCCAGGTCCCCAATGTCGCTGGGCTTATGGAAATGATCGGCGTCGGTGTGACACGCATCAAGAGCGCACCGCTGAAAGCAGAACCATCGGTAACAGAGGTTCCCTCTCCAGCCGCTCTCAAAGCCCAGGAAGCTCTGATTGCCGACATGTTCGGCTGGTTTCGGGGCTTGGTCGAGGAGCGCCGAGGGCTTTCCGGCGAGGCCTTGAACAGAGTGACCGACGGTCGTGCATTCACTGGGCGGCAGGCGCTGGAACTCAGTCTGATTGATGTTATCGGCGACGAAGAGACCGCACTTGCTTGGCTCGAGGAAGAACATGCGATCGATGGCGAGACCAAGATCAAAGAACAACTATGGGGTGATAAGGCACGGCCTTGGCCGTTCTCATCTATTCTGAACGCTCAGGACGCGCTGACAGCGATTGGTCAACTGAATTCGGGACTTCCGCGCCTCTACGCTGTGATTCAATGACATAATCGCGTTCATTTCCCGATGCGGACGTTGACGCCGATCCATGCCCGTGAGACCGTTAGGCTATAAAAACCGAGTAGAATCACGGCGTAACGGGGAGCCTTGGGGGACAATCGATGATCAAGTCGGAGTTGATTCAGCAAATAGCTGAAGACAATCCCCATCTGTATCAGCGCGATGTGGAACGGATTGTTTCGACCGTGTTCGAGGAAATCACAGCGGCTTTGTCGCGGGGCGACAGGGTTGAACTTCGCGGCTTTGGCGCCTTTTCTGTAAAGCAGCGCGAAGGGCGAGTCGGCCGGAATCCCCGAACGGGCGATCAGGTCACTGTCCCACCGAAAACCGTGCCGTTCTTCAAGACCGGCAAGGAGTTGCGCGAGCGGATGAACAACTGACCGCAGATGACCACGATCAAGGTCGCACAAGCGGTCTAAAATTGGAGTGTGATCGTGATGCGGACCATCAAGCTCATCTTGCTTGTAATCGTACTCTTGGCACTGATGCTTGTCATCTCTGCAAACATGGCACCGGTCGATCTTCGTATGCTTCCACCAGCTTTGGGCGTCGATCTCTACAGCGTTCAGGCAGTCCCATTGTCCTTCGTGATCGTCGCGGCAGTGACGCTCGGGTTCTTGATCGGTTTGCTGATCGAGTTCCTGCGCGAAGGGAAGCATCGCGCCAATCTTGCACGCAAACGGCGCGAGATCAGTACGCTTCGCGAAGAGAACGCCCGCCTTGCGTCAAAAGTCGGCGAGAAGGACGGCGATCTTGCCATTCTCGCAACCTAGCGACGGCAATGACAGGCGCGTCAGGGTCAAGATCTGTGGGCTGACCACGCCGGAAGCTGCCACGGCAGCTTCGACCGCCGGAGCGGACTACCTCGGGTTCAACTTCTACCCTAAATCACCGCGATCGATCTCGATCGCAGGGGCATCCGCTGCCCTCGCACAACTCCCGAAATCCGTCGTCAACGTTGCCTTGGTGGTCAATCCCGAGGATTCACTGATCCAAGAGCTCTCGCGATTGCCGTTCGATTTGCTTCAATTGCACGGATCGGAACCGCCGGAGCGGGTAACGGAGTTGCGAGAGAAAACGGGTTTGCCGGTCATGAAAGTGGTCGGCATCGCGGATGCCAGTGACCTCGAAAAGATCACTGTCTACGAGCCCGTTGCCGATCAGCTTCTTGTCGATGCCAAGCCGCCGCGCGA
Organism: Paracoccaceae bacterium; assembly: GCA_050043005.1. Classification (GTDB taxonomy): domain Bacteria; phylum Pseudomonadota; class Alphaproteobacteria; order Rhodobacterales; family Rhodobacteraceae; genus Thermohalobaculum. The sequence goes on from JBHJIZ010000013.1 coordinate 37,079, forward strand.
CGCAAAGCTTCCAGGAGGCAACGGTATCCAGTTTGATTGGCGGCTCATTGCAGATCGTGAGTGGAAGAAACCCTGGATGCTTGCCGGTGGTCTGACTCCAGCCAATGTCGGGTCGGCAATTCAGCTTACCGGCGCACGTCAAGTGGATGTGGCGTCGGGTGTCGAAGCTGCGCCGGGCATCAAGAGCCCTGCTCTGATCCGAGACTTCATCGAGGCAGCTCGGCGCCCCACTGTCACCGCTTGATCAGGTGCCGGATTCAGCGAGGATCTTTTCAATATCATCGGCGTATTGCTCGGCGGGAAACTCCCGTCGAAAGATTGTCGCAACACCAGTTTCCGGAAGCACGAAGTAGACATAGCCCGTGTGGTTCATGAGGTATTCTGCAGCGGAGTCTTCGACGTCGACACGCTGGTAGAAGACCCGATACTCATCAGCGGCCGCTCGCACTTCAGCCTCGGTCCCTGTCAAGGCGACAAGCTTCGGATGCACGGCTTCCGCAAAGTACGTGAGCTCCTTCGCCGTGTCCCTGGCCGGGTCGATGGTCACGAAGACCGGTTGAACATCGATCCCTCTTTCGTCCAGCAGATCAACGGTGTCGACCATGACCTGAGTGTCGATTGGGCAGATATCCGGACAAAACGTGTACCCGAAGTAGATGAGCGTGGCGCGGTCGATCTCCTTTTCCGAGGACCAACGCTCACCAGTGTGAGCAGTCAGCTCAAATGGTCCTCCGATATCAGCACCATCGGCGTTTATCATCGCCGGCGAGACGTACGCCGGCGACGGGCTGAGCACCGTCCACCCAGCCCATCCAACAAGACCAACAACAAAAACCGCGGCAATGGCGAGCATGGATTTGGTCATGGTATCCTCCGGGATATACGGCCTTATGCGTAGCTGGGATTGCAATCTGGCGCATCAAGGCGTCAGAAGACGAATCAGCATTTGTTGAATAGCCGCACCTTGCAAAGAGACATCGTGGTCGAAACCCAACATCACTCGCTTTTCAACCTGCGCGCTCGCGGCGACTGGGTCAGGCTGCGGACCTTGCTGGTGCTGCGATGGATGGCCATTACGGGCCAGGCGGCGACGGTCCTCTTCGCGACACAAGTTTTGTCTTTTCAGCTTCCGCTCGCCGTGTGCGCGCTGGCGATATCGGCCTCGGTTTCGCTGAACATCGTCATGCACATCGTGTATCCGTCAGAGACGCGATTGAGCGAACGTGGAACGCTGTTATCGCTTCTCTTCGACCTGTCGCAACTCGCGATCATGCTGATGCTGTGTGGTGGTCTGAGCAATCCGTTCGCGGTGCTCATCCTGGCCCCTGTCACAATCGCTGCCACAGCGCTGCGCCTACGATCGACGATTGTCGTCAGCGTAGCTGCGTTGCTCAGCATCCCGCTTATGGCTTTGTTGTATCTGCCGTTGGTTCAGGTGGATGGCAGCTTGCTCCAGATTCCAAGTCTGCTGCGGTACGGCGTTGCCGCGGCCTTGGCGATCGGCGTGATCTTCGTTGCATTGTATTCAAGGCGCGTGACGGTCGAAAGCTACGCCATGTCCGAGGCCTTATCGGCAACGCAGATCGCTCTGTCGCGTGAGCAGCGTCTTGCCGCGATCGGTGGAATTGCCGCCGCGGCCGCACATGAACTCGGCACACCGCTTGCCACGATCAAGCTCGTTGCAAGCGAGTTGGCCAATGAACTCGAAGATCATTCGGAACTGGCCGAGGACGTCGCGTTGATCCGGTCGGAAGCCGACAGATGCGGTGCCATCATGGCCGACCTTAGCCAAGGCGGACGGGATGATCGGCACGTCAAATTGGCCCCAGTCTCGACAGTGATCGAGGAAGCGGCACAACCTCACGCAACACGCGGCAAGCAATTGCGCATTCGAATCAACGGTGTCCTCGCCGAACACACAAAAGGTGAACAGCCAACCGTGCGGAGGAGTCCGGAACTGATCCATGGGCTGCGGAATGCGATTCAGAACGCCGTCGACTTTGCCGAAACAACGGTTTGGATCGACGCAACGATCGTGGAGGGCCGTCTTCGTATTGCCGTCGGGGATGACGGCCCGGGCTTTGGTCCAGATATCTTACCAAAGCTTGGAGAACCCTATGTGTCGACACGCGCGCGCGGAGACCGGCGCGACCGCGATGGATCGTACGAAGGAATGGGGTTGGGCTTGTTCATCGCGCGGACGCTTCTTGAGCGGACAGGTGCATCCTTAGCGTTCGCGAACGGTTCTGACACACGACGCCGGAGCGGTCGGCAACATCATGACGGGGATTTGCAGCACCCCCCAGGCGCAATAATTGAAATGACATGGCCACTCGACAGCCTTGTCGTCAGAAAAGAACAGGTCCGAGGGGCGCTCGGACCAAACGACAGATTCGAAGCGTAGCCAAGCCCCAGATGCAATACATGCGGGCTTCGGAACCGAATCAGGTGAAGACCGGAATCAGAACAACCTATAGGTGTTGCGGTGAACGTGACGTGTGGTTATCAGTGAACGGGTCAGATGTGTCTTTGAGGTGGAAATAACCAAGTGGAACTTGGTGCGTCCGATATCCTGGTGATCGCCTCGGTCGGCGTGATTGGTTTGGCGTTCGCGATGTGGCGAATGCTGTATGTCCCTGCGGGCTCATCCGCACGGGATCTCCTCACAGATGGCGCTGTGGTCGTGATCGCGGACGGTTTGGTGCAAGAGATCTCGGTAGAGGCCTCGGACATCCTTGGGAACTGCATCGGCAAGCCGATCGTGCGCGTGCTTGAAGATTTCCTGCAAGACGACTCTGTGGATGTACGAGATGCGGTGAACCGCCTGGAAATGACCGGCGATCCCGTCAATATGCTGGTGTATGATCGTGACTCTCGTGCTTTCGAACTCATCGGAGCACCGGCGGGCAGTCTGATACGTCTGGTTCTCAGAGACGCCGGATATCTCGACACCCGGCTAAAAGCGGCGTAAGAACGAATAAATGCCGCCGATGCACTTGTGCAGGGGCGGAACTGGGAACGCGTAACACTGCGCGGCCTGATGTCTGACGCTCCAATCATCGCATGGAACCGCACAGCCGATGGTGGCATCAACTGGGCTGACGGGACAATCCGAATGCGGAACGGATCAGTCTCTGCTGACCAGGCAGTCGACCTGATCGTCGCGCGCACAAAACTGAACAATCAGCCCGCTCTTGTCGGACAGCCTCAGAAGTCGCGGATCGAGATTGTCATCAACGATGGGTCGGACACGATCTCGTTGCATGTCACAGAGGTCGTGCGCGCGAACGGCGATCGCATTGGCTTCGCCACCGATGCCAGCACTGCGGCCTCCGCCGAACGGACCTTGACGCGGTTCGTTCAGACAATGACGGAAACGTTTGCTCACCTGACTGTTGGGCTTGCGATTTTCGACCGGAACCAGACGCTCGCACTCTTTAATCCGGCGCTCGTGCAGATGTGGCAGCTCGAACCGGCCTGGTTGGCCCGACGACCTTCGCTGCGAGATATTGTCGATGAATTGCGTGCATCGCGGCGCCTGCCGGAATTGCAGGATTTCCACAAGTGGCGGTCCGAACTGCTGAGCCTATTCGAAAATACCGAAGCCGCCGACTACGAAGAGCTGTGGCATCTGGCGAACGGGTCGAACATTCGGGTTCTGGCAAGGCCACACCCGCATGGTTCGCTGGCCTTCATATTCGACGACGTCACCGAACGTATGCGGCTCGAGCAACGGTATCGGCACTCGATCGACCTACGGCGTGTAACGCTGGATGGGCTGGATGAAGGCATAGCGGTGTTCGGCGCGAACGGTCTACTTCAATTCATCAACCAAGCTTTTCATGATATCTGGGGGACAAACAGCGAGAGTGTGTACGCGGCAATGCACATTCGTCAGTTCATCCCGCTTTGCCAGCAACTTTCGCCTGACGGAGACATCTGGCGGCGCCTGCACAGCTTCGTGACCGGAGAAGACAATCGGAGAGAGTGGGAAGCTCAGGTCACGACACAAGCGGGACAAACGCTTAGCGCCCGGTTCTCGCCTCTGCCGGATGGCTCCACCATGGCAGTCTTCACAAACATAACTGACTCTAAACGCATTTCGCTCCAGTTCGCGCAAAAGTCATTTTCGTTGCGCTTCTCACTTGCGGTCAGGGACCACGTTGTACAGCGCTTCGGCGAACGGGTTCGTGCACCTCTGGCTCAGCTTGCGGAACAGCAATCGACTGCCGCGTCGGATGCTGACGCAAGCGCGTCGAAGATAACTCCCGTCGTGGAACAGATCGATAGAATCCTCGATCTGGTCGAGTTGTCTGATGTCGATTCGCCAGAGGATTACGAGACTGTGGACCTGAACCAAGCTGTTCAGCTTGGCTGCGACCTGCTCGTTGCTCGAGCAAGCAACGAGCAAGTTTCGCTGTCGTCCTCAGATGGAACCGTCGAGACACATGTCACGGGCGATCAGTGCCTTTTGACGCAAGTAACGTTTGCGATGGGACAGATGGCTTTGGAACTTCTTGGCCCGGGATCGCGGGCCGAGTTTTCATTCGATGCCACACCACCTGATTTCTGGATCGTCTTGGCTGGATCCCCGGCGGTGACATCGCAGACCCGCGGCCCATCAGTTCATTCCACCCGTGAGGTCCTTGAACAACTGGTCGCAAGACATCGCGGCGTTTTGAGTGTTTCTGAAACTCAGGCGACGGGCGAGGTTCGGATCGAGGCGCGTTTTGGCCCTTCGATACATCCACAAGAACTCCCGGACCTGCTAGAAGACCATGACACCGGCGGCGAGAACGAACCTTCAAATGTTCTCCGGCTACCTCCCACCGCCCAACGCGAGTGAACCCCAGCCAACCTCGTAGTTTCATCACAGACGTACAGTTCACACCTTCGCCGTGTCGCGCTAGGGATATGGTGTGAGATTTCACGGGTATGACCGAGCGAGCAGGCACTGTGCACGAGCCCGACACTTTGCGACGCGATGTTACGACACGCTCTGTTCAGGAAACCGTGTCCATCGGTCGATTGCTTGCCGACACGTTGGCTGCCGGGGACGTGCTCTTGCTCCGAGGTCAGCTGGGTGCCGGGAAGTCGGTCTTGTGCCGTGCGGCCATACAGGCGCTGTTACGGAACCCATCGCTCGAGGTCGCATCACCGAGCTATACGGTCGTCAACGTCTATGCCGCACCGAAGTTCGATGTTTGGCACGTTGATCTCTATCGGCTTGGCGCTCCCGACGAAATAATCGAACTTGGGATCGAGGACGCAGGCGCCAACGCGGTAATGCTCGTCGAGTGGGGAAATCGCTGGCCGGATCCACCCGCAAGGCGTCTGGAAATCGAGATCGGGGTTGTGTCTGCGGATGTTCGGCACATCAAGGTCGACGCACATGGCGATGGCTGGCAGAAGGTCGTCACGGCACTGGAGCGAGTAGCGTGAACACGATCAAGGTCTCAGTCGCGCGAGATGAAGAGATCCTTGCTTTTTTGAGCGGGACCGAATGGCGTGGAGAGCAGCCCAGACCACTGGCCGGGGATGCTTCCAACCGACGCTACCTGCGTTTGAACGGGAAGCTCGGCCCAGCCGTGTTGATGGACGCTCCGCCCGAAAAAGGCGAAGACGTCACTCCATTCGTTGCCGTTACAGACTGGCTCCGAGCACAAGGGTTTTCAGCCCCAGAAGTGTATGCTGTCGACGCGGCGCGCGGAATTCTTCTTTTGGAAGACCTTGGCGACAGTCTGTTCGCCCGGCATCTCGCCGAGACACCAAGCGATCAAACGCTGGTTTATGAAGCGGCTGTTGACACTCTTGTCGAACTCTCTGGTTTCAAGGCCCCGCCCACAATTGGTCGGACCGCCTATCCTCTCGCAGCCTACGACCTGTCCATACTTTTTCGCGAGGCGTGCCTCCTCACAGACTGGTGGCTGCCCGTCGCACGACAGGACTTCTCCTCAAAAGACCTCAAAGCGGACTACATCGGAACACTCGAACCCGTTCTGAAGACAGTCGCGGCGCACCGCGAAACACTGGTTCTGCGCGACTATCAATCCGAAAACCTGATCTGGCTGCCTGATCGTCGTAACACCGGCAGGGTCGGGCTTCTTGACTACCAGGACGCACTTGCCGGTCACGCGGCCTATGATTTGGTTTCGCTTCTGGAAGATGCGCGTCGAGACACGTTGCCAGACCTGCAGGACGCAATGCTCACGCGTTTTCTGGACCGGACCACTGAGTTCGACGCCGACACGTTTCGCCGCGACTACGCAATCCTGGGTGCGCAACGCAACCTCAAGATCATCGGCATTTTTACGCGTCTGGCTGTGCGCGACGGCAAGCCCGGGTATCTCGACCTCATCCCACGGGTCTGGCGGCATCTGATGCATGACTTGGAACATCCCATCTGGTCAGGACTCAACGGCTGGATCGCATCAAACGTGCCAGCGCCTGACCCTGCAACTCTGGATCGCGTTCGCGCCAAGGTGACGGCATGAGCAACATTAAGTCCGCCATGATCATGGCGGCGGGGTTTGGCACGCGCATGGGAACACTCACCCAAGACCGGCCAAAGCCACTGCTCGAGTTGGGCAAGGCACGGCTGATCGACCACGCCTTGGCGCATCTGAGGGACGCCAGCGTCGAACATGCCGTAGTGAACCTGCACTATCTCGCAGATCAGATCCAAAGCTACCTGTCTGGAACGCGCGCTCCACGCATCTCATTCTCTGTGGAAGAGCCCAAAATCCTCGATACGGGCGGAGGTATCGTTCACGCCTTGCCTCAGCTTGGGACCAAGCCGTTTGCCGTTCTCAACAGCGACGCGGTGTTTCGCGGTCCGAATCCCATCAGCATCCTGTGTGAGCACTGGAATGCAGACCTCATGGATGCGCTTTTGCTGCTTGTTCCAACAACATCCGCCCGGGCGTATCAGCGCGCAGGAGACTTCAGGCTGTCGACACCACTTGCAGCGCCCGAGCGGCGGGGCAAAGCCTCGTCAGCACCCTTTGTCTACACCGGCGCTCAGATCATTCGGCCAGAGGTCTTCGAGAACGCACCGGCTGGTGCTTTCTCAACCAATCTGATCTGGGACCAGTTGCTGAGAGATGGGCGGCTACGCGCACTGCCTTACGATGGCACTTGGGTTGACGTCGGCACACCCGCTGGACTGCGGGAGGCCGAAGCCGTCTTACGAGAACCCGTGTGATGTCAGCTAGCGCATTTCGTGGTTTCTATTCAGTGCGCCCCGGTGCCGATTTTTCTATCGAGTTCGCGCGCGGTTTTCATGATCGGTTTGCCGACGAAGACCCACTGGCGGTCGCAAGAACACTTGTGCTGACCAACACTGCGCGTGCAGCACGTCAGCTAGAGGAAGCCATTGCCGATCTTGCGCCCCGCGCCGGCCCGTTGCCACGCATTGCTCTGATAGACCAACTTCCAATAGACCTCGACGTCGCCGCCTCTCTCGCTCCAGCGATCGCACCGATCCGCAGGCAGCTGCGGTTGACACAACTGGTCGAGGTTTATCTGCGGACCCGAAAAGCTTCCGGCGAACCAACGGCTCCGGTTTCAGCCGCCGGCGATCTGGCGCGCGCACTGGCCTTGCTGATCGATCAGTTCCACGACGAGGGAATATCGCTGGAAGATCTCGACGCTGCAATCTCAGATCGAGATCTTAGTCAGGACGCTGCGGTACACTGGCATCGAAGCCTCGAATTCATAGACATCGTGCGCAAGGCGTGGCCCTCGATCTTGTTCGAGGAAGAGGAAGGCGCAATCGATCCACGAGCTCGACAAACCGCCGCCGTGGATGCCCAGATCGCGGAGTGGCAGCGGAGCCCACCTGACACGCCGGTCATCGCGGCTGCGACCACTGGCTCGGTCGCCTCGACGGCACGGTTGCTCCAGGCAATAGCAGAGTTGCCGCGCGGCGCGGTCGTTCTACCGGGCTTCGAGCCAGAAACAGATCGCGATCTCTGGAGCAATGTCACCGACGATCATCCACTCGGGCCGTTCAAACGTTGGATGGAGCCCGCTGGCCTAACGCCGGCCAGCGTCCACCACTGGACATCAACAGATCAAACCGCGCGGCAGCGGTTGATCGTGCAGGCCTTGCGCCCCGCACCGGTGACAGACCACTGGCACGCAGACGCCGGAGCACTTTTCGAAACGACCGAAACAGCACTCGATGGCATCTCACTGGTCGAGACCGCATCGCCAAGTGAAGAAGCCGCATCGATCGCTCTGATCATGCGGGCACAACTGGAAACGCCTGAGCGCAAAGTCGCGTTGATCACACCCGATGCCGCTCTGTCCCGCCGGGTAACCGCCTATCTCGATAGGTTTGGGATCGTTCCAGACGACACGTCGGGGCAGCCGCTGCTACAATCTGCGCCAGCAGTGTTTCTGTTTCTACTCGCGGAACTCGCAGCGCGCCGAGCGGACGCATTATCGCTAACCGCGCTTCTTCTGCACCCCCTCATGCAACCCGGCCTATCGCGATCGGCTCATCTTACATTTGCGCGCGGTTACACGCTCAAGGTTCTGCGGCGCGGAGGCTTCCGACCAGGAGACGTAGCGCTTCCACCCCCGCCAAAAACTGAAACAGCGACCGACGACACAGTCATCTGGGTTTCCAACATCAACAACGCAGTAATACCAGTGGCAGAGGCGTTGCAGCGTGGAGCGCCACTGAGCGAGATACTCGCCTGTCACGTTGCTGCGCTCGAACAACTCACGACATCGGATAAGAGCGACGCGACGCCGTCCGAGCCAGAGATCTGGACGAATGACGGGGCACGGCTTCACGTCATCATAGATCAGATCAAGCGGAACGCCGATGCTTATGGCGACCGAACGGTTCCGGATTACCCCGCACTGCTCCGAACGCTGCTGAATGGCGAGACAATCCGACCGCGGCTGCGTGAACCTCATCCACGCGTCGCGATCCGGGGACCACGAGAAGCGCGCCTAGAGGATGCTGATCTGGTCATCCTAGCAGGATTGAATGAAGGTACCTGGCCCGCATTGGCGGATCCCGGACCCTGGTTGAGCCGGCTTATGCACTCGGAATTGGGTCTGCCCATGCCTGAACGCACGGTTGGGCTGTCAGCGCACGACTTCCTGCAGGCCGTGTGCCGGCCAGAGGTCATCCTGACAAGATCCTGCAAGATCGACGGCGCGCCCGCCGTCGCCTCGCGCTGGCTGACCCGCATGCAGACTTTGGTCGAAGGCGTTGGCGCCGAACCCGTCTGGAACAGAATGTCCAAGCGTGGCGGTGCCTGGACTGACCTCGCTCGACGTCAGTTCGAAAGCCCATCAATCGAACCAGCGCGTCGTCCACGACCGACACTGCAGGCAATACCGGAGCCCAGAGAAATCTCCGTGACGGATGTCGAGACCCTTATCCGCGACGCTTATGCGATCTATGCCAAGCGGGTGTTGAGATTGCGACCGCTCGATCCACTCGCACGCGCGCCGGACGCACGAGACCGCGGCCTCGTGATCCATACAATCATGGAGCAAGTCCTGCAGAAAACGCAGCCATGGCCAGGTGCCGAGGCGGCGCGCACGATCTTTGAGACCGTGACACGCGAGGTGCTTGAGGAGGCGGTGCCGCACCCAGATCTGCGCCGTATCTGGCGCGCGCGTATGATGCGGTTCACAGACTGGTTCATCGCGATGGAAGATGAGCGCCGCGCGGAAGGATCACCCATCGCGGCAGAATGCCCAGGGAACATGTCCATCGAGCTACCAAACGGCCAGTTCGAAATCCGCGCCAAGGCAGACAGGATTGATCGCCTGTCGGACGGAAGCGCTGCGATTTACGACTACAAAACCGGTCGTCCGCCCAGCAAGGATCAGATCGGCACGTTCAGTCATCAACTCCATCTTCAGGCAGCTATCCTCGCGCAGGGCGGCTTTGAAAACCTGCCGCCGATGCGCACAACCGACGGCGCGTACATAGGCGTCACTGGTGGTAAGTCCGGCGGTATCGAGAGAAAGGCCGACGACCTCGCGGAGGCCGCCGCGGACTACGCGTTGCAATTGCAAACGTTGTTGGCCGACTTCGACACGGGCGCACCGTGGATCTCCCTCGGACGGCCTCACCGGCAAAGCTATGTGAGCGACTATGATCACCTCGCCCGTCGGGCAGAATGGTTCGGCGAGGACGACGCGTGAGCGGCCCACGCCCGACAGGCGACCAGATCGCCGCCACGGACCCGCACCGGTCAAACTGGGTTACGGCCAACGCCGGGTCGGGCAAGACACATGTTCTGACCCAGCGCGTGGCACGGCTTCTACTCGACAATGAGTCACCCGAACGCATCCTGTGCCTGACTTATACGAAGGCCGCGGCCAGCGAAATGCAGACACGACTCTATCGTATGCTGGGTGCATGGGCAATGGCACCGTCGGAAACGCTTGCTCAGGAGCTGTCTGCTCTGTCGGGTGAGAATTCCGTTTCGCTGGATCCAGATCGTCTCGCCAACGCAAGACGATTGTTTGCCCGGGCCTTGGAGACACCAGGCGGTCTGAAGATTCAGACAATCCACGCCTTCTGTGACAGCCTGTTGCGTCGCTTTCCCCTCGAGGCTGGGGTCTCGCCCGGGTTCGATGTCGCCGTTGATCGGACTTCGGAAAACCTGCTTGCCGATGTGCGGTCGTTGCTTGGACATGCGGCGGAGCACGGTACGGACCCGGCGCTTGATCTGGTCGCCGCACGCCTGAGTGAGGACGCCATCGACGCGCTGACAAATGCCGTGCTGTCGAAACGCACCGCGTTCGGAGTAAAGGCCCAAACTGCGCTATCGGCGCACTTCGCCCCGTCGACGCAGCTCTCAGAGACCGAGATCGCGCGCCGCGCCCTGTCAGTCCTGAACGTCGATGCCTACAGCACTCTGACGGAAGTGCTGCTCGAGCAGGGGGGCCGGTTCGACCGTCCGGTCGGTGAGGCGCTTCTTGAATTCCGCTCTCACCCGGATGCCGAACCTGGCGACGCGGTCGACGCGCTGATCGGAAGGATCCTCACCGCAAAGTTCGAACCACGCAGCCCGCGCGGCTTCCCCGTCAAAGCAGTCAAGATGGCCCTCCCAGGCGCCGAGGACGACTTAAGCAACCTGACACGCTGGGCGGAAGAGACGCGTGCCGCGATCCTTTCGGCCCGGACGGCAGCACGGACACGTGACCTGCACGCATTTGCGGACAGTTTTCTTCACGCCTACGCCGCTGCAAAGGCCAGCCAGGGCCTTCTCGATTACGATGACCTGATCAGCCAGACGCGGGCGATGCTGGTCGAGAACACCATGCGTGAATGGGTGCTGTACAAGCTTGATCGGGGCATCGAGCACATTCTGGTCGACGAAGCACAGGATACATCTCCGGCCCAATGGGATGTGATACGCGCGGTATCCGAAGACTTTCTGTCGGGCGGTAGCGCTGCGCAGACCAACCGATCAATCTTTGTTGTCGGTGATGAGAAGCAATCGATCTATTCATTTCAGGGCGCTGAACCGCAAGCAATCGGAAGAATGCGAGACTGGTATGGGCAACGCTTCAGCGATTTGAACAGTGAACTCGGGCGTCCGGCCCTGACGACGTCCTTCCGCTCGGCACCGGCCATTCTGGAATTTGTCGATCGCGTGTTCGAGGGAGATGCGGCCCAGGGACTGACAGTCGATAAAGCGCCGATCGAACACCGTGCACACCGAACGGGTGTGCGCGGACGGGTGGACCTTTGGCCTCTGCTCGACCCACCTGACGCTCCGACAGAACCTGAATGGTGGGAACCGGTAGACGCCGTTCCCGTGTCTGACGCCAAAGAACAACTCGCACAGTGCGTTGCGCGTGAGATCGACAGGATGATCGGTATCGAGGTGTTGCCAGAACGCGGAACGCGACCGTCCCGTCGTGTCCAAGCAGTCGATATTCTCATTCTGGTTTCAAAACGCGACCGCCTTGCGCGCGGCATCATCCGGGAACTCAAGGAATTGGGCGTGCCTGTCGCAGGTGCCGATCGTCTCACGCTGACTGACGAACTTGTCGTGCAGGACTTGCTGGCGCTGGCGCGGGTTGCGGTGACGCCAGAGGATGATCTCTCTCTCGCGGCACTCCTGCGCTCTCCCATCGGCAACATCAGCGAGGAGGAACTTTTCGAGCTTGCGCATGGTCGGCGCGGTTCGCTTCGACAAGCCTTGCGCGCGACCGCAACTCACAGCGCCTGGGCCGAAGCGCTGGACGCACTGACTCGCAAGGCAGACTTCCTGCGTCCGTACGAATTCTTCGAACAAGCTTTGATCGGTCACGGATGGCGGAGCAAACTCGTTGCGCGGTTGGGCGTCGAGGCAAGCGATGCGATCGACGAGTTTCTCAATCAAGCTCTCGCGTTCGAGCGCGACAACATCCAAACGCTGACGGGGTTCATCCCTTGGATCGAAGCCTCGGGTATACAGATAAAGCGCGAAATGGAAAGCGGAGGTAACCAGGTTCGCGTCATGACGATACATGGCGCCAAGGGTCTCGAGGCGCCAATCGTGATCTTGCCGGATACGATGAGTTCACCGAGTGGCGCGTCCAGTCCGGTTGTGCCTGCATCGACCGGCGGCAACACCCCCGAGCTGATGCTCTGGCTGGGCAGCCGGGACGAAGACGCCCCCGTCGCCCGCGCGGCGCGCGAAGCCGAAGAGCAGCGGCAACGCGACGAACGCCGAAGGCTCCTCTACGTCGCGCTTACTCGAGCCGAGGATTGGTTGATCCTGTGTGGCGCGAATGCGCGAAGACGCATCAACGATAACTGGTTCGACATGCTCGCAGCGGGCATTGATCGTTGCCCGGGCATTCAACGCCTGGCGAGTCCGACAAACACGGGTGAAAAGCTGCGGTTTGAAACCGGGGCTCCGATCAATGTTCCGGCTTCCCAGATTGAGGCTGGAACGAAGAACGAAACGGCTCTGCCAGACTGGATCGGCGACGCACCAACGGAACGGCGCACAACGCGACCGCGTCCGTCGGATCTGACACCGCGTGCGGCTGCGAGCGACGATGTCGATCAGTCGACCGAGGCATTTCCGGGCCGCGGTCTCGGTCGTTCGCTCGCGATTCAACGCGGACTGGCGATCCATACACTGCTGGAACAGCCGTTCAATGGGTCGCTGGACCCCGTCAAGGTTGAAAGGATCGCGAGAGACTATCTGCCTGACGCGCCAAGCAACCTCATCGATGGGATATTCGGCGAGGTACGCAAGGTCCTTGCGATGCCGGATGCAGAGAAGATTTTCGGGGCCGGATCGATTGCCGAAATGACAGTGTCCATCGATCGCCCCGATGGCGGCAAAAGAATGATCGGACGCA
>JBHJIZ010000014.1:0-7311 GCA_050043005.1 Paracoccaceae bacterium
CCGCGCCCCGGCAGAAGCTGCAGGGTCGTCTCGGGCACCCCGGCCTGATGCAGCAGGCGCACGCCGATCGCCGCGGTCAACGGGGTTTGTTCGGCAGGTTTGGCCAACACTGCGTTGCCCGCCGCCAGGGCCGCTGCGATCTGGCCGGTGAAGATGGCGAGGGGGAGGTTCCAGGGCGAGATGCAGGCGATGCGCCCGCGTGGCGGCTGGTCGAGTTCGGTCCCGCGCACCGCGTAGTAGCGCAGGAAATCGACGGCCTCGCGCAGTTCGGCGACGGCATCGAGGCGGGTCTTGCCGGCCTCGCGCGTCAGAACCGCGAAGATCTCGCCGAAATGCTGTTCGTAGAGATCTGCGGCCCTGGTCAGCGTGGCCGCTCTTTCCGTGGCGGGCGCTGTCCAAGGTTTAGCGGTGTCGATTGCGGATATGGCGCTGTCGGCAGATTGGAAGGTGACGGTCCCGACCAGATCATCGTGGTCGGCTGGGTTTACGACAGGGACATCCTCGCCAGGGGATGTGGCCAGATCCCAGCGGTGGGTGAGAAAGGGCGCCATGGCCGCGTCGATCTCGGCCAGGTCGTCGAGATCTTTCAGGTCCCATCCGCGCGCATTGGTCCGCTCTGGCTGGTAGAGATCGGCGGGTGCCCTGATCGCCGCGTTCGGCTTGCCCGGGTGATCGAACGGATCGGCGGCGATCGTTGCGGCGGGTGTGTCGGGATCGAGCACCTGATTGACGAAGGAACTGTTGGCGCCGTTCTCGAGCAGGCGGCGCACGAGGTAAGCGAGGAGATCCCGATGTGCGCCGACGGGGGCGTAGACGCGGCACCGCGTGCCGTGCTGGTCCTTAACGCGGGCGTGCAGTGCCTCGCCCATGCCGTGCAGACGTTGGAACTCGTAGCTCTCGGCGGACAGGCCACGTGCGTGTGCCAGTTGTATGACCGTTGCGATCGAATGTGCGTTGTGGGTCGCGAATTGCGGGTAGATCAGGTCGGTGCTGTCGAGCAATTTCGCGGCGCAGCAGATCCACGAGATGTCGGTCGCGGCCTTGGTCGTGAAGACCGGGAAGCTGGCGAGCCCTTCGACCTGGGCGCGCTTGATCTCGGTGTCCCAATAGGCGCCCTTGACGAGACGCACCATGATCCGGCGCTGGTGCGCGTGGGCGAGCTCGCCGAGCCAGTCGATGACCGGTGCCGCGCGCGTGCCGTATGCCTGGACGACGACGCCGAAGCCGTCCCATCCGGCGAGTGCCGGGTCGGAGAGAACCGCTTCGATCACGTCGAGCGAGAGGTCGAGCCGGTCGGCCTCTTCGGCATCGATGTTCAGCCCGATCTGCGCGTCGCGCGCCTGACGCACCAAGAGGCGCGTGCGTTCGACCAGTTCGGTCATTACACGGTCGCGCTGGCTTTCCTCGTAGCGCGGGTGCAGGGCCGACATCTTGATCGAGATGCCGGGATTCTCTCGCGGGTCGTTCGAGGTTGCGTTCTTGGCCAGGTGGGCGATCGCGTCGGAATAGGAGTCGAAGTAAGCGCGGGCGTCATGCTCGGTCAGGGCGGCTTCGCCGCGCATGACAAAGGAATGCGTGTAGCCGTCGCGCTCGAGTGCCTTGCCTCGGTCGATGGCCTTCGCGATGGTTTCGCCCAGCACGAACTGGGCGCCGAGTTCCTTCATTGCGCGCGCAACGGCGGCGCGGATCACCGGTTCTCCGACACGTTTGACGGCGCCGTGCAGCGTGGCGGCGATGCCGGTTTCGCCCGGCGTCTCCCGCAAAATCCGCCCGGTCAGCATCAGCGCCCAGGTCGAGGCGTTGACCAGCGGTGACGCCGAGTGGCCGAGGTGCTTGCCCCAGGCCGAGGGCGCGATCTTGTCCTCGATCAGAGCGTCGATGGTTTCGGTGTCGGGCACGCGCAGCAGGGCCTCGGCCAGGCACATCAGCGCGACGCCCTCGTCGGTCGAAAGCCCGTATTCGGCCAGGAAGATCTCCATCAGGCCGGGCGAGGCGTCCTCGCGCAGATGGCGGATCAACGCGATCGCTTCGGTCTGCGCGGCCTTGCGGAGATCGGGCGCCGGTGCGTGGCTGTGTTCGAGGCGTGCGATGCAGTCAGCCTCGGGTGTCTGGCGGGCCTGGCGGATGGCCCAGCGGTGCGCGGCAAGTTGGGACATGCTGACCTCGGTCGATGGTGTGCTCCGACGAGAATACCGCAGGCGCTTTAGGCGGTGTGCCTGTTCTGCAAGACAATTTGGTGAATTTGACTTTACTTGATTGATCAAAGCGGCAAATAGGCGAGAAAACTGGATCAAGGTAGGAAAATGGATGAGTTCGACCGGAAGATCCTGACGATTCTGCGCGTGGATGGGCGGATTTCGGTCACGGATCTGGCGCGGCGCGTCGGACTGTCGAAGACGCCCTGTCAGAACCGGATCAGGCGTTTGCAAAGTGACGGTGTTGTCGTCGGGTTCCGTGCGGTGGTCGACCCCGGCAAGATGGGCCAGGAGCATGTCGCCTTTGTCGAGGTGCGGCTGTCCAGCACGACCGAGGCCGCACTGGGCGCGTTCAATGCCGCCGTCCAGAAGGTGCCCGAGATCGAGCAGTGCCACATGATAGCGGGCGCGTTCGATTATCTGCTGAAGGTGCGCACGCGCGGGATGGCGGATTACCGGCGGGTGCTAGGAGAGACAGTATCAACCCTGCCGCATGTCGCCCACACTTCGACCCATGTGTCGATGCAATCGGTGAAGGATGACGCCTTCTGACCGGTCGGCGGCGGTATCGTCCGATGCCCGAGGGATTCCCGCGCTAGGGTTGGGCGACGTGTGAGGAGACTCTGACGTGTGAGGAGACTCGGATGACGATGCGGCTTCACTGGTCCCCGGACAGCGCCAATCTGGTGGTGCGGATCGCGCTGGAGGTGCTTGAACTCGACTTCGAAGGGATCCGTGTCAATCGCGGCGTGGGCGATCACAAGCGTTCCGAATTTCTGGCGATGAACCCTCAGGGTCTTTTGCCGGTGCTGGAGGATGGTGACCTGGTGCTGTTCGAGACCGCCGCGATCCTGTGGCATGTGATCGAACGGGCAGGGCGGTTCGGACCTGACGGGCCGGGTGCCGATGATCGCGCGGCGCGCGCGGCGGCGCTGCGTTGGATGTTCTATCTGTCGAACACGGTGCACGCGGATCTGCGCGTGGCGTTCTACACCAATCGCTATGTGTCCGAGGACCGGGTGGCGGAGTTGCGCGCCGGTGTCCGCGCCCGCGTGCAATCGCATCTGGATCTGCTGGAGGCCGAGGTCAGGCAGGGCGGTCTGCTGGGACGCGCGATCACGGTCCCAGACATTTATCTGTGTGTCTGTATGCGGTGGATGCAGATCTATCCGCCGGGCGAAGAGATGATGGATGGATTGTCAAACTGGCCACGCTTGCGTGACCTCGCGGGGCGGATCGAGGCGTTGCCGGGAGCCAGACGGGCATTCGAGGCAGAAAGCATCACGCCCGAAGGTGCGTTGACGGCCTCGGGCCTGCCGAACCTGTCGCGGGCGGAGGTGACGGGAACAATCTGAGGGTTCCGAAGGGTGGATGTGACGCCAACGCATTTGATCGAGCGCTTCTATCACGAGGTCTGGAATCAGGCTGACGAGCGTGTCGCGCACGAAATCCTGCACACAGACTTCCAGTTTCGCGGCTCATTAGGGCCAGAGAAACGGGGTCCTGAAGGATTTGTCGAATACATGCGGTCGGTTCACAAAGCGCTGGGCGGGTATACCTGCACGATCGTGAGTGTTGTCGAAGAAGGTCAGCGAGCCGCGGCGCGGATGGAATTTCGTGGGATCCACCGGGACGTGTTTTATGGCGTTCCTGCTTCGGGGCGTGAGATCCGCTGGGCGGGCGCGGCGTTCTTCCAGACTGACGGGGCACAGATTACGGCGCTTTGGGTGCTGGGGGACATCGATGGTGTGAAAGCGCAGCTGGGAGCGAGCGCTTCGCCGGCGTTCGAATAGCTTCTGCACTTGCGGCTTGGAAGTATCTCTGCGGACGCCCGCCGAAATCAGATCGGCGGGGCGTCGCCGGATGTATCCCGGTAGCGCCCGGCGGTGCCCTTTGGGTGTTTTGCTGATGGCATCTTTAGCTCTGGACTTCGAAGGTGGTCGTTGACCACGGTCCGACCGGTCGCAGAGTGACACCGTTCCGCGCGGTCGTTGCCGTCTCTGCGTCCAGTTATTTATCCCTGCCCTAGCTCGCGTGAAACCAACGATGGCGTCCGCAGTGTCAGATCGGGCACAAAGCCCTATGTCTGCCCAAACGCAGTCAGTTGCCGAGCGTCATGACCGAACGATCCGCGAGCCGTCCACACTCTGTGCCCTCCAGCCGGATATCGCGCCTGAGCCATTTCGGCTCGCTGGCGACCGGCATCGCGGGGAACATGGCGGTCAACGGCATGCGCGAGATGGCACAGGGGCGGCGGCCCGAGTTGCGCGATCTGCTGCTGACGCCTGCAAATATCTCGCGCTTCGCAGACCAGTTGGCGCGGATGCGCGGGGCGGCGATGAAGGTCGGCCAGCTGATCTCGATGGACACCGGTGATGTGCTGCCGCCGGAGCTTGCCGAGATCCTGGCGCGGTTGCGGGCAAATGCCGACTACATGCCACCCAAGCAGTTGCGGCAGGTCCTGAACCGGGAGTGGGGAACTGGCTGGCTGGGGCGGTTCCAGCGCTTTGACGTGGTGCCGATCGCAGCGGCCTCGATCGGACAGGTGCACCGGGCTCAGACCAGGGACGGGCGCGATCTGGCGATCAAGATCCAGTATCCGGGCGTGCGGCGCAGCATAGACAGCGATGTTGACAACGTGGCGTCGATGATCCGGATGGCCGGGCTGGTGCCCGACGGGGTCGATGTCAGCCCGTTCCTGGCCGAGGCGAAGCGGCAACTGCATGACGAGGCGGATTATCTGCGTGAGGCCGACCAGTTGTTGCGGTTCGGCGATCTGCTGTCGGGTGATACGCGCTACATCGTGCCTGTGCTGCACGATGATCTGACGACCGCGTCCGTGTTGGCGATGTCCTTCTTGCCCGGCGTCGGGATAGAAAGCCTGTCGGAGTATCCTCAGGACGTGCGGGACCGTGTTACCGAGGATCTGATCGATCTGGTTCTGCGCGAGATGTTCGAGTTCGGCTGGATGCAGTCCGATCCGAACTTCGCAAACTATCGATTTGATCCTGAGAGCGGGCGGATCGTCCTGCTGGATTTTGGCGCGGCCATGCCGGTCGACCGGGGGATGGCCGGACATTATCGCGAGCTTTTCCGGGCCGGGCTGGCGCAGGACCGGGCGCGTGTGCGCGACTGCGCGATGAAGATCGGATTTTTCGATGATGCGACCCGGCAGGATCATCAGGACGCCATCCTGGACATGATGGAGATCGCCTTTGACGGGTTGCGGCGGCCGGGTTTGTACGATTTCTCGGATACCGAGATCGTGACGCGCCTGCGCGAGATGGGGACCGATCTGGGTCGTGACCGCGAGTTCGTGCACATTCCGCCGATGGCGACGTTCTTTCTGCACCGCAAGCTGGGCGGGATGTATCTGCTGGCCAACCGGCTGGGTGCCAGGCTGGATCTGCAGCGGATTCTTGGTCCGTGGCTGGAACCTGTGGCGGCCTGACGAAGCTTACCAGGGCCGCGTGAATGCGGTACAATTGGCTCAACGGTGGGATGAACCCGCCTCGGAGCCGCCATGAGCAATTACCGCTTTTTCCTCCCGACCGTGCCGAACCCCTATCCAGGTGGCGATGTCGAGGTCGACGGGTTCGAGTACCTGACGCGGTTGGTGTTGGCGCGCGAGCCGGAAGCGCTGCTGGACAAATCCCGGCGCAAGGTGAGCTATGTTGTGGCTGAACCCTACACGGTGGCCTTTGCCGTGAATGGCGAGCGGCGCGTGCTGACGGTGCCGAAGGGGATGCTGACAGATCTGGCCTCGGTCCCGCGCGGGGCACGCAACATCGTCGGGCGGGTCGGACCGCATCTCGAGGCCGCGATCGTGCATGATTATCTGTTCAATGCCTGGCAGTTGGTCGAGGGGCAGGGCGCCCGTCGGGAAGACTACAAATTCGCCAATGCGGTTATGTTTGCTGGACTGCGCAGTGCCCAGGTGCACTGGTTCGAGCGTACCGCGATCCAGGTGGCGCTGACGATCCCGCCGTTCTCGTGGAACGCATACCAGAGCCCGGATGAGGTGCTGTTCGTGGAACTGGACGAGCGGTTCGCCGCGAGCGAGACCGGGACGGTCGGACCGGAGATCGAGGTCGCGTGAGACAGTTCTGAAAGTAAATGGTCCCGCCACGCGAACGTGACGGGACCGACGGGCCGCCAGCTTGATTGGGGGGACGCGGCCCGCCATTCCGTGATCGTCAGGCGATCATGAAGTCGTCGAAATATGCGTGGGTCGTGTCGGGGGCCGAGCCGACGACACCGGCATAATCGGCGTTCAGCGTGCCTCCGAACGTCTGGAACACGACTTGATCGACACTGTCGAAAATGGTGTCGTCCAGCGTGATCTGGGTCTCGCCGGTCGAGTTCAGCGTGAAGCTCTGCTCTCCGACGAAGCCGCCGTCATCCATGCCGATCACGCGGAGGGTCATGCCGTCATTGTAGACAGCACCGGCCGTGAAACCTTCGAAGTCGAAGTTTGAAGCCGCCGAGAAATCGACATCGTGGCCGAACCCGTTGGTTGCGAAGACGTTGCCGCCCGTCGTGCGGTTGTCGCTGCCCGCGGGCCGGCCGGTGGCGGCGTAGTCGTCCTGTTCGACGAAATAGAAGCTGGACGACCAGGTGAACCCCGCATGGCCCGGGTCGACGAACTCGATTGGCGCGCCGAACTGCGGATCCGGGATCGAGAGGCTTTCGAAGTCGATCACCTGCGCCGGTGTGTCGAAGATGAAGTCGTCGGCCTGGAAGTCCGCGGCGGTGAGCGGAGCGCCGCCCATGGCCTTGATCTGCAGCACCTCGTTTCCGTAGTCGATCCGGACCTGGCCATTGCTGAGTTCCGTGAAGCTGAGATCGGTAATATCCGTGACGCCCCAGGCCGAGAGATCGATGGTGTCGTGGTCTTCCCAATCCCGGATGAAGTCCTTGTCGCCATCGGCTGAGAGCCGGAAGATGTCGGCATCCTTGCCGCCCCACATCCGGTCCACGCCCAGGCCATCGGTGATGTAATAAAAAACGTAAAGGACGCATGAAGGGTGGTAAAGGTCATGGCGACATAAACGAAGGCGAGGGAGGGGAACGGAAGTGGGGCGGGAAGGAAGACGGCAACAAACGGGACAGAGAC
>JBHJIZ010000015.1:0-14885 GCA_050043005.1 Paracoccaceae bacterium
ACCTCATCGATGGGATATTCGGCGAGGTACGCAAGGTCCTTGCGATGCCGGATGCAGAGAAGATTTTCGGGGCCGGATCGATTGCCGAAATGACAGTGTCCATCGATCGCCCCGATGGCGGCAAAAGAATGATCGGACGCATCGATCGCTGCGTGTTCGATGACGACCGGATCCTCATCATAGATATCAAGTCCGACTCCGTTCCCCCCCGCGATCCGTCAGGGATTCCGGTCAGATACAAGGCACAGCTCGGCGCCTATCTTTCATCTCTACGCTGTTCCTGGCCAGCCCATGCAATCACAACCGCCCTGCTGTGGACACGGAGTGCAACCTTGATGCACGTTGACACAGCCCAAGCTGAACAAGCCTATCGCTCGGCCAACTGGGAGTCGCGAGACTACCAGACCACTTGATTCCCGTGAATCCGCATCCTAGCTTCAGCGGTCCAAGCAGAACCGACCGTTTCCGTACTGGAGCGGCGATGGAGGAAAACAACAT
The DNA here is from genome assembly GCA_050043005.1 of Paracoccaceae bacterium. Taxonomy (GTDB): domain Bacteria; phylum Pseudomonadota; class Alphaproteobacteria; order Rhodobacterales; family Rhodobacteraceae; genus Thermohalobaculum. The sequence goes on from JBHJIZ010000015.1 coordinate 499, forward strand.
GGCGACCCAAGCTGTAACCGACGAAAGTTTTGACAGCGATGTCCTCAAGGCCTCGGGGCCTGTGGTCGTAGACTTCTGGGCAGAGTGGTGTGGGCCATGTAAGCAGATCGGCCCGGCTCTGGAAGAGATCGCGGCCGAGATGGACGGCAAGGTCACCATCGCGAAAGTCAACATCGACGACAGCCCGAATGCTCCATCGAAGTATGGTGTCCGTGGCATCCCCACGCTCTTGCTGTTCCGGGATGGCGAGGTCGTGTCCAAGAAAGTTGGCGCCGCGCCAAAAGGGCAACTGCAGTCCTGGATCGAGGATTCGCTCTGAGCGGGTAAACTCCAACTCCGTACCGTAAGGACGTAACGGCCTGGAGGGCCACGCCAAACGATCGTCCGGGAAAGATCGGTCTCACTAACTGAGTGTAAGCCGTAACCCGACCCGGACGGTGGCGACGTACTTCTGGAATGGCCGGACTGCGAGCCACTGCGTAACAGTGCTTCGCACGTTCGGTCATCTGAGATGCCGGAGAACCTGCCGGAAAACCGAAGTTTCTGAGCAGCGGCTACGACACGCTGCACCATCGGCCCGGTCCAAACTGGCGAGCGATCTCAAGCGCGACCGGTTAGCACAGAATGCAGAGGTCGCACATCAATCCGAGCCTCCACAGCGCGCTGTCCATGTCTTCCTGAAACTGTGGCAGCGTGCTCTGAAATTCGGATTTCTGGCAATCGATCTTGTCGTCCTGCTGGGAATAACCTTCGACCCGTTCGTCGAAGAAGTTCTGCACTCGCTGGATTGACTCCGGCACGATGCACGACTCGATCTCTTCACGCAGCCGAACGTCGTAGTTCTGTCGAGCAACACAGGTTGCCATGATCACTTCGGCGCGTGCCAACCCATCGATCATCTTGGCAAGTTCATCGCGATCCTCCTGTGTCATCTCGTCGAGTGAGTAGTCCACGGGCACGGCTGGCAGGTTTTGTTGCGCGAAAGCCACCGATGACAGGCAAAGCGCGGCCCAGAAGGCATAAAACAATTGTCGAAACAGCATCATCCACCCCCATAGGCTCGCGTAACCGTCACCCATCGCTCGCCTCGACCAACTTCAAACCTCGGAAGAAGCGCCTTACCGCGACAGTGTAAGCATACAACGAAGATGTCCCCGAGGTGAGCAGTTCGGCCTTCCCCGGGTCGAGCACCGTAAAGCCCAGGGCGCCCCTCTGCGCTGGATCGGTCAGTCGGGCTTCTGCCTCGGCCAGCGGTGTCTTGGTGATCCGGCTGAGTGCATCGGCCAGCATCGCATTGCCGTGGTCGGTACCGACATCCTCGGGTGCTAGAAGGAATAGCGTCTTCGGAAGGTAGTTTTTCTGGACGATATGCCCGATCTCCCACTTCACGCCTTCGGTGGTGTCGAGCACCATTACTATTGCCGTAGAATCCTCACACAACCTGCCGACCGCCTCCTGCCAAGTGTCATGCGTGAAGTACCCACGCGCAACGCCGTAGGGCGGCGCGGGATCATCCGGATTGCCCAAAGCCACTGTCGGACCGACAGTCGTTCCCTCGCCCAATACCAGATAGTCCAGCGTCATGCCCTGGCTGGCGCCGTCCAGCAGCCAACGTTCCAGCGAAAACTCCTTCGTTGGCAGCGCGACCTGATCGTTCAGGAAAGACCGCAGGAACAGCACTGGCGCTCGGGCATCCTGATGCTGGATCTTCTGTAGCGAGGTCCGCATGAACGTTCGCGCCACCCGGATTGCGATGCGCCCCGTGATCTTTACGAACCACGGAATCGACATCAGCAAAAGCAATGCAATCAGGATCCCCACGACGCCGATCGCAAGCACCCAAAATGCCTCGGCCAGATGCTCACCATGCCAGATCGCCGTTACCGCCGCGCGACCCGCCGGGAACATCGATGAGAACATATAGGGTAGCAGGCAGACGAACAGCGAAACCATGAACAGGCGCCAGTAGTTTACGCAGTTGGCAACGCCTGCAATCATCATAAGAAACCCAGTGACAAGTTTCCGGCTGGAGTAGCGGATCGCAGCCGGGATGTTGACCAACCCCTTCATCGACGAGAAGATCACTCCCGTCCCGCCGCGGTATTCAGAGAGCATCCGCCGTTCGGACTCGGCCAGTGCGTGGATGGTCCACTGCCCGCGAATTGCGATGTAAAGAAAGAACATGTGCGACAGTACCAAGCCGACCATGAAGACCGTCGAAAAGAATGCGAGTTCAAAGGCCATGTCGATGCCGTTCACGGTGTCGTCTAAACCGGGACCCTTCACCACGAACGCACCGTAGGCGATATACAGATTGTACCCGAGTGCGAACACGCACAGCGCCAACGCGGTGTAGCTGCGCCGGTAGTCTGACCAGATCAGGTATACGACCCAAACAACGCCAATCGTCAGAAACTCGACAACGTTTCGTGAGGTCTGGAGCCAGTCGATGACGGGCGCCGCCCCAGGCTCGATTTCAGAAAATTCGGCCAGCAACAGGGTGAAGGCGTAGGTGACATAGCTCAGGAATGCCCCAAATGGCTTGGTCAGCCATTCGAACAACAACATGAAGCAGTACAGCTGGCAGATGCGTTGGCCCGACAGCACCGAGCGGCATGCCTGCTCGAGCCTGTCGAGCGAAAAGACCTGAACTGCGCCGTGCTGCTCTGTGACCTCCGCCATACCACCCATCTTCCAGAACGTAACCTAGCTGGAATTCCCCTTTCGAATTTCCCCGCGTGATCGTGCGGTCGGCGGAGGTCGCAATCAAGCCAGTTTGCATCCCAAGGCGCACATCGGACGGCCGATGCTCTTCGTCAGATGCATGCCTTCACACGGCTTCGGCAGATTTCGCCGAAGGGATAGGCTCTTACAATTTGCCTTAAAGAACCGTTTCGGGAATGCGCGTTCCACGGGTCGCTCGAATGCCCCTACAGTAACGTTTATGGCTTATAGCGACCGTGCGATTGCCTCAAAACTCGCATTCGGGTCAAATCGAAGTCCTAATACAGTTCCCGTCATAATCGCAGTTCACATGCCCTGGACTGCGCAATTGCGTGGATTACCCCAAGCGCAACCGGGGTCTTAAACTCTGGCAACCGGTTCACACTCTCTCTTCTTGGCCACAGAGCCTTGCTGTCTGACGATCGACCAAAACCTCGGCCTGATTTGCCGCGACCGTCTCCAGCCATTTTACACGCAAAACAGATTTTTCCACAGCTTGGAAACTTCTGATCGCTGCCCGCATCGGATTTGCTACCGTCGGTTTCGCAGTTTCGTGTTACGCTGCGTCAAGAGCGTGTTTTGATAGTTTTCTACGCCGATTGCACTTTTGAATTTTAGTCTGGCGGGTCCGTAGTGGTTCATAACCCGCTGGATAGAAACAACTTCTGAGGGGAAGTAGACGTGAAGAAATTACTGACTGCTACCGTTGTTATAGGATTGTTCTCGAGCCCTGCATTCGCCCGAGATTTGTTCTCCGTCGTCGTGACGACCGAAGGTGTAACCCAAACGCAAGGAGCGAACGACATCAGGGACGTCATCGACTTCATCGATGACGGTAATTATGAAGACATCAACAGTGTCTACAATGAAACGTCGATCGCCGTGGCGAATTTTGACATCCGGGGTGTCGCGGCATCGGTCAACTATCCGAATGCCGGCGCAACCCTGATTTTCGAAGTGCCGGAACTGGGTATCCGCGAAGTCTTCGCGGAAGCAACACGAGCCCAAAGCGAAGATGCTTTGATTGACTTCCTTGAGAGCAATCAAAACGACCTTCTCACGCGCCTCCTCCAGGCATTGGTCGAAAAGTCTCCAGTGGATCCTGTCGCCGGAAACCCGAACAGCCTGATGTCGAAGATGGTTGCTGCCGACTTCTCGAATGGGACAGTCGTCGGACCGAACAGCTCGTTCTCAGCAACCGGCGAAACCGAGGGTGACGCGCCAAACCTGATCGGCGCAGGCGCCCGATTTGGTCGGTTTGCGGCCGGTGACTTCGATTCCAACGTCATCGATCTTCCGTTCCGATACGTCATGCCACTTGCCGACCCTCGATACGCGATCAACTTTGATCTGCCCTTGACCATTGTCGAAGCCGAGGGCGCGATGTCCTATGCGGCATCGTTCGGCACGGGGATTCGCGTGCCGGTGCTCGACAACTGGTCAATCACTCCGTCGCTTCGCCTGGGCGCTACGGGATCCGTGGAAACCGGTGGTGCGGCGTTGCTATACAGCGCATCGGCGACCTCGAACTACGAGATTGACTTCGAAGACTTCAAGATGGCCTTCGGCAACAGCGCAACGTTCATTCAGTCGGCGCCCCTGAACCTAGGCGACTTCGATGTAGACTACGATCTCACGAACATGGTTGTCCGCAACGGCATTGAGTTCTCTGGCGAAACGCCGCTCTCGCTGCTGGGTGAGGCAGTGACCTGGGAAGCGTCCGTGGTGAATACTCAGTTCTTTGGGGACGCGCTGTTCGTTGAAAACGCAACGGACCTAAGCATATCCCTTGGCACCAAGGAATCCGAAAGCGGGTTGGTGTGGGACTCGGTACGACTTGGCCTGACCTACACCTTCACAGACTCTGACTTTCAGGGCTTGCGTCTGAACTTTGGATATCAGTTCTGATTACGAGATCGGCAATTCGGCACAGACAGGTACCAGCAGTACTGCTGCTGGCGCTGTTCTTGTTCCTGCCTCCGATCGGCACGGCAATAGCGGCTGAACGCGTTGCCTTGCTGGTCGGCGTCGCGGATTATGCCGTCGACCACATGGATCTTGCCAATCCGGTGAACGATGTCGACGCACTGGAGCCGATCCTGGAGAGCCTGGGGTTCGAGACAACCGTTATCCGGGATGAAGGCATTGAGACGACGGCAGCGACCTTGGAGGGGTTTGCCAAGAAGCTGAAGGCCGCTGAAGTCGGTTTGTTCTTCTTCGCCGGGCACGGCATTCAGATCAACGGAGAGAATTACCTGCTGGCTCGCGATGTCGGGCAAACGGCGGAGACGCTCCTCGACGGATCCGTGAAGATGAGCAGGATTCGGCAGCTGTTCGCCCAGAACCGGCCAAAACACTCGGTGATCATCATTGATGCTTGCCGGGATATGCCGTTTACCGTCGAAAGCTCAGAACGGGACGGGCTTGCGCCGACACCGCAGGCCTATCCGGGATTTCTGATCGCCTACGCCACCGCTCCAGGCACTGTCGCGTTCGATGGTGAGGGCAACAACTCGAACTTCACCAGCGCGCTGATCGAGCACCTGGCGACGCCGGGCCTCGATCTCAGATTGGTGTTTGGCCGAATCCGACAGGACGTCGTGCTGACGAGCCGTGGCTCACAAGTTCCCTGGGTAGAGGAATCGCTGCTGGAAAGCCTCCAACTCAAGGAAGGCAGTGGACTTGAAAGTCAGCAGAACCGGGACGAGATCGACGCTTGGCGGCGGCTTGCGGGGTCGGGTCAGCTTGCGGGTCTGAAAGAGTATCTGGACGCTTACCCTGACGGGCTGTTCGCTCAGATCGCGACCCAGCAAGTCGAGCGTCTTGAGAGCATCGAACGCGCACGCGCGTCGAATTCCGGGGTGTTGGCTGAAACGGTCGCTCAGTCGGACCGGGAACAACTTGCGGCAGCGCTCGAGATCCTCGGGTTCCTGCCCGAACTCGAAACGACCGCGCATGATGACGAAACGCTCTTGCGTGCTTTGGACGGCTATGCCCTTGCTGCATCAGTCTCGTCCGACAAGATCCGGCTGGAGCAGATCAATGCCGAGGCTGCCCGCACGGCACTAACGCTTGGCGCGGTGATGTCGGGCCGCATCAAATCGGACATGGCAGCTCTTGCGAGCATTAAGCAAACCAAAGTCGTCGCTGAGGAAGCTGTTGCCGAAATCAAGCGCCTTTACGGCGGGACGGCAGACGGCAAGCAAGTATTGCAAGAAGCCGCAGTACAGGTTGAAGCAATCGATGCTGCACATGATCGCGTGCTGGCCCGGATGGACCAGAGCCGGTCGTTCTATGAACGCCAACTCGAGCGTACCTCGCGGCATCTCCGCCCTTTCATGACGGAAGAACTGGTGGGATCGGTCACAAGGACGGCATTCCAGCAACAAACAGCGCAGACCAAACTGCTGTCAGATGATTTTGAGCGGTTTGTTCGGCATCTCGATGTCGTCTCGGACCCCGAAAAACGAGGAAGCATCGCATGGCTCAAAGACTTCTTGCCCGAGTAGTCGCCATCATCCTGACAGTTGCGTTGGTCTCGGCCTGCGAGGGCAGCGGCGTGCTGACGTGGGAACCTGAAAGTCAGGCCGAACAGGATCTTCGTCGACAGGCTGAGAAGCTGCAGGCGACAAAGGGTGAAGGCGCGCTGTCCGGTGCACTTGTCGGGGCTTTGCTGGGTCTCGCAACCGGCAATCTCGGCGGTGTGGCCACAGGTGCGCAACTCGGGAGACTGGTCGGTGCTGGTGCCGGACTTTATGTCAAAAGCCTGCAAAGCGATTTTGCGACCGAAGAAGCGCGTCTGGACCAGATTCGCGACGATATCTTGCAGAGCATTGAGGACGTAAATCAGGCGCTAGATACCATGCGGATCATCGCCGCTGAGCAGGTCGTCCAGATTCGCACACTGAAAGAAGCAGCTGCGCAAAAAAAGGCGACCAAGGCGCAGTTGGACCGGCGGCGCAAACGAGTGCAGGGCAACCTCGAGCGGATGAAAAAGGCAATCGAGGGCGCTGAGCGACGCGAGGCCGTCTTCACGCAGACCCGGGAGATCGTTTTGGAAGAGAACGCCGCCAGCAACACGCGGAGCCTCACGGAGGAGAAGGTGGACCCGCACCTTGCGGTTCTGACCGCACGCATATCGGCAATGCGCAACATCGCGGAGACCCTGTCAAATGAACTCTGAACTGCGCTGCCTGGCCCTCTGCACAGCCGTCCTGAGCGGTTGCGCGACGAACGAAGCGCCGTCTGATGGCGGCTTCATTTCCGGCGTCAAGGGGGTGACCTCTGGTTCGTATCAGGACCGGGTTGATGAACGTCAAGAGAACGTCGACGCATTGGGTACGCAGGAAAGCGCACTGCGCGCGGAAGAGGCGATCAAATCGCAGGAGATTGCCAGAAACGCTCAGGAGATTTCCCGGCTGGAAGGTGAACTGGAACAGGTCAAGTTCGAGATTGAAATCAGTCTCGCGAGAATTCGCCAGCTAGACCGGGCTCTGACCGCACAAGAACGGGAAACCGTTACGCAGGCGCGCGAACGTCAAGCGCTCGCGGCTCCACGGGCCTCGGTGGACGCCGAGCGACTGGAAGCTCTCAAGAACACGATCACGCAAGCCAATCTGCTCGCCGAGCAACTCTCCAAAATCGGTGCTTGAGCACGAAATCAAACCGGTCGATGCTGTTCGTGCGTTATGCCATTCCGTAGGCAGTGGTTTCCTAATCCCAGCAAGCGACAACCCATCTGCGACGTACAGCTTCGAGCGGAGCCCCACAATCAGCCCGTACAAAATTGCGTTTGTGGCGGCGACAAGGATGTACCGCCGCAACCGGACAGCGCATATCGCAAGAAACACCGCCCGCCACTGCAGGTTATGCCGCCGGTGCAAGAAACCTACCGCGACCGTTACGCTGATCAATGTCGCGTCTTGTACGTACTCGGGCAAGAAGTAGGCATTTTTCAGAGCCGCAGCAGCACCGAGAGGCAAGCAAGGATGCCCTTGAGCGATTGTGGGCTCTTCACCCTTTCTTTCAGTAATCGCCGCGGCCGCGCCGAACCGAGCGATTAGTCCCGCACTTTGCCGCACGACCATTCGTTGGCTGACCCATTGGCTGGGTTTGCATTTCTGACGCCCCACTGAGTTCAGTACTCAAACGGTTCACCCGCTGATGCATAGCAAAGCGTGGACGGACGCGTGGTTCTAAACTCACGTCGATCGGAAGAGTCTTTCCAATCATAAATTTCGCGTGTGTTTATGGTAGGCCCGGAGAGACTTGTGGGCTAGTTGATATCTTTAGCTTTTTCGAGCTTTGGGCACATAGTTGAAGCGATGATATGAACTGTACTTCCGCTCCTGCGACTTGGGCACAACCCCGCGTCTCTACGCCAACTCCAGATCATCCAAGAACTCTGATGCCGGATCAACACCCGTGACGATCAATTCATCTCGTGCGCGGGTGCAAGCGACATAGAGCAGATGACGTTCTGTGTTGTACACTTCCTCCAAGTCAGCTTCGTCCACCAATGCCTCGATGCGCTCCTGATCTGGAAGCACGTCATCGTCACATGCCATCACGACCACCGCACGGACTTCCAGTCCCTTTGCACTATGCATCGTGCCGACCGACATCGCTTTTCCGATCTGTTGTTCATTGCCAAGTACGGTCGGCACTTCACCGGCAGCTTTCACTGCTTCCATAGCACGTGCAATCTGACTTCCGCTCCTCACAAAGACAGCAATCTCGGATGGTTCGATACCTGATCGTCTGTATCCAGCGATCCAGTCTGCAACGATCCGCGCTTCTTCATCCCGATCATCGGCAACGGCGACTTTCGGGGCCTTGCCCTCAAACACAGAGATGACACCACACCGATCCTCAGCAACGCCATCAACATCGCTGAAACTAGGTGGAAGCAATCGGTCAGAGTGACGCCTGATCTGATGCGAGGTCCGATAATTGATCTTCAGAGTGTGTGATCGCCCGCGCACATCAACACCCAAGCTCTTCCAGGAAAACGGCGTCTGAAATATTCGCTGCCCGAGGTCACCAGCAAAGAAAAAAGCATCTGGCCTATCACCCGAGAGTCCACTCAATGCAGCCAGTTCTGGGACGCTTATGTCTTGGGCCTCGTCAACGACGATATGATTGTATGGACGACTGGCATCATCCGGCATATCGGCGATCTGGTGTAAAACCATAGCCTGCGTTTGTTGCCCAGCCTTGCGCAGCGCCGAACGCACGGCCTCGAAGACATCCCAAAGAACGCGGCGCTGTTTCTCGCCGAGCCTGGTCTTCCGACCGAGCCGCTGAACCGTTCTGTACTCATCCCAAGAACGTACGTTCCAAGCATCTACGATCTCTTGCCACTCGGCCTCCACAAATTCCGGGCCTTGGGGCACCTCCAAGTTGGACATCACCTGTGTGAGATATCCCGCGACATCGGCTCGGCTGGCGATGTTTACTGGCCCAACACGCTCCTCGTGCGCTTTGTTCGCGGCGCTGGCCAGCGTGTCCACGTCGATCCTGCCACGCACCGCTGGATCGGACACGAGCCTATCCAGCTTCGTCTCCAGATTGGCCACCAATGATTCCGAAAACGTCGTCAGGAGAACGCGGGCCTGCGGATGAGCCTCGGCCATCCGGACCGCACGGTGCAAGGCGACGACTGTCTTTCCAGTACCCGCTGTTCCTGCAACGCGAGCAGGCCCATTGTAATCCCGTTCGACGTACCGCCGTTGGACCGGATGGAGAAACACGCTCCATCTCTCCCATGGGTAGTCGAGAGCCCGTTGAAGCTCGTCGATGTTGTCCATGACCCGGAACCGCCGCTGTGCGTCCGGGTGCTGGAATGGATCGCCGCCATAGACATCCGCCGACGTGGAGGGCATGCCTCCTGTAGCAAGCTCCAGGAGCGCGTCTGCCGCTTCCTGGGGTAGATGTTCGGCCAGATCGAAGCGCGTGCTCTCCGTGGCGTTCTGCACGTCAGAAAGCCATTCCTCCGGCACCCCATAACCAAGCAGAGCGTCAGAACCAGTGTCGGCGAACAGCAAAGGCTCATCGCTTAATGTGGCTGGCACCTCGACTGGAACGACAACCTCTTCGACCCGTTCCTTGATCTCGACGAGTTGAGCCGCCCCGGTACGCGGGTGGGTTTCGATCTTGCGCCGCTCAGCCCACTTGTAGGCGTCATCGTGATGATCCACGTACACCAACAACAGGCTGCGTTCCGTCCGATGGACGATCAGGCGGATGTCACGTTTGACCCGTACAGACCTATAGTTTGGGTCCCTGCTATGATCTTGCTTGTGAAACCGGAGGCCCCGAGTCGACGGGTCCGCCTGAAGGTCGAACACCGTGATCTTCACCGCCTTTTGTTCCTGATTAGTCAGGCGACCAAGGCTGGCATAGAACGTGTCTGCGGTTCGAAATTCCACACTGGCTTCCTATCGATCACCAAAATCCACGCCGCACTTACTGTATGCGTTCAAAACTCGAAGAGTGTCGTACCGGTCAATGATCATAAACAGGCGCAGGTTGTTCATCTGGTTGGCATAAGCACGCATTGTGCCTCGCACCGCGTTGTCAACTGAATTGCAATGCTGAAGGACTAAGAATTCAGCAGGCTCCGAGAACAGTCGATCAATTTGATCTCCATTCTTACCCAACGAAGCAAGCGACATTGGCGCAAACTTAGCGGGGCCTTTGAATGCGAATGCTGTTGAATACTGATTACCACTGATCGTGACTTGTGTAGAGAAGAGATCAGATCGCTCTCCTCCCCAGTCCTTGGGTATTTCAGGCTCACCTAGCAGGTCAGCGAATGCGTGCTTCACTTCGTTTTCAGAAATCCCCCTCACCACCTCTAGGTCCGGCTTGTGGAGCCGAAGTGGATTGTCGCCTACCTTCTTGAACTGATCTACCTGCCCGGCATGAATCTCTAGTCTATTTGTCCAAAGACTTGCTCCTGGGCCGCCGTCCAAGATGTTCGGAGCCGGGTTTGCGATCACATATGGTACCGCTTTTACCTCCTCGTCAGTGGTTTCTGTAATGAGACCAAGAATGAGCATTCGTCGATGCCCGCTCAATTCCACCCAGGCTGAATTAGAAGTCAGATGATCCGGATGGAACCGACAAACGAGTCGTCTAGGGTCACCGATGCTTTCGAGACCGATGTGAGCAAGGGCAGGAGCGGGACCGTTTCCACCTGTTTTTGAACGAGCTTCGGGTAAGCCCTTAAAATAGAAGTTCGAGTAGTGAGTAAAAGCCATGCCGGGCTCGCAAATGCCTCTCGAAACCAGTTGCCCAAGGGTCGGAACATCGTTTTGGTGGAGGTATCCCGAAATCAGCCTCTTGTATGCCGAATGCGTAGCGTGACCCTTCTGGAATGCGTCATCGGCGAACGCTTTTGAGATCGGCGCAATCTCATTGAGGATGACCTGATCACCGACAACTTCAGCGACACGTCTTTGGTTGATGTACCAGCAGGTGAGATCGAAGCTTGGTTTCACCAGTTACACCCCAAACACCTTCATCACCTCATCGCCCAGGTGGTTGATCACCTTCACCGCGATGCGGCCCGTGCCTGGGCGGTCGAACGGGCGCGAGGTGTCAGAGTGCAGGCTCTCCCATGCCTCGGCATCCACTTCGGCCTTCAGGGTCGTCTTCAGGGCCTTGTACGGGTCGGATGCGCCCAGGAAGTAGGCGTGGCGGACGAAGAAGCTTTCCTCATTGTAGTCCGTGTCGATGAACCAGCAGGCGATGCCCTCGGGGCCGCTGGACTCGATCTCGCCGGATTGGGGCTTGAACACGTCCACGCCGTTGATCTTGACCCGAAGCTGATCACCCTCCTCCAGGATGTCGATATCGGGTTCGCCAAAGACCACGAACAGGTTGCCTGTGCCGGTATTCTTCAGATCATCCGCCATGTGCAGGTCGGGGTTCATCTTGGCCCGCAATGACTTGATCCGACCGATACCGGTGAAATCGGTGCACTGGGCCGAGAACGAGAAGCCGCAGGCGATCAGGATGTCGAAGCCAGCATCGGCGCATTCCCGGGTGGCGGCGACCAGATCGGCCCGCTGGATGGTCCCGAATTCTGGCCCGATGAAGATGCCCGCCCGGCGTTCGGGGCCGTCCTCGCCCTCCTGATAGCGCCCTTCGGCGGCGATGAACTGTCCGGGCCAGGGGGTGAGGGTCGAGAACGTGATCCGGTCGGCCCGGTCCACCTGTTGTACGCCCGAGGTTTTCAGGTTCTCCAGCACCATGGTGGCGAAGTCGGTATCTTCCTCCGGCGCGGCCCGCTTGCCCTCGGCGGCGTCGAGCGTATCGACAAGCTCGTCATCCTGATCCACTGCCAAGGTCCGGTGAGGCGAAAGGCTTTCGACGGTGAACGGCCCCGCAACCCTGATCTTGGCACTGTCCTGGTACGGCTTGTCGTACAGGTACTCGTAGTCCGCCTTGGCGGCGATGGAGGCGTCGATCTCCTTCTGCCGAGCGATGCGGGCCTCCCACCACTGGGTGTGGGCCTCTGTCGCCGTGCCGGACCAGCCCTCGTCCGCCTCACGAGGGACTTCCCATTCCTCCCAGGCTTCACCAAGAGCGGCGTTTAACTGGGCGCGGAGGGGGTCCAGCGTTTCCTGGAATTTTTCCCAGATGACATCGATCTCGGCATTGTTGGCGATGGACTTCAGTGTGATGTGGGGAACACGTTCGTAGACGAAGCCCTGACGGAGGTCGGGCTTGTGCCCGGCCCGGGTGACGGCGGTCATAGCTTCATCTGATGGAGGAACTCGGCGAAGATCAGCTTCCTTACGCACCCCCTCTTCGGTATCCCGGAGATGGTAGTACGGGTAGCGAGCCCCCATGATCCGTGCTCGGGCCAAGGCGAGCGCGACACGCGAGGTATCAATGGTGATCCATCGGCGGCCCCACTGTTCCGCTGCGTATGCAGTTGTTCCTGACCCGCAAGTTGGGTCGAGCACAAGATCACCCGGGTCGGTAGTCATTTGTAAACATCGGGAGATCGCAGAGTCTGATGTTTCGACGATGTACTGCTTCTCACCCCGAATTACGGTATCTTCCCAAATATTGTTCGCCTCGTTAGCTGGGTAGTCGAGCAGGAAGCGTCTGTATCGAATGCTTTTTCCCGTACAGCCGACACGTCCGCCCTTAATCAGGCGATCCATCCCGGTCCGATTTGTCTTCCAACTCCGACCAACCTTTGACGAGAACGTCTGCCCTTCGAAGTCTTGTGGAAACGTGCAAGTCGGTGTGAATCCAGAAGATACAAGATCACCGTACTGGAAGGTCCGGATGTGATCGGAAATACTCTCGGGATTGTCCTTCTCTTCACGTGAAAGCGGCCTGTATGTACCAAGCTGTCGATCATATGCGGTGTCATAACGTTCGCCAGTTGTCGCACCCTCACCCTGGCGTTTTACGATTAGAGGCTTACGGAACTTGTGGCGCTCTTTGTTTTTTGCGTACCAAAGAATATAGTCGGTAACGCTTTTCAGCCCGGAGCTTCCTAAGCCACCGGTTGTCTTCAACGTAATCTGTCCTGTGAAATTTGTGTCTCCAAATACTTCGTCCAATAGTGAACGGACGCGGTGTACGTTTTCGTCACCAATTTGAACGAAGACACTTCCCGTCTCATGAAGGAGGTCCCTAACCACAGTGAGACGGTCACGCAGATATGCGAGATACGAGTGGATGCCATCGCGCCAGGTATCCCGAAAGGCTTTCACCATCTCCGGCTCTCGGGTCACGTGTTGAGGCTTACCATCGGACACCGCTCGGCTTGTCGTAGACCACTGGAAGTTCGAGTTGAATTTGATCCCGTAGGGCGGGTCCAGATAGATGCACTGAACCTTGCCGCGCAGCCCCTCCCGCTCGGCTAGGCTGGCCATGACCGCCAGGCTGTCGCCCAGGATCATCCGGTTGGTCCAGTTCTGCTGGTGGGCATAGAACTCGGCCTTCGCCTCCGGGTCCGCCAGCCCGTTGAAGTCGGCGAACAGGTCGGGCGTATCCGGTGCCTCAGCCTCCTTCCGCTCGGCGGTCTGGTTGACCAAATCGTCGATCAGGACCTTAGGGTGCACCTTCTCCTGAATGTACAACGGCGGGGCCTGGACGATCAGATCGGACCAGTCCTGCTCGTCCTTGCCACGCCAAACCTATTGCGGGTCCAGATCGGTGTTGCGTTGGTACCGGACAGCCTTGGGGGCCTTGTCCTCTTCGGCCAACATCGGCTCGGCTTCTGCCGGGGGGATGTTCAGCCGCTTGTCCTGATGCTTGTGGGATCGGACTTCTTTGGGGGCTTTGGGTTTACGGGCCACTATGCGGTCTCCTCGACTTTGGCGGTGAGACCCGCGATCAGCTTCTCGAACTCGTCTTCCATCTGGTACACGGCTGTGAACTCGGTGAAGGCCCAGCGCCCGAATGATTTCAGGTTATTGACCCCAGGAACCCAATAGGTGCGCATGGTCTCGGCTTTGATCTTGGCGTCCTCGCCCCGGTAGCCCTTGACCTCCACGATCAGGTTCAGCGGGTCGTCTTTCCCGTCATCGATCTGCACGATGAAGTCCGGTAGATATCGCCGTTTGGTCGAGCCCATAAGGTACGGAACAACCAGGCCGAGGTTTTGATTCTTGACGAAAGAAATCACCCGG
>JBHJIZ010000016.1:0-59310 GCA_050043005.1 Paracoccaceae bacterium
TTTCATACCACCTCGGCTTTCGCCGCCCGGCCAGGCCAGTTCGTGGTCTGGACTATCCCTTCACCATGGCACCGAAGGCGGTGCTTTAGGTGCTGCCCGTCTAGTCTCTACACCTTCCCGCCTTCGCGGGCTTGGCTCGGGATTGCCATTTCACAGGTTCCCCCGAGTTTGAGCAGTTCTACGTCGCAGGTTTCCCTGCGCGCACTCAATTCATGTCTAAGTCCGTTGCGTCTACCGATTCCGCCACGCCCGCGTGACGTCGCTATAGCAATCCGCGCCGATCGCGCCAAGCTATGTTGAGGGGCCTTCAAGCAGGAGATGACCCCACCCGTTTCGCGTAATTGTCAGCACGGCGCAGATTAGGCTAATATCTCCTCGCCCCTCCCCCGAACACAGATGATAGTCAAACCATGCTCAGACCTCTCGTATTCCTGCTCGCGATACTCCTCCACACTGGCGTGGCGTTGCCCGAGGAACCGGATCCGATCAAGACCGGGCGGGACGCGCTGAACGATCAACGCTTCACAGAGGCCGCGAAGAACTTTCAGGCCGCATACACCAACGGAGATCCCGAAGGCCTGTTCTACCTAGGGCGCATGCAGGAACTGGGCCTTGGGACGCAAGCCGATTCTGCAAGAGCCGTGATCATCTATCAAAATGCAGCGCGCGAAGGCAGCGTTCGCTCGGCCAACCGGTTGGGTCTGCTCCATCTCGACGGAAACGGTGTCCTTCAGGACTTCGAGGCCGCGCGCAGGTTGATCTGTGATGCCGCAACCAAAGGTTTGGACAGTGCGCAATTCAATTGTGGGGTCCTGATGGCACAAGGCCGAGGCGGCGAAAGCGATCTTGCAGGCGCCGTGAGCTACTATGCGCAGGCAGCGGAACAGCAACACATCGGCGCCATGAACCTCTACGGACTGGCGCTCTTGCGCGGGAATGGAATTGACGCAGACCCGGCGGCGGCCCGCAGGTGGTTGGAGAAGACCGCAGCACAAGGCAACACGATCGGCCTGTTCACGCTCGGGGAGATCTATGAAAAAGGTCTTGGGACCGAGATCGATCTGCAGCAGGCGCACGTCTACTACAATCTCGCCAGTGCACGCGGAAACCAGCAGGCTCGACTTGCACGGCAGCGAATTGAACAGAACCTCACACCAAGCGAGATCGAGGACGCCCAAGCGCTTGCTCGGGAATGGGCCCCTGTCCAATCATCACCCGAGTGATTCAACTCGCTCGATACCGATTCAAACATCATGAACGTACCGCGACACTCCACATTTATGCATACGACGGGCGCAAACTTGTAAATGAGCTTAAATACTCATTTTCGTTTTCAGATTTTGCACGTGCTTTTTGGATACTTTATCTTTCACTTTCTCAATCAACATCTGTACAAAGACGCCCTCAAGAGACTGAATTCAGGAACCCGGCCTATCCGTTCAAAGAAGATTTTTTACCCTAGCGCCGACCTCAACATCAAAGAGGAAAGAGGCGTATTATCGACATAACCATACACGCGGCGCTGCGCGGCGGCGACCTGAGCAAAGGGCATCCAAGACGTGATTCCCGGGCGCTAATACACATCACTGAGAAGATCTGACGCCGCCCCTTGGCGCCGGGTTATTTCGACCCGATATAGGCTTGGAAGCAGAGTTGGGGACATCCGCATGGACCACGATTTCTGGCATTCCCGTTGGGAAGCCAATCAAATCGGCTTTCATCAGCCAAAACCGAACGCATTGATGGAGGCTCATCTCCATCAACTCGCCCTGCCCGAGGATGCCCGCTTGTTTCTGCCGTTGTGCGGCAAGACGCTCGATATCACGTGGTTTCTGGCGAATGGTTTTCGCGTGGCTGGCGCGGAACTGAGCGAGCTTGCAATCCAACAGTTGTTCAATGAGCTGGATGTGGTTCCTCAGATCAAAACCCTCGGCCGTTCGAAGCGGTACAGCGCCCCGCGATTAGATGTCTTTGTCGGGGACATCTTCGACCTCGATCGCGCGACTCTGGGTGACGTCCACGCGGTCTACGACCGTGCTGCTCTTGTGGCGCTGCCGGACAGCATGCGCACGCGCTACTCACAGCATCTGACCGAGATGACGAACGGAGTGCCACAGTTCCTGCTCACCTTTACGTACGATCAATCCGCGATGCCGGGGCCGCCATTCTCGATTGAGCCCACTGAGGTTCACCGGCACTACGACGAGCACTTCGAGGTTGCAAAACTCGGGCATGCCGACGTTGCGGGTGGCCTGAAAGGAATCTGCCCGGCAATCGAGACAGCCTGGCATCTCAAACCAAAGGCCTGACGCCTAGGCCGGGACCCGTGCCTCGAGCACCAAGTCTGATTGCCTCAACTCTGCTGCGGCGGCGTCATGATCCCGCAGACTGCCTTGCCCGGATCCATAATCATGGCAATCCGGCCAACACCCGGCACATCAAAGGGCTCGCGTACCACCGTGCCGCCGATACCTGCGACCTTGGCCACCGCCGCATCCACGTCGGCAACCTCAAGATAGGTCATCCAGTGCGGCGGGATCTCGTGATCCGCGGGGATCTGGTCAACGCCCATGATACCTGCGACCGGTTGCTCGCCAACCATACAGACGTTGTATGTTCCGTTTGGCATTGGCATCTCGTTGATTGTCCAGCCGCAGATCTCGCTGAAGAACTTCTTTGATCCCGCAACGTCTGAGCTGACGAGTTCCGACCAGTGAACGTTTCCATGAGCCATTGTTTTCTCCTCTCAGTTGGAAGCTTGTTTTAGGCGTCGTATTGATCGCGGCGCCGCACCCAAGCCATCGGAAAGTCCAATCCGTCTTCATCCCTGCCCTTCGGCAGAAGATCCATAAGTTGGTAAGCCCCGTTCATCATGTCGAGGCCACGGGCGTAGGTTGAATACGTGTGAACGATCAGGTCCTGCTGGGGCTTGTGAAAAACGCTGATCCCGGGCGCTTCAGTCGCCGGAAAACCCTTTGCCGCATAGTTGTACTCAACGCTGCCACCCTGCGGATGGTCAGGCGAGAAGCTGACATTGAAGTCTGGGTTGAAGTCTGAACCAAGCGACGACACCCAATCGAAACTCCACCCCATGCGCGCGCGGTAGGATCCAATTTTTTCCAGCCCGCAATTGGCCACAACGACGAAAGCGGCATCCCGCTGTGCCAGGTGAGTGTCGAGACCATTGTAGGTGTCGGCCCAGAACGAGCACGAGGGACAGCCTTCGTCCCAATCCGGCCCCATCATGAAGTGAATGACGATGAGCTGGCTCTTGTCGCCGAACAGATCCGAGAGTGACTTCTCACCATCGCCGGTCCGGAACCGATACTCCTTCTCAATCCGCACCCATGGCAACGCACGGCGTCGTGCGCTCAATGCATCACGGGCGCGGGTGAAAGCCTTTTCGTCCTCTAGATGAGCCTTGCGTGCGACAAGCCAATCTTCGCGGGATACGATCGGATGCGGCATGGTTCGCTCCTATGCTACCAGCATGACTTCGAGTGAATCGAGCGAGGCATTCCACCCCATTGCATGGCCATCGCGGGCCTCGACGCTGGCAAAGCGCTCATGGGTTAGCGTCAGCGTGGTCTTGCCGTCGCCTGCATCAGACAGCGCATAGGTCACGAGGCTCACCGCATCCGGCGTTGAGTACCACGCCCATGTGAAACAGACCCGGTTCGGCTCGTCGATCTCGACGAACTCTCCCTTGACGTTGTGCTCATTGCCGGTCTCGTTGCCGCGCATCTCGATCAGCCAGGCGCCACCGACGCGCAGGTCCGCCTCGCAACGCTGCGGCGTCGCCATCTTGGCACCCATCCACTGCATCCAAGCCTTCGGGTCGGTCAACGCCTTCCAAAGCATCGCCCTGTCGGCGTCGAACGTCCGCCGAATCATCAGCGCGGTCGGGTCCTTCATTTCAGTGACGGGCGCATTCATTGGCTGTCCTCCTTCTGTTGTGCGAGGTATGCGTCCAGTGCGTCAAAGCGCTGGTTCCAGAATTCGAGCATCTCGGCGAGCCACTTCTGAGCATCATCCAACGGGTCGATGTTTAGCGAACAGGTTACGACGCGGCCGCTCTTCGCCCGGGTAACCAGACCCGCGTCGACCAGTTTCCCGACATGCTTCATGACCGCTGGCAGAGACATGTCATGTGGCTCCGCCAACTCGCTCAGCGTCGCATCGGACTCCAATAGCCGCTGAACGATCGCACGCCGCGTCGGATCCGCCAAAGCTCCAAGGGTATTGTCGAGTGCATCTTGATTAACCATACGGTTAACTAATACAGACCACCAAGATCTGTCAAGTTGCTTCGGTTTGCCCCGTTGCCATTATTGAGCGCCGGGCATACCACAAGACATGCCGATCAGATCCAGACCAAGGCACCCGTTTAATCAGCTTCGCGCCTGGACGCGCATGCTGCCGGTCATGGTCTGGCTGCTGACACAGTTTGGCATGGCTCTGTCGATGCCAGCAGCCGCTGCAAGCGCGTATGGCGATCCTGAACTGCGCGCACTTCAGAACGCGCTCGGTATCCCGGAAATCGTGCTCTGCACGCCTGATGGCAAGCAAGAGATCGGAGACGAAGCTCCATCGGGCCCGTCCGCGCAATGCCATTGGTGTCAGGCATTCTCACTGTTCACGGCACCCGACCGCCCGGGCACGGGTACGCGAAGTGACTGCTTCACGCGCGTTCAGGTCGTCAGTCACGCAGCACACACCAACCCTAAGCACCCAAGGCCCGATCGTCATGCGCCGCGAGCCCCTCCAACCGGGATCTGAAAAGCCATCAGATCAACGGAAACAGCGGTCATCACCCAGACCGCGCAGGAGATGCATATGACACGTCTTTCCCACTTTGCTCGCATAGCGGGCGCACTCGCCGTCGCGGTCACACTCAACCTGACCCAACCGGCAATCGCTCACGAAACGATCGCGGGCGATCTCACCATAGGGCATCCGTATGCCCGGCCGAATCTGCCGAACCGCCCAAGCGCGGCGTATCTGTCGATTTCGAACGACGGTGAGGCGCCAGATCGCCTAATCGCCGCTGATTCGGAGGCATTCGGGACAATCGAGATCCACACCGTCGAAGAGACAAACGGTGTCATGAAAATGCTGAAGATCGAGGGGATCGACGTGCCCCCGGGCGATACGGCACTCCTCGAACCGGGCGGTTTTCACCTGATGCTGTTCGATGCCGCCCAGACCTTCAAGATCGGTGATCACTTCGACGCGACTTTAACCTTCGAAAAGGCGGGCGATGTTACCGTCACATTCATGGTGGAAAAACCCGCAGCCGGGTCCAAGTCGGCAGCTCACAGCGGCCACGGGGCCAAAGGGCACTCGTCAGGCACGCACTCCGGTCACGGCAGCGGAAACTGAGGTGTGACAATGTCCGATTTTACGGCCCGCCCGCCGAAACCTGCGCCGCTCGACATGCTGTCCGAGGAAAGTCGCGAAGCCTGGCGCACCTGGCTCACAGACTGCGGATTGGCAGACAATCCTTCGCCAACCTTGCGAGAAGCCCAGCCAGAGCCAAAACGCCCATCGGCGGATTAATCTCAGACAAAGAAAAACCCCGCCGGCAATGGCCAGCGGGGTTTGGCAATCTGAACCCTAGCGATCAACCACCGATCGATGGGATCATCTTCTTCTCAGCCGCCAAATCACGCATCTTACGCTGAAGCTTTTCAAACGCGCGAACCTCGATCTGGCGGATCCGCTCCCGGCTGACACTGTAGACTTGGCTCAAGTCTTCGAGTGTCACGGGCTCGTCCTTCAAACGGCGCTCCGTCAGGATATGGCGCTCTCGCTCGTTCAGCGACTCCATCGCTTCGATCATAAGCTCGCGACGAACGTCCATTTCCTGCTCTTCGGCGTAGGCTGTCGCCTGGTCAGCGTCATCATCCGCCAGCCAGTCCTGCCATTCCGAGGCACCTTCACCGTCGCCACCTTTCAGGGGCGCATTCAGCGAGCTGTCTCCACCGCCGGACATGCGGCGGTTCATGGAAACCACTTCATCTTGCGTGACGCCAAGATCAGTGGCGATCTTCTCGACATGTTCGGGACGCAGATCGCCATCCTCAAGCGCGCCGATTTTCGACTTCGCCTTGCGGAGATTGAAGAACAGCTTCTTCTGGGCGGCCGTGGTGCCCAGCTTTACCAGCGACCACGAGCGCAGAATGTATTCCTGGATCGCGGCGCGGATCCACCACATCGCATAGGTTGCGAGGCGGAAACCCTTATCCGGGTCAAAGCGTTTTACCGCCTGCATCAGTCCGACATTGGCTTCCGAGACAACCTCGGCCGTTGGCAGGCCGTACCCGCGATAGCCCATCGCAATCTTGGCCGCCAAACGCAGGTGCGAGGTGACCATCTTGTGCGCCGACTCGCTGTCGCCATGGTCGACCCATGCCTTGGCCAGCATGAACTCTTCCTCGGGTTCCAGCATCGGGAACTTGCGGATCTCGGTCAGATACTTGCTCAGTCCCTGTTCCGGTGAAAGTGCCGGCAGGGACGCATAAGACTGGGCCATGAAGGTCTCCCCTGAAACGTCCGGTAACAAGTGGTTACCAATGGTGCCTTTGCAAGTCCGGGTTCACCCAGCTCACAATTCTTCTAACGAATGTTTCAATCATTCCGCCGCAGAAGGTTTAACAATTCGTTCATATCCTGGGGCAGTTCCGAGGAGAATTCGTGCAGATTGCCGGTTGCCGGGTGCACAAAACCCAGCGTGGCAGCATGCAATGCCTGCCGTTTGAATAAGAACAAGCGCTCTCGCAGTGTATCCGACGCGACTGCGCGCGACGGGGCCCGCACGCGCCCATAGACAGGATCGCCGATCAGCGAATGCCCGATATGGAGCGTGTGAACCCGAATCTGATGGGTGCGCCCGGTCTCGAGCCGGCATTCGATCAGGCTCGCAAACGCCGCCCCCGCAGGTCCGAAGCTTTCGAGGACACGCAAATGCGTAACGGCATGGCGACCGCTGGAACGAGCGACTGCCATGCGCTTGCGATCCTGCGGATGCCGAGCAATGGGCGCATCGACCCGGATCCAGCCGCCGTCCTCGAAGCCGACGGCGTCCAAACCGGCCAAGCGAGGGTCTGCGCGGTCTGGCCGTCCCCAGCAAAGCGCAAGATAGCGTCGCTCTATGCTGTGCCCTGCAAATTGTTCAGACAGCCCAGCGTGCGCTCGATCAGTTTTCGCCGAGACCAGCAAGCCCGAGGTCTGGCGGTCGATCCGGTGGACGATCCCGGGGCGGCGTTCACCGCCAATTCCGGCCAGCGACTCTCCACAATGGTGCAGAAGCGCGTTGACCAGGGTCCCAGTCGGGGCGCCGGGTGCCGGGTGCACAACCATGCCCGCCGGCTTGTTCACGACGATGACGTCGGCGTCCTCGTAAACCACATCCAGCGGAATATCCTCGGGCAACGGTTCGGGGTCCACCGGGGGTGGCATGTCCAGCGTGAAGATCTCTCCGGCCCTGACCTTACGCTTGGGCGAGATCCCCTGCCCTGCCACCGCGCCCGACTCGATCAGCGCCATGATTCGCGACCGCGAAAGCGCCAACCCAGCCGCGTCGGCAACGGATGCAAAGGCACGGTCAAGGCGTTGCCCGGCAAGCGCTTCCGGGATAACCAGCCGCACGGGATCGGAGGAGACGACCATGACTTACGAGGACGACGAGGACGTCGTGGAGCCGCCCCAGGTTCGTCGGTTACGTCTGCTCGTCATGGTTCTGATGGTCGTTCTCATTCTTGGCATTGTGACGATCACGGTGACCATTGTCATCCGCCTCGGCATCGGAGGTGCCTCGAACGTCGTTCCTTTGACGGCCGAGAAGATCACTTTGCCGGTCGATGCGCAGATCACGGCGCTTGGCCAGGGCACTCAGGGCCTGTTGGTCACCGTTAAGAAACCCGATGGCTCGGAGTGGCTACGGCTGCACGATGCGGATAGCGGGGCATTGCTGCGTGAGACATCGATTGTCCGAGAATAGCGTGCACCGGGCTAAAGGAGTTCGCGATAGGACGGATACCCCGCCAACGGTTCAGCCTCGTAGACGCCCCGCATGATCGCACGCCCGACGCACTCCGCCGCCATCGTGCCGATCCGGGTCAGGGTGGCCGCCTCGTCACCGATCGTGTGCTTGCCGGTTGAAAGAACAAACACCGTGTCACCATCCATTGGCGAGTGCACAGGCCACGTCGTCAGTGCCAGCCCGTCCTGCGCCATGATCGCCACGCGATACGCCTGATCCCGCGTAAGCGCTGCATCCGTTGCCACAACGGCCAGTGTCGTGTTCGCACCTGCTGTCGCATCCGCAATTGGCGTTTCAACGCTTCTGTTGGGGGGCGGCAGCTGCCCACCAAGCTCTCCAGAGCGCTCCAGCATCCAGCCGCGAAACGTCTTCGTGCCCGGGAAAACAACGTCTCCCACCGAATTCGCTGCGGCAACGGCCCCGACGGTGAAGCCTTCGTCAACCGACGAAGCTGTCCCAAAACCACCCTTCAGGCGGCCTGCTGTTGCACCGAGTCCGGCACCCACATTGCCCAACGACGTCTCAAAAGTGGTGGCCCTGTATGCCGCCAGCCCCAACGCCCACCAGGGCGGATGCTCCCAGCGCTTCGGGCCACCCGCAATCAGATCGAACAGGATCGCTTGCGGAACGATCGGCACGATTTCGGACTTCACCGGAAAGCCGACTCCGTCCTGCCGCATGCCGTGCAGGACGCCCCCGGCCGCGTCCAGCCCATAGGCCGACCCACCCGAAAGGCAGATCCCGTGCACGAAAGGCACCGCCGATCCCGCACCCAGCAATACGGTGTCGCGCGCTCCGATCCCGCCGCCGCGATGGTCAACCGCCGCGACACACGGTGCCTCGGGCAAGATCACGGAAACCCCAGTCACCAACTCGTGGTTCTCGGCATGTCCGACCCGGATCCCGGGAACGTCGCAGATACTGTTCGAGGCTCCGGGCGTGTTCATCACATCCTGAGTGTTGGCAGCGCCGCTCGCCCCTTGCAATCCCCAGGCCCACCGCCCGACAGTGATCCAAAGGCAGGGAGACCACCATGGCAGGACCGCTCTCAGGGTTCCGGATCGTCGAGTTCGAGGGCATAGGCCCCGCCCCCTATTGTGGCATGCTCCTGTCCGATCTGGGCGCGGACATCATCCGCATCGCCCGCCCGTCCGCCAATCGCGGCCCACTCATTGTCCACGGTGGCGATGAGCCGATCGATCGGGGCCGCGCGCTCGTGACCCTGAACCTCAAGGATCCGGCGGATGTCGAGACAGCGCTTGGCCTGCTCGAAAAGGCCGATGGTCTGATCGAGGGCCTACGCCCCGGCGTTATGGAAAGGCTTGGCCTTGGCCCAGACAGCGTTCATGCCCGCAACCCGAAGCTGGTTTACACGCGGATCACTGGATGGGGTCAGGAAGGCCCTTGGGCGAAGACTGCGGGGCATGACCTGACCTACATTGCGCTCTCCGGCGCGTTGGCGGCGATGGGCGAGCCCGGGCGCCCTCCCACCCCGCCGCTGAACCTGATCGGTGACTATGGCGGCGGCGGATTGTTCGCCGCTTATGGAATGCTGGCAGGCTTGCTGCATGCGCAGCGGACTGGCGAAGGCCAGGTCGTCGACGCCGCCATGCTGGATGGCAGCGCGTCGCAGATGGCGATGATCTACGGTATGCTGGCGAAGGGCCGTTGGACGCTGGAACGTGGCGCAAACCTGCTGGATGGATCGGCCCCGTTCTATCGGTGTTACACCTGCGCAGATGGGAACTACGTCGCTGTCGGCTCGATCGAACCACAGTTCTTCAAGGCACTGATGGACGGGCTGGGCTTGAACGCCGCGGATTGGGATCAGGCCGACCGCAGCCAATGGCCTGCCTGCGCCGATGCCATAGCGGCAGGCCTGGCGACGCAGACGCGCGATCATTGGGCCGATCTCTTCGATGGCACCGATGCGTGCGTGGCACCGGTCCTGACGGTGGCGGAAGCCCCGCACCATCCGCACAATGCGGCGAGAACGTCTTTCATCCCCGATCCGTACCAGCCCGCGCCCGCGCCCAGGTTCTCGGCGACACCCGGCACAGCAGGGGATACCAAACACCTCACCGCCGATGCTGCGCTAGAGCGATGGTCCTGACGCGCGACCGGATTTGACGCCAGTTAGGCTTTGGCTAGGCGTCAGCCGCCGGCGACAACCCAACACAACGCGGCGAAGACCGTCAACGCAGTGATCGAGTAGACCCCGTTCCACCGCCAGGTCAGCGTCGTCGGGGGCAGACCGGTCGTCCCCGCCAGAAGCAATGCACCCGTCGCATTGGGTGACGCCGTCATCGACAGCGCCCAGCCGAAGCTCAGCGCAAGCGCGACGTACTCAGGCTCGGCAGGCAGGGACGGCAGGGCAGATACCACGGCAGCCAGAAACACCACCATCATCATCGGACTCAATGCGATCTGACCACACAACGTGATCACAATCGGCAACGCCGCCAACAGCGCCCAGTCCGGCAGGTGGGCCTGTTCGGTCCAGACGGCAATCGCGTCCACCGGCGCCAGCTTCGCCGCCGAAATCCCGATGAACCCTGCCGCCCCAAGCAAGTAAGCCTCGCGCGCCATCTTTGGTATCGAGACCACGGCAATCTCGCGCAACCGCTCCGGCGCAC
Organism: Paracoccaceae bacterium; assembly: GCA_050043005.1. Lineage (GTDB taxonomy): Bacteria > Pseudomonadota > Alphaproteobacteria > Rhodobacterales > Rhodobacteraceae > Thermohalobaculum. Next base: position 10,681 of record JBHJIZ010000016.1, read on the forward strand.
TGTCGACCGCGCCACCCCGGCTTTGCACCAGAACCCAGCCGATCAGCATCACCGGCGCGACCGTCATCAGCGCCTGCGGCAGGCTCACACCCGACGCCTCGACAACGGCCCAAGCGCCGACGACCAGCAGCGCATAGACGAACACAAGGTCCAATCCGGCACGCCACGGGAACGGCTCGGGCGGTTCGATCGCAAGCCGCGGTTTTCCCCATGTAAGCAGATCCTCGATCCAGCCGACACCAAGCATCACGGCACTCAGCACCAGCGCCAGCAGGATCACCTTGACCGGATCCAACCCGGGGATTGCCGAGAAGATGATCACCTGCGTCAACGTCGTCGGCGCCCAGGTGATCACCATCGAAAATCCCCGGATCAGAGCGCTGATCTGGCGGCGCGCGCGCGGCTTCGCGCGCAGTTCTTCCTCGGGCGTTTTGATGGGGCGGGCTCGAACACCGCGCTGGATCAGCGGGGCGAGCAGGCTGACAGCGCCGAAGTTCAGCAGAATACCGGCCGTGTGACCGCCGAACCACATCGCGGCATAGCGCTTCGCGGGCGGTTGCCGGGTCGTCCAGTCGCCAACCTTCAGGACCGAGTCCGAGGTCATCGCCGCCTCGCGCAGCAGCATCATCAGCAGGATGAACGCCGTGAAGAAGGCACCCTGGCGCAAGGCAAACCCCGCATCCGGCCAACCGCCCGGCTTGAACCAAAGGCCAAGCGCAAGCCCACCGGCCACTGCGAACAGCACCCATTCTCGCGGACCGAAGCGCGGCATCACAACGTCCTTCAGCACCAATGCCATGATCCGCGAAGGGATGTCTGCCCACTCCTGACAAAAGATCAGCCGGGCCAGCACCAGCGCCGACAGGATCATCAGAACGGCGGCACATATCCGGTCGAGGATGCTCGGTGCGGTCGGGGACATTGCGCGGGACGCCCGGTTGCGGAAGGATGCATCCCCATACCGCGCCGCTCGCGCGCGGACCAGACAGGGGAGTGATCATGCAGTCGGACCAACCGCTCGCCGGAAAGCTGGTGATTGACCTGACGCAGGGGATCGCCGGTCCGTATTGCGGCCGCCTGCTCGCCGAGCACGGCGCACGTGTGATCAAGATCGAACCACCCGGCGGCGACTGGGTGCGCGCGCTCGGTGACGGACCGGAAGGCGAGTCGGTTCACTTTCTCTACTACAATCTCGGCAAAGAGAGCATCACGCTCGACCTGAAATCCGAGAGCGGTCTGACCGCCGCTCTGTCCTTGGTCGAGCAGGCGGATGTTGTCCTGGAAAGTGCCCGGCCGGGCGTGTCCGACCGTCTCGGCGTCGGGTTCGAGGACGTGAAGGCCCGTAATCCACTCATCACCTATCTCTCGGTTTCCGGCTTCGGGCAGACCGGTCCCTGCGCCAACGACCCGCTGACGGATGCGGTCGCACAAAGTTTTTCTGGCATGATTTCCGTCAACCACGGCGAGGACGGCGTTCCGCACAAGCTGCACACCACCATCATCGACTCCGTCACAGGGATCTACGCGTTCCAGGCCGTGTCGATGGCATTGTTCGGTGGCGTCACCGAAGCCCGGCACCTCGATGTCTCGTTGATGCAAGCAGCGGCTGCCGCGATGGGTCCAAAAATCATGGAGTTTGCCCATCTTGGCCGCGCGCCGATGCTGCTGAACCCACCTGCCGGGGCTTACCAGACCGCCGATGGCTGGTTGACCGTCACACTGGTCAAAGAGCAGCATTTCACAGCGCTCGTCAAAGCCATGGGACTGGACGAATTTGCCACGGATCCGCGCTATGCCTCGTTTGCGACACGCCAAGAGAACGAAGCAACGCTGAAGCCATCGATCGCCAAGCGCATGAAGGAGCGTACGACGGCAGAATGGCTCGATCTGTTCGAGGCAAACGGCGTGCTGGCGGGCCGGATCAACGATTTCGGGATGTGGCTGGAGGAACCCCAGGTCGCCGCCACGCATGCTGCCGACCCAACGACCGTCACCGGCACGTCGATTTTGCCGGTCGCGCGCACCCCGGCCCGCGCGCCCGAGACCCGCGCCGCACCGAAGACCGGCGAACACACGGTCGCCATCCTTTCTGAGTTCGGGCTCGCAAAATGACCGAGACCTTCGATCCTGCACAGCACAAGTTCTGCGAGACCCGCTGGTTCGAGGACTGGCAGGTCGGCGAAAAGTTCTATGTGCCATCCCGCACGATGACGGATGCACTCTTCAGCGCGTTCCAATTGGCCAGCGGTGACAACCATCCGATCCATTACGACCGGCCTTATTGCCAGGCACGCGGCCACCGCGACCTGCTGGCGCATGGATATCAGGTCGTTGCGCAGGCCTGTGCCGGTGCCAGCGTCCTGCCGCATCATATGGGTGAGGCGTTGATCGGGTTTCTGGAACAGTCTTCGCGCTTCCTGGCGCCGGTCTATGCAGGTGATACGCTCTATCCGATGCTCGAGATCGCGGATCTTAAGGAAGGACGCACAACTGGCGTGGTCACAGTGACGCTGGCTATCCACAATCAAGACGGTACACTTGTTTGCGATGGGAATCAGAAATACCTGCTGCGCAAGAAACCGACGCTGTCCGAGCCAGAATAAGCTTTAGCGTCCGAATGCAAAATGGAATACGTTTCCACTGAGTGAAGCTGACACGTCCCAACAGTTGTGGAAGTCCGGGGCCTTTCCTCCTACCCTGAGGGTGTGATGATGGCTGCAGCACCAAATCTGATCTCGGATCTCGGCAGATGCGAAACCTGTCCGATCCGCCAGCGCGCTATCTGCAGCTATTCCAGCCCTGCGGAGCTTGTCGAACTCGACAAGGCAAAGTTCTACCGTGATTACGAACCGGGACAGGAGATTGTTGGCGAGGGCGAGCCGACAACGTCGCTTGGCTCGCTGGTATCCGGCGTCGTAGCGCTCCACAAGTCGCTCGAGGATGGTCGCCGCCAGGTCGTTGGCCTGCTGTTCGCCTCGGATTTCATCGGGCGTCCTTTCAGACCGAAGGCACCTTACGAAGCGGTCGCAGTCACGCCGGTCAAGATGTGCCTGTTCCAACGGCCTGCCTTTGAGAAGCTGATCTCGGAAAGCGCCGCGCTGCAACGCCGACTGCTGGAGATGACGCTTGACGAGCTTGATGCCGCGCGCGACTGGCTCGTGCTTCTGGGACGAAAGACGGCACGTGAACGACTCGCCAGTCTATTGCTGATTCTTGCCCGGCGCGAAGCAAAGCTCAAGGGCGTCGATATTGCTTCGGGCATCGAGGTGCAGATCCCGCTAACCCGTGAATCGATTGCCGAGTTCCTGGGGTTGACGATTGAAACCGTCAGCCGCCAGTTCACGTCGCTGCGCCGCGACGGCGTGATCGACCTTCCGGACAAACGGACCTTCCGGATCGCCGATGTCGAGACCTTGCAGGAACTCGCCGGCGAGGACGACGCGCTCGACGACTTCTGATCCGGCAGGCTCAGAACCCCTCCAGCACCATCTTGCCTTTCGCCGTGCCGCTCGCCAGCGTCCGGTGCGCGTCCCGGATGTTCGCGGCACAGATCTTTCCCAAGACTTCGGTCGCGGTCGACCGGATGCGGCCTTCGTCCAGCAAACCGGCCGCGGCGTTCAGGATCTCACCCTGGCGCGCGATGTCCGCCGTCCCGAATAAGGAGCGCGTGAACATCAGTTCCCAGTGGACCGAGACCGACTTCGGCTTGAAGGGCATGATATCCATAACCTCCGGATCATCGATCAACCCAAAACGCCCTTGTGGGGCGATCAACTCGGCGATCTGCGCTGCATAGCTTTGGGTATGCGTCGTTGAAAAGACAAACCCCGGTGCGCCCAGGCCAAGCGCCTCTATCTGAGACCCAAGCGGTTCACGATGATCTATAACGTGGTGCGCCCCAAGCTCCTTGGCCCAGGCCTGCGTCTCGGGCCGGGACGCCGTTGCTATGACCGTCAGATTTGTTCTGGCCCGCAGCAACTGGATCGCGATCGAGCCGACCCCACCCGCGCCACCGATGATCAGAACCGCAGGCGCCGCACCCGGAACTGGATCTTCGACACGAAGCCGGTCGAACAGCATCTCCCACGCCGTCAGTGTGGTCAGCGGCAGCGAGGCCGCGTCGGCATTCGAAACCGAGTGCGGCTTTAGCCCAACGATTCGCGAGTTGACCAGATGCAGTTCGGCGTTCGTGCCGGAACGGTCGATCGCACCGGCATACCAAACCATGTCCCCCGGCTTGAACGCCGTGACATCGCCGCCGACGCCGACCACCTCACCCACAGCATCCCAGCCGAGGACGTTCGGCCGATCACCCTCGGGTGGACGGCGCATACGGATCTTGTAGTCCACTGGATTGACCGAAATGGCCGCCACACGCACCAGCAGGTCATGCCCTTCGGCAACAGGCTCCGAGGCTTCGAAATCAACCAGCGCCCCGTCGTCGTCCAAGGCGCCCTGCTTGACGTATCCAACTGCCTTCATTGCAAATCCTCCTCGCCAGTCAAATGGATCACAACCGATCAGGCGATCTTGGTCATCTCGTTCAGAACGAACGCATCAACCGCGCCCTCGGTCGCCGCCATGTAGGCCGCCAGATGTGCTGCGTTCATGTGGGTCTGCCACAATTCACGGCTTTCCCAGGTCTCGTAAAAAACGAAGAACCCCGGGTTCTCGTTGTCGACATGCAGGTCATATTGCACGCACCCGGCCTCGGCCTGCGTGATCGGAACCAGCTTCTCCAACTCGGCGCGGACCAATGCCTCCTTGCCCTTTGCAGCCGTGATCTGAGCCAGAATCGTCAGTGCCATTGTGACAGTTCCTTTTGACATCCCATCGCTGGCGGGCATATGACCAACCAGTCGCAAAGACGCAAGTACGCACAAGATCGGCCTATAGGCACCAAATGGATACCGTAAATGACCAGGTCGCCAGGGGCATGACCCGCTTTGAGCGTTATGACTGCAGCGGTGGCTGCCCGGTGGAAGGCGCGCTGGAACAGATCGCTGGCAAGTGGAAAGGGCTGATCATCTACCACCTGCTGGATGAGACGCTGCGTTTCAACGAACTTGCGCGCCGCGTCGGCACAGTGACACAGCGCAGTCTGACCAAGCAACTGCGCGAGCTAGAAGCGGACGGGATCGTCGATCGCAAGGTCTTTGCCGTCGTGCCGCCCCGCGTCGAGTACAGCCTGACGGACAAGGGCCGCTGCCTGCGCGATGCGATCGTCGCCCTGCGCCTTTGGGGCATGCAGTTCCCGAAATAGCCTGCCAGACGTCACACCCGTCGCACACAAGCGTTGATCCAGATCAAGGCGCCTATTGAGCAGGCGCAGCAATTTCGCCCGCAACGACAAAACTGCGGAGCGATGCCGTGCTGACAACAGCCAAACTTACCTTTTTCGGGGTGGTCGCGATTTTCGCAGCCCTGGCCGCGAACTGGGCCGAAGACCTCGCATTCCAGGTCAATGCCCTGGTGATCCTGATCGCGGCAGCGGTCGGCTTCTTCCTGACAATGCGGGAAGAGCCGAAAGCGGCTGTCGCCGGGGGTGCGGCACTCGCGGATGCCCGAACCGGATACATGGACGATGTCGTCCGCGCGGGCGTTGTCGCCACGGCCCTTTGGGGCGTCGTCGGTTTCCTCGTCGGTGTCGTCATCGCCTTCCAGCTTGCGTTCCCGGTCCTGAACCTCGATCTGCCGTACACGTCCTTCGGTCGGCTCCGTCCTTTACATACCTCAGCCGTCATTTTTGCGTTCGGCGGCAATGCGTTGATCGCGACGTCTTTCTACATCGTCCAGCGAACCTGTGCGGCACGGCTCTGGGGCGGGTCGCTGCCGTGGGTGGTGTTCTGGGGGTATCAGCTCGTCATCGTACTGGCAGCGACGTCCTATGTCTTCGGCGGGTCCGAGGGCAAGGAGTATGCCGAGCTTCCTTGGCACGTCGACCTGATCCTGACAGTCGTCTGGGTCTGCTATCTGGCGGTATTCCTGGGCACGCTGGTGAAGCGCAAGGAGCCGCACATCTTCGTCGCGAACTGGTTCTTCCTGGCCTTCATCGTGACCGTGGCGATGCTGCACGTGGTACGGAACCTGTCGATCCCGGTCTCTCTGCTCGGGTCCACGTCCTATAGCGCCTTCGCGGGCGTGCAGGACGCGCTGACGCAGTGGTGGTATGGCCACAACGCGGTCGGCTTCTTCCTGACGGCGGGCTTCCTCGGAATGATGTACTACTTCGTGCCGAAACAGGCCGAACGCCCGATATACAGCTACAAACTTTCGATCATCCACTTCTGGGCCCTGATCTTCCTCTACATCTGGGCCGGTCCGCACAACCTGCACTACACTGCCCTGCCCGACTGGGCACAGACGCTTGGAATGGTGTTCTCGATCATCCTGTGGATGCCCTCCTGGGGTGGCATGATCAACGGGCTGATGACGCTGAACGGCGCCTGGGACAAGCTCCGTACGGACCCCGTTTTGCGGATGCTGGCGATTTCCATCGGCTTCTACGGCATGGCGACCTTCGAAGGCCCGATGATGTCCATCAAGGCCGTCAACTCGCTCAGCCACTACACCGATTGGACCATCGGCCACGTTCACTCCGGCGCGCTCGGCTGGAACGGCATGATCACCTTCGGCGCGCTCTACTTCTTGGTGCCGAAACTCTGGGGTGCGCGACGGCTCTACTCCATGACCATGGTGTCCTGGCACTTCTGGCTCGCGACGCTGGGGATCGTGCTCTACGCCGCCTCGATGTGGGTCACCGGCATCATGGAAGGCCTGATGTGGCGCGAGACCGACACCCACGGCTTCCTGGTGAATTCGTTCGCCGACACCGTGGCGGCCAAGTTCCCGATGTACGTGGTCCGTGGCTTGGGCGGCGTCATGTACCTCGCCGGCGCACTGATCATGTGCTGGAACCTTTACCAGACCACCCGCGGACGGATCCGGGCTTCCGAGCCCGCCGTTTCTGCGGCTGCGGTCCCAGCGGAGTAAAGCGCATGCAATCCAACACCATCACCCGTGCCGGTCTCGCCCCTGGGACCAGCCTCTGCCGGGCCTTCTGCCGCGATTACGAGACCCTGACGGGCGAAGGGCTCTGCGCCTCCGGCCGTCATCTGACCCAGATGAAAGACGCGACCGCGAAGGACGGGGATGATGACTGACCACACCCAGCCCCAGGGCAAGGCGACCAAGTCGCTCCTGCAGCATCACACCAAGATCGAGAAGCATGCGACGCTGCTGATGGTTCTCTCCCTCGTCGTGGTCGCCATCGGCGGCATCGTCGAGATAGCCCCATTGTTCTACCTGCAGAACACCATCGAGAAGGTGACGGGCATGCGGCCTTACTCACCGCTCGAGCTTTTGGGCCGCCAGATCTACATTCGCGAGGGCTGTTACACCTGCCACTCCCAGATGATCCGCCCGATGCGCGACGAAGTCGAACGCTATGGCCACTACTCGCTGGCGGCCGAATCGATGTACGATCACCCGTTCCAATGGGGCTCGCAGCGCACCGGCCCGGATCTCGCCCGCGTCGGCGGCCGCTACTCGGACGATTGGCATGTCGATCACATGTACAACCCGCGCGATCTGGTGCCCGAGTCGATCATGCCCGCCTATCCCTGGCTGGCGGACACCCCGCTCTACTATGACAACGTCGCGGGCCACCTGCAGGCCAACATCACGGTCGGCGTGCCCTACACGGACGAGATGATTGCGACCGCGCTCACCGACGTCCGGGTCCAGGTCGATCCCGATCACGACGAGTTCGATGCGTTCATGGAGCGCTACCCGAAGGCGCAGGTTCGCAATTTCGATGGTCAGCGTGAGATCACCGAACTCGACGCCATCATCGCCTACATGCAGATGCTCGGCACGCTCGTGGACTTCTCTGTCTACGAAGCCGAAGCCAACTACCGCTGAGAGAGGGAGACATGGACACCTATACCCTGCTCCGCAGCTTCGCCGACAGCTGGTTCCTGATCGCGATGCTGCTGTTCTTCGTCGGACAGATCGTTTGGGCGTTCCGCCCTGGCTCGCGCAAACTGCACCGCGACCTGGCACATTTGCCCCTGCGCAATGACGAGCTGGAGGACTGACCCATGAGCCAAGACGACCGCAAAATCGACGAAGCCACGGGTCAGGAGATCAAGTCCCACGAATGGGACGGCATCGCCGAGCTTGATACGCCCCTGCCGCGCTGGTGGCTCTGGACCTTCTACATCACCATCGTCTGGGGCGTCATCTACACCATCGCCTATCCGGCCTGGCCTCTGGTCTCGTCAGCGACGGCGGGCGTGCTGGGATACTCCTCACGCGGTGAAGTCGCCGAGGCGATCGCCGCCCACGAGGAGAGCAACGCGTTCATCATTGCACGCACCGGCAATGCCAGCTTCGAAGAGATCAATGCAGACGCCGATCTCGACAGCTTCGCCAAAGCGGGCGGTGCCGCCGTCTTCCGCACCTATTGCTCGCAGTGCCACGGTGCCGGAGCGGCAGGCGCCAAGGGATACCCGAACCTAATCGATGACGACTGGCTCTGGGGCGGAACGGCAGACGCCATCGCTGCCACCGTGCGCCACGGCATCCGGTGGGAGTTCGATGACGACACCCGTTACTCCGAAATGCCAGCTTTCGGGCGCGATGAGATCCTGGCAGCGGACGAGATCGAACTGGTTGCGGACTACGTTCTTTCGCTCTCTGACCGGGGTGAGGCTTCCGATGACGGCGCCACGCTCTATGCCGACAACTGTGCGGCCTGCCACGGCGATACTGGCCTGGGCGATCCGGAACAGGGCGCACCGAACCTTGCCGATGCCATCTGGCTCTACGGTGCGGACCGCGACGCGGTGATCGAGACAATCACCTACTCGCGCTTCGGCGTCATGCCGTCCTGGTCCGAGCGTTTGACCGAGGCGCAGATCCGCCAGGTCGCCCACTATGTTCACACCCTGGGGGGCGGAGAATAATCCAGGACTGGAGCCGGATTGACGTCGGTTCCGCGTTACACCATCGACGCCGGTCAAAGGCGTTATGAATACCTCCTGTAACTTGGGCCCGCCGCGTGCGGGCCTTCTTTTTTCGTCTTCCAAAGAAGTCTTGGTAGCGAAGAGATGACTACTGCCGGACGAAGGCAGACCGGATCAGACCGAACCCGGCCAGCGCGAACAGCCCGGCGACGGCGCCATCGATCCAGCGGCGAACACTGCGATAGATCGCCATCGCCCCGGACGTCGAGAACACCACCGCATAGACCGAATAAATCAGCAACCCCAATACGATGCAAAGCGTTGTTGCCACGACAACATGGCCAGTCCTGCTGCCATCGGACAGTCCTAACGCCAGGACAGCCATCCAGGCAAACACCGCCTTCGGGTTCGACAGATTCAGCAACAAGCCACTGCGAAACGCCCTCCTGGCGTGCCGAGGATCCGTCTGTGCGGGCGCCTCTGTCGCGGCGGATCGCGCGGACTGATACGCCAGCCACAGCAGATACGTGCCGCCTGCCAGCTTCAGAACGAACAGCACCGAGGCCGAGGCTTGCAGCAACGCGCCCAATCCCGTGGCCGCGACGACGCCCCAAAACGCCAGACCCACGGACAGCCCCATACCGAAGACCAAGCCTTTCTTGCGTCCAGCACTCATCGCGACCGCGGCAACCGCCAGGGTCGCTGGCCCGGGAGAGGCCGCCGCGACAAAGAATGCAACGGCAATGGTCGTTAGACTGACGATATCGAGCATGTTCCGACCCTCCTTTTCGCGGAACCCTCACATGACGACGCACGCAGGTCCATGCCTACGCATTGCCGCGCGGCCCGCACACTTTGAAAGAGCTATCCGTCCAGATCCACGTGCCAGCCGGAGCCCACATCGATATGCCGCACCGAACAGTTCTCGATCAGCGCTTCGTAGCCCGGCGGCAGAAACGACACCTGCCAGTCCTCCCCGAAGCGAGCCTTCACCGCTTCCAGATCCTGCCAAACCGATGTGAAGACGACATAGTCCGCGTCAGTCTCGACACCTTGTCCGAAGAAATACCCGGCATTGCCGGGCCTACCCTGGACAACATCGGCCGAGGTAGTCGCGAACTTGGCGATCAGTTCAGCGCCGCACCCGGGTTTGGCTTCGACCTGGAAGATGCGCAGGATCATGCCGGACTTGGTCTGTTCGCTTGGCATCGAGGCTCCTTCGCGATCAACGGATGATATCTTTCAATCTCAGATGGCGCTGATCGCCAATCCGGTCAATCTGCCTCAAGCGCCCAGGCAACTGCGTCCCCAAGCCGGTCATCGCCCCAGAACACCTCGTCACCGACCAGAAAGCTCGGCGCGCCGAGGATTCCCAAATCGCGCGCCTGATCGGTAGCAGTCCGCAAACGCGCCTTGGTCTCGTCCTGCCCCGCGCGCTCTAGCCAGTAAGCAGGCTCCGCGCCACACGCCGCCAATGCCTCGGCCAGAACAAACGCGTCCGAGATGTCAGCACCGCGCGCGAACTGCGCCGAAAAGACCGCCCTTGCAAACGCACCGCACCACGGTTGATCCAGCGCTGCCGTCATGATCCGTGCAGCAACCAGCCCGTTCGCCGGAAAGACCTTCGGGCGGACGAACGGCAACCCGAGGCGCGCCGCGCGCCGCTCGATATCGCGCCACATGTAGCTGCCCTTGACCGGGTCGAGTACGAAGGGCGAACTCTCCAACCCTTTGTCGCGAAAGATCGGCCCCAGCAGGAAGGGGTGCCAGAAAAAGGGAACACAGGCCTCGCGCAAAACCGCCTCGGCACGCGAGACGGTCAGATAGGAATAAGTGCTGGCGAATTCGACCCAGATTTCCAGCTTTATCATAGAGTTACGATCGAATTATGACACACTACACTAACGATCCTGGAAGGCCAGGCGTGCGCCAAGCGCGCAATAGATGCCACCGACAACCTTGCCCTGCCAGCGCAGGACCACCGGGTTGCGGCGCAGGAAACTGCCCAAGCCACCAGCGGTCACGGCAAACACCAGAGTGCTGACAAATCCCAGGAAGGCGAAGAGAACACCCAGGATCGTCAGCTGCAATAAGACCGTGCCATTTCCCGGCTGCACGAATTGCGGCAGGAAGGCCAGAAAGAACAGGGCCGTCTTCGGGTTTAAAACCTCGGCAACGATCGCCTGGCGAAACGCCTGCGGTACCGTGATTGGCGTGCGCCCCTGGCCGAGATCGGGTTGCGACTTCTCGATGATCGCCTTCAGCCCAAGGTAGACCAGATACACCGCTCCCAGGTACTTGATCAGGTTGAACAACGTGGCCGAGGCGGCAATGATCGCGGAGATCCCAATCACAGCCATTGTGGTGTGGATGATGTCCCCTGCGGTGATCCCAGCACCTGTCGCGATGCCGACCCGGGTGCCCGACGTGGTCGCCCGGGCCACGGTCAACAAGGTCGCAGGCCCCGGAATGAACACGAACCCCAAGACGATGACAACATAGGTCAGGAGAGTCGTCTGATCGATCATGGCGTGCTCCTCGGATGACCTTTCGTTTGACAAAGCCATGGACTGTGAAGCGTGGCAAGACCGTCAGCAATCGGCGGCTCGCGCTACGTTCGCCCTACGCTGAGGTCTGCGACGATAAATGACCGTAGCAGAATGATGCGCATGTCGAGAGGAAGCCAAGCTTTGACCCTACGGGTTGCAGCCGGTTTGATGGCGAACCTGCCGCTCTCAGAGTGGGCTCTTTCCGGCCCCGACTTTCTGCAGTGATGCAATGAAGATCGGGGCAGATATCGAAACACGCACCGGCGAGCAATCTATGACGACACTCGCAATCGTGTATATCGCGTACGGTGGGCTCCAAGCCCACCCACCCTGTCACTGCTGCGTTGCCCGCAATTCGAAGCGGACCGCCACCTCGGTTCCGATTTCGACGAACATCGAGCTCGGGCCAACGCCCAGCAAGTAGTCTTCGCGGTTCAGGCTGACGACGCCCGTTGCCGTCGCGGTCTGGCCGTCGAAGCCCAGCGCGATTACGGCAGCCACCGGCTTCGTCTGACCGCGCAAGGTCAACATTCCTTCGGCATCGTATCTGCCATCGGGCCGTGGTTTCAAACCGGTCAGCTTGTAGGTGATGTAACGGTGCTGCGAGGAGTCGAACCACTCAGCCGAGGTTGCGAAGGCACTGGCCATCCGGTCGTTCAGGTCGATACTTCGCGAGTCGATCTGCACCGTCAGTTCGGCGGTCTCAGGTGCGATCACATCGAACGCGCCGCTGCCGCTGAACGAGCCGAAGACCCCCGTCGCGGGCGCTCCATTGCGCGTATAATCGAAATCGACACGCGACTGGTTGGCGTCAACGGACCATTGCGCGGCCAGGCCCGGGACGGGCAGCATCCAGACCAGGGCGACAGCGAACATTCTTTTCAAGGACATCATTTTCCGGCTCCATCTGAGTTGTATGCCCCTTGGACGAACGGCCTCTGGTTACGGTTCATTTTTTTCTTTTCGAAGTTGAATGGACCGATCGCGGGCCTTCGGGCACAGGCGTCCCGGCCACCGGAATTTCACGACCCGTCATAGAGCTCGGCGATGTCGCCAAGATATCCGTCCCACGCGAACCAGTAAGCAATGTGCCCCGCAACGCGCAGGGCGCGCTGGCCGTGTGGACCCGTCAGGAACTCTTCGCCGACGCTCCAGGTCTCGATGCCCGAGTACAGCTCCACAGCCCGCGACCCCGGTCCGAACACCCGACCGCCGCGCGCGTAGGCACGGACAGTGCGGCCCAACCGCTCCCCGACCAGCACGACATTCAGCTCTCCAACCCGGTCGTTGATCACGCGCCCGTTCTCAAAGGCCGTGACGGGCCAGGCCTTCGCCGCCCCGAAGGTACGAATCCCGAAGACGTAATCCTTCTGCTTCAGGCGGGTCTGATCCACCACTGCGGGGAACATCAGCTTGGGGCTGCGGAAGTACTTGTCGTAGACGACGCCCGAGCCGTAATTGCGGTCATAGCCTGTCTCGAGCGACAGAACCTTTGTCTCGGGGTGTCGCGCCACCCAGCGCACCCAGGGCTCGATCACCACAGGGCGCTGCTTCAGTTCGATCCCGGTGTCCACCAGCGGCCCCATGACAGGTCTGCCGGTGAACTGATTCCACAGCGAGTGCGTCTGACGGTCGAACATCAGCTTGTTCGAACGATAGAGGAACCCCGACGAACCAAAGACGAGTGGCTCGCCCCGATCCTGCACTTGCGTCTCGAACAGGATCCCGGAACCGCACAAGGTGCAATAGGCCAGCGCTAGCGGCACGCCGCCTATCACGTCGTTGAACATCTCGTGCCAGCCCATGATCCGCAGCGGATAGGCGCGGACATCGCCATCAATCTCGATTCCGAAGACGAAGTCCGATCCCAGCATGAAATCAGCCTCGTCCACCGGGATCAGTTTTGGAGCGTCCAGTGACGGGATACCGTCCTTCACCACCCCGCCCCAGGTGATCTCCTCGAACCGGATCTTCATGCGGTCGCGTCCGATGTGTTCGGGCCTCAGGAAGACATCGAACTCCGGATCGATCCTAAGGTAGGTCTCACGCTTCAAACCGACGTAGCTCGGGTGCGGGACAACCTGCGGATTCGCCTCTTGCCACAGCATCCAGTCGAACCATTCGACGCGTTCGGTTTCGCCGGTGATCTCCTGAATCACCCGGATCAGCGGCGCGCTGTCATGCGGGGTGAATCGGATCGCGAAAATTAATCCCGCAATCAGATCCAGCCCGCCGCGCACCCGCAGAGTATCGAGGGCCGCGAGATACGTCTCCTCGTCCTCGTGCAGCAATGCGGCGAACGTCTGATGCAAGTCGTCATCCACGGCGGCCGCCCGTGGGCCCGCGACGCCTATCGCGCCCATGCCCGCCAAAACTCCGCGCCGTGTCTGCATCATCGAAGCTCCCGTTCGCTGTGATGGAACCTGAGGCGAAACCCGCGCCAAGCCAAGCCAGCGCACGGTCGGATCGCGGGGGTTTGAGAAATCGTGAGACACCTTGTTGAATTTCGCTTGCGCATCGCCGATCCGCGCCAGGTCGAGTCCGCGTTGGTATGAAAGGAATACCTTTGCACTACCAAAGGCATATGCTTGCGGTACGAAAACGGTATGCGCCGGGGAACAGCGCTTGATCTGAATCAAGGCAGCTTGCACCCTCGCGGATGAGTGTGCACCTGATCCGAATTCAGGTGTTCCGGACATGTCGATGAGCACAGACACGCCAGTATCGCTATACGCCGCGCGCGAGCACGTCTTTCCCAAGGCGGTGCAAGGCTGGTTCCGCCGCCTCAAGTGGTGGATCATGGGCGTCACACTTGCGATATACTATCTAACCCCCTGGATTCGTTGGGATCGCGGACCTCATCTGCCGGATCAGGCGGTACTGATCGATCTTGCAAACCGACGGTTCTACTTCTTCTGGATCGAGATCTGGCCGCACGAGTTCTACTATGTCGCGGGCCTTCTTATCATGGCCGGGATCGGGTTGTTCCTGTTCACCTCGGTGCTGGGCCGGGTCTGGTGCGGCTATACCTGCCCGCAAACTGTCTGGGTCGACGTCTATCAACATGTCGAGCGTTGGATCGACGGCGATCGCAATGCGCAGTTCCGGCTTGTGAAAGCACCGTGGACCTCACACAAAATCTTCAAGCGCGGCACTAAGTATCTGATTTTCCTATTGATAGCTATCGCTACTGGCGGCGCCTGGGTGTTCTATTTTGCCGACGCGCCTACGCTGGCCGTCGACCTCGTGACCCTCGATGCACACCCCATTGCCTATGCCACGGTGGGCGTCCTGACTGCCACGACGTTCATCCTAGGCGGCTTCCTGCGCGAGCAGGTCTGTATCTACATGTGCCCATGGCCGCGCATCCAGGGCGCCATGCTGGACGAGAACTCGCTGATCGTCACCTACAAGGACTGGCGCGGTGAGCCGCGCGGCAAACACCGGAAGTCCGAGGCCGCTCAAGAGCTTGGAGACTGTATCGACTGCAATGCCTGCGTGGCGGTTTGCCCGACCGGCGTAGATATCCGCGAAGGTCAACAGATCGGTTGCATCACGTGTGCGCTTTGCATCGATGCCTGCGATGACATCATGGAAAAGGTTGGTAAGCCACGGGGACTTATCGATTACTGCTCTCTGTCGGACGAGACTCTCGAACGGGCAGGCAACGCACCCATTCCCATCTGGAAGCGCGTCGTCCGCACGCGAACAATCTTCTACTTCTCGCTTTGGGCCGCAATCGGCGTCGGGCTGGTCGTCACATTGTTCCTGCGCGACACGATCGATCTCACCGTCCGTCACAATCGCAATCCGGTGTTTATCACGCTCTCCGATGGCTCGATCCGGAATGCCTATGAGGTCCGTATCCAGAACCGCAATGCGGAACCCAACATCTTCCGCCTCAGCGCGCTCAGCGACCCGTATCTGCGCCTCAGCGTCCAGGGGGAAGAGGCCGCCGCCATCCAGATCCCTGCTGACGAGACGATGAAGCTGCGCGTCTTCCTCACCTCGCCTGCAGACGCCGAGATCTTTGGACGCGTTCCGGCGCGGCTTTGGGTCGAGAACTTGATGACGCGCGAGCGCAGCTACTACGACACCCATTTCCAGGGACCAGACCAATGACCAAGGAACTAACCGGACGCCATGTCCTGATCATCGCGATCGTTGCTTTCGGGACGATAATCGCTGCCAACATGGCCATGCTGCTTGCCGCGACCGGAACCTTCCCCGGTCTCGTCGTGAAAAACTCCTATGTCGAAGGCGTGGGCTGGAATGCCCGGTCCGAGGCTCAGGAAGCCCTCGGGTGGGCGCCCGAGATCATTTATTCCGATGGCGCTGTAACAATCGACCTGAAGGCAACAGGAACCACAAAGGCCACTGAACTGGAAGTGATCGTGGGCCGCCCCAGCATCGCTGGCGAAGACATCGTCCTGGCGGCAAAGGCCCGTGGTGACGTGTTCCATGTTCCGGTTGAGTTGGCCCCTGGGAAGTGGCGGATTGAACTGCGCACACTCTCTGGTCCCGAGTATCGCTCGACCGCGGCCTTGTTCGTGCCCGAGCCTCGCTGATGCCTCTCGACTCGCGCCAGGCCTCTGACAAGATCGACCTGCTGATCCCCAGCCTGTCCTGTGCCGGGTGCATGCGGAAGGTTGAGGGCAAGCTGGTCGACGCGGTTGGCGTGCTGTCCGCGCGGGTCAACCTGACGAATCGGCGGGTCGCGGTCCGCTTCGATCCAGCCCTGACCGATGCCGAGGTCCTGATCGATATGCTCGGCAAGATTGGTTATCCGGCACGGCCACTGTCCAGGACCGATCGCAACGACCCGATGGCAAAACAAAGCCGCGAGCTGCTGCTGCGCGTGGGTGTTTCCGGTTTCGCGGCGATGAATGTCATGCTGCTGTCGATCGGGGTCTGGTCGGGCGCCGACGCGGCGATGCGGGATCTGTTGCACTGGGCGTCGGCCCTGATCGCCTTGCCCGCGATGGCCTATGCGGGCACGCCATTCTTCACCAGCGCGTGGCGCGCCTTGCGCGCCGGGTCGCTGAACATGGACGTGCCAATTTCGCTCGCGATCTTTCTGTCAGCCGGAAACTCAGTGTTCGAGACCGCAATGAGCGGTCAGCACGCCTATTTCGACGCTGGCATCATGCTGATCTTCTTCCTTCTGGTCGGGCGGTACATCGAACAAATGACCCGTGCCCGTGCACGTTCCAGCGCGTCGGAACTTCTGGCGATGACGGGCCGGACGACGATGCGGGTGTTCACCAACGGCGACCGCCAAAAAATTGCCACGGCAGACTTGATGCCCGGAATGCAGGTCGCGATCGCGCCCGGAGAGCGCATTCCGGCCGATGGGCGCGTTGTGGCTGGTGCTTCGGATCTCGACCGTTCGTTGATCACGGGCGAGAGCCTGCCTGCGCGCGCGCAGCCCGGAACAGAGGTCAACGCCGGCACTTTGAACCTGTCCGCCGAGATCATAGTCGAGGTCACGAAAGCGGGAGACGAGTCGCTGTTGGCCGAGATTGCCGGGCTGGTTGGTGCCGCCGAACGCGGACGCAGCCGCCACGACCAACTCGCTGAACGGGCGGCGAAGCTCTATGCGCCCAGCGTTCATGTCCTCGCCGCGCTGGCCTTCGCGGGATGGTTGTGGGTCACAGGCGACGGGCGGCTGTCGATCCAAATCTCAGTTGCCGTCCTGATCATCACCTGTCCTTGCGCATTGGCTTTGGCCGTGCCGACCGTGCATACCGTCGCGACCTCACGCCTATTCCGGGGCGGTATCTTTCTGAAGGATGGTGGAGCGCTCGAGCGGCTGTGCGAGGTCGACACTATCGTTTTCGACAAGACTGGGACGTTGACGGATGGCAGGCCAAGGCTGGTCGATCCGTTACCAGACGATCATCCGGCATGGCCAATGATCGCTGCCCTTGCGCGCGCGTCTCGCCATCCTTATGCGACCGCGCTCAGCGAAGCAGCATCAGAGCGCGGGATTGTTACCGCCGATGTTCAGGACATCACCGAGATCCCCGGGAAAGGGATTGTAGCCACTTTAAATGATACAGAGATCTTGCTGGGTCGTCCCTCCTGGGTCGGCGCATCGAGCGGACAGGTCGCATTCTCTTTGCCGGACAGCGATGTCGTGCACAGCTTCAGCTTTGCCCAATCGCTCCGTCCACAAGCTGCCGAGGTTTGCGAAACACTACGTGCCAAAGGGTATGATCTTTACATCCTTTCTGGCGATCATCCGGATGCGGTCGCTGAGATTGCCGAGGCAACGAACATCCCAAAGGCCAAGGCCGAACTGACACCGCAAGCCAAGCATGACTTTTTGAAGGATCTGAGCGCTCAGGGCCGGTCGGTCCTGATGGTCGGGGACGGGTTGAACGACAGCCCTGCACTCGCAGCGGCACATGTCTCGATGTCACCTGGATCAGCCGCCGATACCACGCAGTCGGTATCCGACATTGTCTTCACCGGAGCGAGCCTTTATCCGGTCCTGACAGCACTGGATGTCGCTGCCACCGCCACCCGGCGCGCGCGGGAGAGCATCGGAATTGCGACACTTTACAACGTGATTGCAGTGCCCGTAGCCGTCCTCGGTTTCGTCACGCCGCTGATCGCCGCACTCGCGATGTCGGGATCATCGATCGTGGTCACGCTGAATGCGCTGAGACAAAGGACCCTATCATGACGATACTTGGAGCCCTGATCCCGATCTCAGTCGCCCTTGGCGCATTCGGCCTCGCTGCGTTCGTCTGGTGCATCCGGTCAGGACAGTTTGACGATCTTGAAGGCGATCAGCATCGCGCGCTGTTCGATGATGATTGAGCGGATGTGCCTGCAGATGAGGCGCGAAACATGACACCCTTCACTGTGATTTTCCGGGCGAAGACCCGGGACTGTTTGGAAACGCTCGAGGCGGTCGCAGGGTAGCAGAGCAGCATTGCTTGCTGCACCGAACCCGCAGTCCAGCACTCAAGTCATACGTTCAGCAAGAGATGCTCGCGCTCCCACGGGCTGATGACGTTCATGAACTCGGCATATTCCTGGTATTTCACGGCGGCATAAAGGTCCGAGAACCGCCGCCCCACAACCTCGCGCAAGGGGTCACAAGCCCGAAATCCCTCGACCGCTTCCAGCATGCCATAGGGTAGCTCGCGCGGGCGATCGTAACTGTCGGACTGGACCTCCTCGCGTGGCTCGACGCCCTCCTGAATCCCAAGCAAACCGGTGGCGAGGCTGGCCGCGATCGCCAGATAGGGATTGGCATCCGCCCCCACAACGCGGTTCTCGACCCGACGCGCATCGGGCGATGACACCGGTACCCGCAACCCCGTCGTGCGGTTGTCGCGCCCCCAGTCCAGATTGATCGGCGCAGTCAGATGCGGCACCAGCCGCCGGTAGGAATTCACGTACGGTGCAACCAGTGGTGTCGCCGCTCCAAAGTACTTCTGCTGTCCTCCAATGAAATGGCGGAACGCGTCGGTCGCGGCACCAGATGCATCGCTGAAAATGTTCTCCCCGGTTTCGATCGATACGACACTCTGATGAATGTGCATGGCCGAGCCCGGCTGCCCCTCCATCGGTTTGGCCATGAAGGTCGCATAGCAGCCGCAACGCAAGGCTGCCTCGCGGATCGTGCGCTTGAAGATGAAGACCTGATCAGCCAGCACCAGCGGATCGCCGTGCAGCAGGTTAATCTCGAGTTGCGCAGCTCCGGCTTCCTGGATGATTGTGTCGATCTCCAAGCCTTGCGCCGCCGCATAGTCGTAAATGTGCTCGATCACGCTGTCGTATTCGTCGACGGCCGCAATCGAATAGGCTTGAGACTTCGCCCCAACCCGGCCCGAACGACCTATCGGCGGCTCGAGCGGATAGTCCGGATCGGTATTCGGCTTTGTGAGATAGAATTCGAGTTCCGGCGCTACGACCGGCCGCCAGCCGCGCTGTTCGTAGAACGCAAGCACCCGCCGCAGAACGGAACGCGGCGCAAACGGGATCAGCGTGCCCTGCCGATCGCAAACATCATGGATCACCTGAACGGACCGGTCCGAAGCCCAGGGAACCGAGCGGGTCGTCGAGAGATCTGGGCGCAGCCAAAGGTCGGCGTCCGTGTCATAGGATCGGAAATTATCCAGATCCGGATAACCACCCGTGATCGTCAGGAAGAACAACGAGGTTGGCAGGTAGACCGACGGAAACTCCATAAACTTGGCCGCCGGCATCACCTTGCCGCGCCCAATACCAGCGAAGTCCGGCGTGACGCACTCGACCTCCTCGACCGCGTTGTCACGCAACCAGGTGACAAGCTCCTCGCGTTCAGTGATTTCGATTTCCGGCGATAGAGAAAGATTGATTTCCGGCGGAACTGACGACGGCTGCGCAGTGTCAGGTTGTGTATCGGTCATACCGTGTCTCCCGTGCGGAGCGGCTCACGCTGGTCATCGAGAAGCCGAATGTGCGTCAGAGTCTCGAACCCGTGCGCGACGGCGGATTGGCTAGCCTCCGCCAAGGCCTTGCGGTCTTCGAAGGCACTCGCCGGGACGGCCTGATGGAAAATGACGTCGACGACCCCGCCAAAGGACAAGGTCAGCACATCCCAGATATGCTTCTCGAACCCCATCGTGCCCCACCAACCATAGACATCGAGCGGCAGTTCGCCGGTCTTCGGAGGATGGTATCGCAGCGTCACCGGCTGGATCATGATATCCGTGCTTTCGCCATCGACAAAGAAGGCCGAGAACAACGAGGACTTGAAAGGCAATACGCGCAAGCCGTCGGTCGAGGTCCCCTCGGGGAACAGGCACAGCAACTGTTTCTGCGCGATGCGCGAACGTAGCACCGCTTCCTGACGCTTCGCCTCCGTCCGCCTTCGTTCGATGAACACCGTGCCTGTGATGCGCGTGATGAAGCCGACGCCGGGCCAATTGGCGACCTCGGCCTTGGACACGAAGTACATCAGCGTCGTTGCGCGCAGGGCGAGGATGTCGATCCATGACGAATGGTTCGCCACCAGTGCACCAGACCGCACCGGCGCCCCAGTCACACGCAGCCGTATCCCGGTCAGCCAAAGACATGCGTGCGCCCAAAAGCGTGCAACGCTAAAGTGGAACACCACCCATCGGCCCAAGGTGCCGCGCAGGAAACGGCCAATCAGAAACAGCACGACGCTGACCAGCGTCAGCAGAAGCAGTAGAATCAGCCGCACGCCGCCGACCAGTTTGCCGGTCAGGCGCGGCGCAGGAAGATCAGAGGGGTTTTCCTTGGTCCATGTGTTCATGACAGGTCTTCATCCGGCAGGCTGTAAAGGTTCGCCGATCACCGGTGCATATCTGTTGGGGTCCTAGCCGAGAATGCGGTCAACCGACCCGCCGCGCTGACGCGAATAAAACGCACGGTATCTCTGGACCATCCGGGACGTATCCATGATCAGGCAGACATCGACCGTGTTGAAGTCATGATCGACATACGCGCCTTCGCCGACGAAACCGCCAAGACGGATGTAGGCCTTGATCAGCGTCGGGATCTGTTTCATCGCCTCGATCTTATCGACCTCGCCCTCAGGCAAAATGTCCATGGGCACAAAGCTGCTCTCTACGGCACGCACCCGCAGGTCTTCCGGGGCCAGGTGATTATAATGCAGATAGCTCAGCGCATGGGACAAGGGACCGATCTGATTGCCGTGAAAACTGGCGACGCCGAACAGGATCGAGATGTCATGGGTCGAGACGAACTCGCCAAGCCCTGTCCAAAGAAGATGCATGCCAGCCCCGCCACGATGCTCGAGATCAACACAGGATCGGCCAAGCTCGACGGAGTCACGTGGATAACTCAGCAGTTTCTCAAGATCGTATTCGGAGGCGCCGTAAAAGCCGATGCCCTCCTGCGCCCGCTCGCGCAGCATCAAACGGTAGACCCCGGCGACCCCGCGTTCGATATCCGGATCTGTCGCTTCGTTATCGATCAAGAGCAAGTGGTCGAAGTACGGGTCGAACCGGTCGCGCTCACGCCGGACGGCCCTGTCTTCGGGCGTCGGGATTGCTCCCATCTCTTCGACAAAAACACGGTAGCGCAGGCGCTGCGCCGCGGCAACATCGGCCTCGTCCTCGGCAAGTCGTACAGTGAAGCGCCCGGCTTCGATCCGCATTCTCTGGAACCCTCGTTGCGCGGCCTACCGGCCACAGCCGTCGCCAAGCTTCTTTTCGTTATCCGCTTCCTGGACGGGCGACCGCCGGACACTAGGGCCTAAGGGCTACACGCGCAACTGCGTCTGGAGACTTCGGAAAAATAACGCAAAATTAACCATTGAAGACTTAGGCAGGAATCCAAACCCTTAACAGACCGTGAGCGAATCATGGCGAGACGAGGCTTTTTCGCAGTCGTGACCCGGGATTGGTGGCATCCAGTCCTTCTCTGGTGCATCATGCCAGCGGCGGTGGATGCCCTGAACCCGAAACGCATTCGACAACAGGCAGCCAAGTGACATGTCGACAGAAGATCTTACAGCCGTACTGACTTCACGCATATGCCACGATCTGGTCAGTCCGATCGGAGCCATCGTCAACGGCGTGGACCTGATCCGCGAGATTGGCGGCGGCGACATCGAAGCAGAGCTTGGAATGATCAATCAGAGCTCCGCGCGGGCCTCGGCCCTGCTACAGTTCTACCGGGTCGCCTTCGGTGCCGCATCGAGCGGCTCAGAGATCGCGCGCAACGCCCTGCGGGATCAATCGCGCGCCTTGATCGAAACACCGCGGATCGTACTGGACTGGCCGGAAGATCACGGCCCGCATATCGCAAGGGCTCATGCGCGATTGCTGTTCCAGGTGATCCTGTGCGCACGCGCCTTGACGGGAATGCGCGGGATCATCGCAATTCGATTGCCCGTCGATGGTTTCCTGCCGCTTTCTCTGACGGTTCATTCGTCCGGCGGCGCAGATTGTGAAGAAATGTTGGAACATCTGTGCGGAACCGCCGGTACGGCAGATCTGTCACCGCGCCTTGTCGAGTTCGTGCTGGTCCGTCAGACCGCTCAGGAACTCGGCCTGACGATCAACGTGCAGCGTGGCGACGCAACGATCCGTATCGACGTCGAGGCGTCGACCTGACATCGCGCGCTTTGGCCGCCGTACGAGACCGCGCGAAATCCTCTGCCTGATCGCATCGCGCGGTTCCCTGACGCAATACTCGGGTTAAGCTCGCGACATCCCAGCGGAGGACCCCGATGACAGCCGAGACCGTCGACAGCGCACTGAACGACCTGCGCATGTCCGAAAGGACCAAGCCGCTTTACGAAGCGGTCATCAAGCACATCCGCGACAATGTGGATCCGATCACCGAGGAGTTCTTTCGGCTCGGCGAAGGGCGCGCCGATCGCTGGTCGCACGCGCCAGGGCAACTCGAATTGCTGGACGGCGCCAAGCAGAAGGCGCGCGAGGCAGGGCTGTGGAACTTCTTTCTGCCGAATGCCGAAACCGGCGAGGGCCTGCCCAATCTCGACTACGCTTACATCGCAGCGGAACTGGGCAAGAACCCACTGGCCTCAGAGACCCTGAACTGCTCAGCGCCTGATACCGGCAATATGGAGGTTCTGGAGCGTGTCGGCACGCCCGAGCAGAAAGAGCAATGGCTCAAGCCGCTCCTGAATGGCGAAATCCGCTCGGCCTACGTGATGACCGAACCGTGGACGGCATCGTCCGATGCCAAGCAGATTGCCACGGAAGCGGTGCTGGACGGCGATGAGTGGGTGATCAACGGACACAAGTACTATGCCTCTGGTGCTGGAGATCCGCGCTGCAAGATCATGATCGTCATGGTCAAGACCAGTCCGGACGCCGACACCTTCCGGCAGCAAAGCCAGATTCTGGTGCCGAAAGACACACCGGGTGTCGAAATCCTGGAAGGGATGCAGGTCTTCGGCGATGACGACGCACCGCATGGCCACATGCACATTCGGTTCGACAATGTCCGCGTGCCAAAGGAAAACGTCCTCTGGGGTGAGGGTCGCGGGTTCGAGATCTCCCAGCTTCGCCTTGGACCCGGTCGCATCCACCACTGCATGCGCTCCATCGGTCAGGCAGAAAAAGCGCTCGATATGCTGATCAATCGGGGAGTCAGCCGCGAGGCCTTTGGAAAACGCATCATCGACCTCGGCAAGAACATGGAAACAGTCAGCCGCGCCCGGATCGAGATCGAAGCCATGCGCCTTATGGTCTTGAAGGCCGCCAAGGCGATGGATGTGCTCGGCAACAAGGAAGCCCGGATCTGGGTTTCGATGGTCAAGGCCATGGTGCCCGAGAAGGTCTGCCAGATCATCGATCAGGCGATTCAGGTACATGGCGCGACCGGCATTTCGCACTGGACCCCACTGGCGCGGATGTACACCAAGCAGCGTACGTTGCGCCTTGCCGATGGGCCGGATGAGGTGCACCACCACGTCGTCGCCCGCAACGAAGTGAAAACTTTCCAGGAATCGAACGATCGACAGGCCGCGATTGCAGGACAGGTTCGCTCGCAGGGTGACACCAGCGAGATGCTCCAGGCCAAAGTCTTCGAGGGTCCGTGATGGGCTACGAGACCCTCTTCGACCTGACGGGCAAGGTCGCACTGGTCACGGGCGGATCCAAGGGCATCGGAAAGGCGATGTCTGGTGCTCTCGCCGCTCATGGCGCGACCGTTGTCGTATCGAGCCGAAAGCTTGATCAATGCGGAGCCGCAGCAGCCGAGATCAACGAGAGCTGCGGAGCGACCCGTGCCTATCCGGTCGCCGGGAACGCAGGGCGCCATGACGAGATGGAAGCGCTGGTCGCCAAGACACGCGCCGATCATGGCCCTGTCGACGTGCTTGTCGGCAACGCCGCCGTGAACCCGCATTACGGGCCGATCTCGGAAATCCCGGACAGCGCTTATGAGAAGATCATGGCGACCAACGTCCAGTCGAACCTGTGGCTGGCGCGGCTGGTGGCCGAAGACATGATCGCGAAGGGCACCGGGTCGATGATGTTCACCGCGTCGATCGGGGCTTTCAAGGCGTCGCCGACGCTGGGCACCTACGGGATGTCGAAGCTCGCACTGATCGGACTGGTTCGCAATCTCGCCTTGGAGTTCGGCCCAAAGGGCGTTCGCGCCAACGCGATCTGCCCAGGTCTGATCCGCACCGACTTCGCCAAGGCGCTCTGGACCGATCCAGCTGCTGAGAAGCGCGTGAACGAGGATACTCCGCTGCGCCGCCTTGGAGAACCCGATGATCTGGCCGGTATCGCGGTGTACCTCGCCTCCGACGCCAGTCGTTACATGACGGGCCAAGCCTTGACAGTCTGTGGCGGCGTGAGCATGTGGTCATGACCGAAACCTTTACCGGCGGATGCCTGTGCGGCGCGATCACCTATCGGGCCGAAGCGGACGAGACGCTGCACTACCTCTGCCATTGCACGCATTGCCAGCGCTTCGGTGGGGCCGGCTATCACGCGGCCATTGTTGTCGCGGCCGATGATCTGACCGTTCACGGCACGCCCAAGGTCTTCACGAACACGGCCGACAGCGGGCGCACCATTGCGCGCTACTTCTGTTCTGACTGCGGTGGACATTTGTTCACGTCTCCGAATCCAGAAGCGACGAGATTCTCAGTCAAAGCGGGAACGCTTGACGACCCGACGCACTTCCAGCCGAAGCACGAGATCTGGCGCCAGAGCAGGGCGGATTGGATCGAACCCGATGCCTCGCGCGAGCTGTTCGACCAGGGCTTCACCCGGCCGGTTTCAATCGGGGCACCGGCCGTCGACCCGGATCAGGACAAGTTCTAAACCGCCCAGAACGAGGCAGGGGAAACGACCATGGAAATCCAGAACCGCATTGCCGTCGTCACGGGAGCCGCCAGCGGCATCGGCCGGGCCTTGTGCCTTGCACTACACCGCGACGGCGCGAAGAAAGTGGTTTGTGCCGATTTGAACGGCGAAGGAGCCGCCGACACGGCCCGTCAGATCGATGGCGCTGCCTATGAGGTCGATGTCAGCCAGGAGTCGGACATCCGGGAACTCATCGAAGTGACCGAGGATCAGCACGGTCCGATCGATCTCTTCGTCTCGAATGCCGGAATCATATATCGAGGCGGGCTCGAGACCGGCAACGACACCTGGCAGAAGATCTGGGAGGTCAACGTCATGGCCCATATGTGGGCCGCCCGTCACGTCGTCCCGCGTATGGCTGCGCGCGGCGGTGGGTACCTGCTGAACACGGCCTCGGCAGCGGGTTTGCTCAACCAGGTCGGCGCCGCCTCATACGCTGTCACGAAACACGCCGCGGTCGGAATGGCCGAGTGGCTGGCGATGACCTATGGCGATCAGGGCATCAAGGTGTCGCTTCTCTGCCCGCAGGCCGTCCGCACAGGCATGACCGACGATCCCGACTCTGTAGCGGCTCAGGACGGTCTGCTCGAAGCGGGTCCGGTCGCCGATCTCTGCCTCGAGACCATCCGAAACGAGACGTTCCTCGTGCTGCCGCACCCCGAGGTGCTGACCTACATGCGCCGCAAGACCGATGACTACGATCGCTGGCTGGGCGGTATGCAAAGGCTCAATCGCAAGTTCACGTGAGGACGCTGCCACTGGCAGCGCGTCCAGCCGTCTCCGCCTTGACAGCCCCGGCCCTGAGGTCCAAATACCGCGCACCCTAACGACCGCGCAGGATCCCTCCCGAATGGCAAGAGCTGAGAAGAAGAAAGAGGGATTCTGGGATACGGTCAAAACGGTTTTCTGGGCGCTTGTCATCGCGATGGCGTTCCGCTCGATCCTCTACCAGCCCTTCTCGATCCCGTCGGGCTCGATGAAGCCGACGCTGCTGGTGGGCGACTATCTGTTCGTGTCGAAATTCGCCTACGGTTACTCGCGCTACTCGCTACCGTTCTCACCAAACCTGTTCGACGGCCGGATCTGGGGATCACTACCGGAACGCGGCGACGTGGTGGTCTTCAAGCACCCGCAGCAGGACACCTGCAGCGAGGGTCCGGTTGGGATGGTGGTGCGCTTCGGGCAGACCATGCTCGGTCAACCTGCCCGCAATCCAAATGACTGCACGGACTACATCAAGCGCGTGATCGGGCTTCCGGGTGATCGCATCCAGATGATCGCCGGCGTCCTACATGTGAACGGACAGCGCGTCGGGATGACCCGGACGGACAATTTCTCCGAACCAAAGGGCACCCATGGCGAGTACCTGCGCGTTTCGAACTGCGCTAACGCACCCGTCCCGCAGGGCGGCGTTTGCGAGATCGAGCACTGGATCGAGGAATTGCCAGGGGGAACGAAGCACTCGATCCTGAACCTCGGCCCGACACAAGTTGACACGACCGGCGAGATCACGGTGCGCGAGGGACACATATTCTTTATGGGTGACAATCGAGACAACTCGGTCGACAGCCGCTTCGCCAGCGTCGGACAGGTCCCCGTGCAGAATCTGATCGGCCGCGCCGAAGTCGTTGCACTCTCCTCGGCCGGTGCCTTCTGGCAGCTTTGGAAGTGGCGCGTGTCGCGCTTCTTCAAGTCGATCGTCTGAGGACATGCGCGGCGCGAACCATTCCGCTCTGATGGATCAGCTGGGCCATGAATTCAAAGATCAGTCCCTGCTCCAGCAAGCGCTGACACACCCATCTGCGGCATCGGCAGCCCGGCCTGACAATCAACGTCTTGAGTTTCTTGGCGACCGTGTCCTGGGCCTGATCATCTCTGAGAAGCTGTTGGAGCGCTTCCCCGATGCGCCCGAGGGTGAACTTGCCCCTCGGTTCAATGCACTCGTCCGACGCGAAACGCTCGCCGAGATTGCAGCCGGAATGGATCTCGGCCAACATCTACATCTTGGCCGCTCCGAGAGCACATCAGGTGGACGGCGCAAGGCCGCGATCCTCGCCGATGCGATGGAGGCCGCCATTGCGGCACTCTACCTGGACGGAGGCCTCGAAGCCGCACGGCAATTCGTTCTGAAGCTTTGGGCGGATCGGATCTCGAGCGTCGGCATTGCCCCGATGGACGCAAAGACACGTATTCAGGAATGGGCGCAGGCGCGTGGCCTGGCGCCGCCGCGTTATGACCTTGTGTCCCGCACCGGGCCTGACCATGCACCGGTTTTTCACATCGAGGCGCATCTATGCGATATCGCAAAGGCATCTGGAAAGGCTGGTTCGAAGAAACTGGCGGAACAAGATGCAGCACACGCGCTGCTTGCAATCATCAAAGCCGATGACTGAAACGCCAACCCGCGCGGGCTTCGTAGCCCTGATCGGAGAGCCGAACGCCGGCAAGTCGACGCTTCTCAATCGCATGGTCGGGGCCAAGGTTTCGATCGTCACCCACAAGGTTCAAACAACGCGGACGCGTATTCGCGGGATCGCACTAGAAGGGGCCAGCCAGATCGTCTTCGTCGATACGCCTGGCCTGTTCCGTCCACGCCGCCGCCTGGACCGCGCCATGGTCGCCTCGGCCTGGGCGGGCGTCGAGGACGCGGACATCACTGTCCTACTGGTCGAGGCGCATCGCGGGATCACGGATGGTGTCGAACGGATCCTCGAAACACTGGATGGACAGGAGACGAAACGCCCAATTGCGCTGGCCATCAACAAGATCGACCGTGTTCGCCGCCCGGCCCTGCTCGCGCTGGTCGCCGAACTCTCCGAACGACGGGACTTCGCGCAGACGTTCCTGATCTCGGCCGAGAACGGTGACGGTGTCGAGGACCTTCGCGCATGGCTCGGCTCGGAACTGCCGGAAGGACCATGGCTCTACCCCGAAGATCAGATCGCCGACATGACCATGCGAATGATCGCAGCCGAGATTACCCGCGAAAAGCTAACGCTGCGCCTGCATCAGGAACTGCCCTACCAACTCACTGTCGAGACAGAAAGCTGGGAAGAGCGCAAGGACGGGTCGGTCCGGAGCGACCAGAGCATCTATGTCGCGCGCGATGGGCACAAAGGCATCGTGCTCGGCAAACGCGGTGAGACGATCAAAGCCGTCGGAGAACAGTCGCGCAAGGACATCACCGAACTTCTCGAACGCCCCGCGCACCTGTTCCTGACCGTCAAAGCGCGCCCAAACTGGCAGGAAGAGCCAGAGCGTTACACCCAGATGGGTCTCGATTTCTCGGACGGGTCCTGACGGTGGTGCGGCTCAAGACGGACATCTGGGTTTCGGCCTATCTGGCTAGGCTGTCGCAATCGGGGATATTCAGCCACGTCGCGCACAAGGGAAACGCCGAGGCCGGGGCGGTCGCCGTGAAGCTCGCAACGATGGACGGCAAAGCCTCGCTGTTCCTGCGTCGCTATAATGACGACTTCGAACTGGAGTGGATACGGGAACGGGACGCGGAACCCGAGCCCGAGATCGACACATACCTCGCCAAGCAACGCAGCTTCGACCGTGATCTCTGGGTGGGCGAGGGCGAAGACCCGAAAGGTCGCCACCTGCTCGACGAGGATGGCCTCGCCTGATTGGGCGCACCGTCCAGGCGCGACCCATCAGAAATTCAGCGAGATGTCCCGGTGGCCCGAATTGCACGCGGCTACGTAAAGCGCCTGCTCACGCGGAAGTTTCGTCTGCTGACGCAGGCCAATCGTTCCGGATAGGGCCTCGAAGTACTTCGCCAGACCAGGTGCCAGATCCTGAGCCGCAGCCCGGCGCCAGACCAATTCTTCGGCCAGTGCTGCAATCGAGTTATCCAACTCCTCGGCAGCTTTCACCGGGTCCGGGTTCCTCCGCAACGCTTTGCGCGCTTCGCTCAAACCCTTGACGGTCGCTTTGCTGGCTTCCGCGGCACGCATGGCGGACCGCAGTTCCTCGATCCGTTCGACCAGAGCAACCGGATCGCCGGTCGCCACATCCCCGCGTATCGCAGTCAGATCCCCTTCCAGCGCCGCCAAATCGTCGGTCGCGCTCAGAATCTCGTTCAGTTCGCTGATCGGCGCGAAAGCGTCATCCGAATTTCGCCGGAACGTCCGGCGCGCATTGACCTCGGCTTTCGTGAGTTCGCCGAACGTCTTGGTCCGGTCCGGCCAGTCTTCGGGGATTTGGGCCAGCAGAGCGTCGCGCTCCACGACCTCAGCGGCAATCTCGGCCTCGATCCGCCGGATCGACGGGCTGTCGGGCGCCGTGCTGCGCAGGCGTGTCAACGTCTTACTCAGATCGTCCATATGGGCGTCCAGTTTCCGAGCATCGCGTTCCAGGCGACGAACCTCGACCAGGATCGGCCGATATTCAACAGCGGCATCAATGACCGCCGCGTGCGTTGCGTTGACGTCATCCAACAGCGGAAAGGATTTCTCAGCCAGATCGAATGAGTCAGCCAGATCCTTCGCGTCACTGCTTGGCAGCAGGTCGACCGGCAGGTTGCGTGCCTCGGCAATTACAGCGCGCAGCTCATCGCCGCGCTCAATGAACTCCTCGGAGAGATATTGCTCGACGCAATACTGCAGGGCGGGATTGGTCGGCGGTGGCGCCGTCTCGGACGTCTGGCGCAACCGCTCGGGCAGATAGTTCACCAGCCAGGGCGTGTTCCCGACAATGACCAGCGCCATCAGCTGCAGCCCGATGAACGGCACCACGCCCTTGTAGATGTCGATCGTTCGCACGGCCTTTGGCGCGACACCGCGCAAGTAGAACAGTGCGAACCCGAACGGTGGCGTTAGGAAACTTGTCTGAATGTTCAGCCCGATCATCACCCCGAGCCAGACGGCCGTGATGTTCGCGCCAGGGTCCATCAGAAGGATCGGGGCGACAATCGGCACGACCACAACGGCAATCTCGATGAAGTCGAGGAAGAAGCCCAGGACGAAGATCACGCCCATCACGATGATGAACTGCATCCAGAACCCGCCTGGCAGCGAGGTGAGGAAGTTCTTGACCAGCTCTTCGCCGCCGAACGCGCGGAAGGCCGAGGTCAACATCGCGGCACCCAAAAGGATGATGAAGACCAGCGAGGTCGTCTTCGCCGTGTCGAGCATCACGCCGTTCAGCGTGTCATCGGTAATGAAGGTCCGCCAAAGCGACCACGCGACCGAGAACAAGAAGACCGCGACGGCGGCGGCGGCCATATAGATGGCGTTCATCTGCGCGTCGGTCTGAATGTCACGCACGTTGAGATCGTAGAGGTTCGTGATGATCGCAATCGCCACCAGCGAGAGGATCGCCAACGCCACCGGGATGAATGCGCCGCGCTCACCCTCGCGCAACCGGTAGCCAGCCATGATGGTCGCCCCGATCGCGCCGATTGCACCAGCCTGGTTCACGGTCGCAATCCCTGCGATGATCGACCCCAGCACCGCGAAGATTAGTGTCAGCGGCGGCACCAGGATCAGCAGCACCTTGCCCAGCAGCTTCGGGTCCATCTTCTGACCGAACGGAACTGCCGGCGCCCAGGACGGCTTGATCAAACCGATCACCAGGATGAAAAGCATGTAGAGCCCGACAAGTACCAGGCCCGGCACCATGGCGCCCAGAAACATGTCACCGGCCGAGGTCGATACCACCGAGAACTCGGACGGCATCGAGATTTCGCCCGTTGCGGACCTGTAGAGTGCCTTGCGCGCTGTCTCGGCCTGATCGACCGCTGATGAGAGCTGGTCGGCCAGAATAATAAGAACGATCGACGGCGGGATGATCTGGCCGAGCGTTCCCGATGCCG
Organism: Paracoccaceae bacterium; assembly: GCA_050043005.1. Classification (GTDB taxonomy): domain Bacteria; phylum Pseudomonadota; class Alphaproteobacteria; order Rhodobacterales; family Rhodobacteraceae; genus Thermohalobaculum. The sequence continues at coordinate 41,864 of JBHJIZ010000016.1, forward strand.
CGATTGTGCCCGTCGCGAGCGGCGAGGAATAGTTGTTGCGCAGCATCGCGGGCAGCGAGATCAGACCCATCGCAACCACGGTTGCGCCGAGGATACCGGTCGTTGCCGCCAGCAAGGCGCCTACGAAGACGACAGAAATACCCAAGCCGCCCGGGATCGGTCCGAACAACTGCGCCATGGTCAGCAGCAGATCCTCGGCGATCTTCGAACGCTGGAGCATGATGCCCATGAAGACGAACAACGGAATGGCTATCAGGGTGTCGCGTTCGACCTCCCAATAGACCCCTCGGAAGTTCAGCACCCCCGCGGCCAGCCACTCCTGCGCTGATCCATGCGCGAAGTAGGCAGCCGAATCCCCGGCGAACAGATATCCGGAGCCTGCCGCCAGAAGCATCGACAGGATCGCTGCCCCAGGCAGTGCGAATGCCACTGGGTAGCCCGAGGCCAGCGCCCCGGCCATGATCACCAGCAAAAGAACAAGAAAGACCAGTTCCATCTCAGCTTACCCCGTCTCGTCTTTGCTCAGTGGCCTGGCAGTTCGTCGTCGTGTTGGTGCAGGCGGGATCCCGGGTCGCCGCGCCAGTCGGCCACCCCCTCCAACAGCTGCGCGCAGAAAGCGATCAGCATCGAGACCGCGAAGACACCCAGGAAGCCTGCCATCAGGTACTTCACGTACATGCCGAAGCTCGACTGGGTGACCTCCAGACTCAGCAGCGGTGCGTTGATGATCGAGGCCTTGTTTTCCATGCCCAGGATGATCACGACCCAGCAGAATATGATGCCGAGCAGGATCGCACCGACCGAGTTCACCTTGCCCTTCGTGCGGTCGCGGAAGCCGGAATACAGCACGTCCACGCGCACATGGCCATCATCGAACAGCGTGTAGGCCGAGGCAAACAGGAACAGCGCGCCGTACCAGAAGCGCACCAGATCACCCATGAAGGCCTGCTCGTACGAGAAGATGAAACGGCTGAGCACGATGTTCAGTTCGGCAATCACAACCAGCAGCGCCAGCCAGTGAAACGCCAGTGCCCCGCGTGTCAGCGCCGCGATGACGATGCCCAGCAGGATCAGTGGCCCGTGCACCATGGGCGCCCGGTTCGAGTTGAAGTTCATGCTCCGCCCGAGATCCTCGCCGATCAACGCCGGAAGCAACTCCTCGACGCGGAGGAACGAAATGATCGCATCCGACAGGCCAACCAGAAACACGATCCAGAAAGCTGCCCGGATCAGGAAATTCGCAATCCCGTAAAGCCGGGTGCTGTCATCGCGCAGCGCGGTGTCGCGATTGCGCGTGACATACAGAACCGCCAGCGCGAAGGCAGCGGGATATAAGAGCAGCTGAATGAGCCCGAAAAGGCTGAATTCACCCCTCAGAACCGCGCCTCCGCCTGGCATCCCGCCCCAGAACGTCAATCCGTTATTGAGGATGTAGACGCCGATCGCGGCAATCATGATCCATGCAAAGATCCGGACACCTTGCGTGCCAGAGCTTGCTGGCAACGCGATCGCTGGCGCGGCCTGATCGGTCATCTCTCCACTCCCGTCCTCTCGCGGCACGATCTCAAAACGTCACCGCGATGGCCCTGATCCTCGTCCAAGATCAGCCACCTGTTTCGACGCGTCCCGACTTTATCGACGGGTTAGAGCGTCTAGTTGAGTCGCGTGGATCCCCGATTTAGCCCGCCACCCCGGCTTTTGCCGGTGGCAACGGCGCTCCCCCGCGAGTTTGGCGCTGGATAGCCACTCGATCATTGGGCGTCCAGTCGCCGCAAGCAACAATAATGTCGTTTTCCCTACCCACAGGACACAAAAGTGTCACGAGCGTCCGCGTTTGCAAGTTTTGATCGGCTCAGTACCAGGAAACCGGCCAGCCGATGCATCGACCGCCCTTGGCACAACCCTTTCGCTCCGCTAAGTCGCCCGCGAAATGGGAGCGCAGAATATGGCCGAATTCGTCTTCACCCCTCCGCAGACGCCAAGCGTCGCGATCACCGGATCCGAGCAACGCTTTCCCGTGCGCCGGATCTTCTGCGTCGGCCGCAACTTCGCCGAGCATACTCGCGAAATGGGCTTCGATCCCGACCGTGAACCCCCGTTCTTCTTTGGCAAGCCGCCGTCCGAGATTGCTCATGACGGCGAGGAGATCGCATTTCCACCCGAAACCGATGATTTGCACTACGAGGGCGAGATGGTCGTGGCGCTCGGATCCGGCGGTCGTGACATCACTCTGGACGATGCGCTGGGTCATGTGTGGGGCTACGGCGTTGGCAACGATCTGACGCGCCGCGACGTGCAAGGCGTCGCCAAGAAGATGGGTCGTCCTTGGGACTGGGGAAAAGGGTTCGACAAATCCGCTGTGATCGGACCGATCCATCCTGTCGCCCAAACCGGCCATATCGACAAAGGCTACGTCCGCTCATGGGTGAACGGTGAACTGCGCCAGCACGGCGATGTGGCTCAGATGATATGGTCAGTGCCCGAGATCATTTCCTTCATCTCCCACTCCATGCGCCTTTCTGCTGGAGATCTGATCCTCACCGGCACGCCCGCCGGCGTCGGCAAACTGGAACCCGACGACGAGATCAAAGTGAGCGTCGAAGGTTTGGGCGATCTGACGAACGTCCTGCGCTGACGCGGCGCGGTCCACTACGGACCTGCAAAAAGGGACGGCGGCCAGGACCGTGACCGCCGTCCAAGGTGTTGCCAGGATCGTTTCTCGTTGTCAGTCGCGGTTCAGTAAGGCGCGATCCGAACCCAGTTATCGTCGCCGTCGTTGATATGCTTGGGAGTGTCGGCGCGCCATTTCTTCTGCGCGCCTTCATGCACCTTCAGGTACAGTTTGTTGTCGACGATTTGCCAGACGTTCGGATCGCCTGGCCGCTTGTAGTTCTGCGAGGCCGCCCAAGCGCAGTATCCATCGTATTGCGGCGCATAAGTGGTAGGTTCGGCCGCAAAAGCATCGCGGTTTTCTTCGCTTGAAAAGAACCAGACCGCGCCGTTCCAGAAGTGGTGGAACTTTGCCTGCCCTTGCTTCGGAGCGCCATCCTTGAAGTAAGACACTGCATCATGGCCGCCAATCGCGGTCGCGAGCGTGTTGGTTGCCTCGGCTGGCGGTCCGCCAAGGAAGCCAGCCAGGGCAAGCACCATCGCCGCCAGGAATTTCTTGAACATCGTGCACCTTTGTTTGCAGTTTAGATCGTTCTTTGCTGCGCAACCCGTTATGAAGCGTTGCAAGAAGCGTTCTAACGACGTTGCGCGACGTGATAAAATCACACTTCAACAACAATATTTTCGTTGAATTATAGACCTTATGGCGCGTCACCTGGCTTTGCATTCCGGAATTACGGATGCGTAGTAAATTTATACTAATGATTGCCGGTTTTACCTATAACAGACTGGTGAAAAAAATCGAGCGGGCGCTGTCTACGATCGCGCCTTGGATCATCTATCATCGAGTGTTCGCCAGATTGTGATTTGAGAGTGCTAGCACGGGGGGCGATCGCGGCACACGTTCAGAGGTTATAGCCACAGGGGGGATCGCGGCACAGCAATGACGGAAGCAGGATTTACCGGTTGGGCGGAGCTTGACGCGCTACAGGCCCTCGCACGCGGCGCGCAACTGGCCTTGATGCGCAAACCGCTCGAAGATCTGACCTGTGCACTGAACCTGGGCGGTTACAAGTTCTGCATCGCGACGCCCGAGCCCGACGGATATCGGATCCTCGCTGTGATCGCCGGGGGCGACCTGAACGCAGCACCCGAAGGGTTCCTTGACACCAAGATCGGACCAGGCGACCCGATCCTGTGGGAAAGCTACCGCAGTACAACGCCCGTCAGCTGGACCCCATACTTCGCCGATGCCCATTTGATGGACCTGAGCGGCGTCAACTCGCTGGCAGAGCGCGGCGTGACCTCGGGCGCGTCGATCCCAATCCTTTCGCGCCATCAGACATGCCGGGCATCGCTTTGCGTCTCCGGCGCCAATGCAGAAGCCCCGGGTTCGCTTGACCTCCGCCTGCCCGCTTTCTGGCCGCTCCTCCGACTTGCCGGGCTGGCCTTGTTCGAGGCGGGAATCGCCGAAGCCGCACAGCGCAACGGCGGCACACTCACGCCGAGCGAAATTGTCGTTCTCGCGGCTCTGTCGGAGGGATTAAGGATTAAGGAGGTTGCGCTGAAGCTCGGCAAATCCGAACGGACGATCCGAAATCAACTCGAATCTGCGCGTCTCAGGATCGGTGCCGCGACGACCATTGAAGCCGTGGTCCGTTGGAAGCAGTCGTCGACGCTGATGTGAAACCGGCGAGCCCGCCGCATCACATCCTGCCGCGTCAATCCATCCTGAACCGTTGGACGACTTCTGGAATGGGATCTGCGCCCAACCCAGGCCCCTCGGGAATGCGATAGGTCCGATCGGGTTCCGGCATCCCAAAACCATCGAATAACGGCTCGGTAAGCGTGGCGCCAAAGACTTCTAGGTATTCGATTGTAGGGAATACGGCGGCCAGGTGCAGTGTCGCCAACAGCCCCGGTCCGAAATAAGGAGAGTGCGGTGCAACCCGGCGCCCGGCCAGTTCTGCGGCCTGCGCAGCCCGCTGGAACTGGCAGATGCCACCGATCTTGGTGACGCTGGGCTGTGCATAGTCCAGCCCAGGCGTCTCGGCCAGGCGCTTCATATCCTCGGCATTTGCGATGTTCTCACCGGCCGCGAGCGGAATGCCCGACGCCCGAAGTGTGGTCAGCGCACCAAAGTTCTCCGGTGGCCAGATCGGCTCTTCGAGCCACTTCAGACCGGCGGCCAGCATGATCGCGGCGGCCTCCTGTGCCTCAACCAGATCCCAAGGACAGTTCGTATCCATCATCAATGCGCATAAGGCGCCGGCGCCTTCCCGCGCGGCAAGCGTCGCATATGGATCGATCTCATGCAGCTTGATGGCAGTGTATCCGTCCGCCACAAGCGCTTCGCAGACCCGGCGCAGAATGGCATTGTCGGCGAACCGGAACAGACTGGCGTAGGCCGGAATCGAAGTGCGCCCGCCACCTCCCAGCAAGCGCGAGATCGGTAGCCCTGCCCGTTTTCCGGCGATATCCCAAAGCGCGATGTCCAATCCGGACAAGGCGTACTGCAAGGGGCCCGAGCGTCCCATCAGGTGCAGTGTGCGCCCAAGCCGATCCATGAGGCCGCGAATGTCATCCGCGCTCTGCCCCGTTGCCATGGGTGCAACGATCTGGTCCATCGCTGCCTTGGTCGCGGGAAGCGCGTTGTACGCGAAGGCGTCTCCCCAGCCGACAATCCCATCCGATGTCTCAACCCGGATAAGAAGGTAATTCAACGTCTCCCAGACCGTGCCGAAGAAGCCCGCCTTTGGCCCTTCGTGCTGGGTGAACGGCAACGCGATCGGGATCGTCTCGATAGATGCGATGGTGTTCGTCAAAGCCTTCTCCTCGTTTCGCGGATGCACCTATCCGTTGCGAATGAAGTGTAATCCCTGAAAGCGTTGGCGGAAGGCCGTGACGTCAGGCGCGACCTCCTCTGGTATGCCGTAGAGAGCCCGCGAAATCAGGTGCGCGAGTTCCGGCATGTGCTCCGTCGTCATGCCCCGACGAACGATCTCGGGTGTACCGAGGCGCAGACCATTCAGGTCACCGTCAACCTCCGGCCAGGGCAAGCCAATTCCGCAAGCAAGGATGTTGGCACGGCGCAGATGCTTCGAAGCCGTCTGCCCGCCGCCCCAGGGCCGGGCATCGACGGCGAACTGATGCGAACGTGTTACCACCTCCTGAGGAATATACGGCCGGACTTTCTCGATGAACAGATGTGCGGCAAGTGCCCGCGACGCCTTTACCATCTCGGCGGCATAAGCTTGGCCGTGCTCGCGCCAGTCCAGCAGGGTCATCGCAAGCGCCGCCGCCTTGGCCGCATCGAAATTTGCCGTCAGACCGGGGAATGCGATGGCATCAAGCCGTTCCGCCAGATCCGGCTCGTTCGTAACGATCAACCCACCCGCAGGCCCACCCAGCGATTTGTAGGTCGACATCGTCATCAGGTGCGCACCCAGATCCAGCGGATTCTCCCAGGCCCCGCCCGCGATCATCCCGCACAAATGAGCCGCATCGAACAGAACCTTCGCGCCGACCTCGTCCGCGATCTCACGCACGTCGGCCACAGGGTGCGGCTCGAGGTTCAATGACCCACCCAGCGTGATCAAGCTTGGCCTGACCTCGCGCGCCAACGCCGCAAGACCATCGACGTCGACCGTGTAACGCTGATGACGAACTGGAGCATGATGGATCTGTAAGCCATAGAGCCCTGCCGCGCCCGGCACCTGGTGCGTGACATGCCCTCCGATCTCGGGGCCTTGTACGATGATCGCATCGCCCGGCTGGCAACACGTCATGAAGGCATAGAGGTTCGCCATGGCACCCGAGGCGACCCGGATTTCAGCAAACTTCGCGCGGAAGATCTCCGCCGCCAGCGCCGCGGCAAGCACCTCGATCTGCTCTATGGCCTCAAGCCCCATTTCGTACTTTTCACCGGGATAGCCCAGCGATGGGCGCGAGCCGATCCCCCGCGCCAGCAACCGCTCCGCCGCCGGGTTGGTCACATTCGTCGCCGGATTCAGATTGATGCAGTCATGATCATGGATTTGCGCGTTCTCGTTGATCAGCGCATCGAGCCGGGCGGTCACGTCATCACTGGACGCATCAGCCCCCGCAGCGATCCGCTGCACATACCCCTCGCATTGCGTCGGCACCCAATCGCGTTTCGCAAGATGCACCATGTCGATCCTCCAGCTCATCCACTGAGACCGGAATGCCAGCCTTGCGCACGGACGGCAAACCAGATCTAAGCAGCGCTAGACCTAGATTTTCTACGCCAGAAGTTCTGCCGCATGCCTTTGTCTCCGCCCCGCCCAACCGCTGCACCGCTGAATGCACTGCGCGCGCTCGAGGCTGCTGTCCGGCATCGCAGTTTCCTCCGCGCAGCCGAAGAGCTGTCGGTCACGCCCGGCGCCGTCGCGCAACAGATCAAGAAGCTCGAGGTCTGGGCAGGGGCGCAACTGTTCGAACGTCAGGCACAAGGGGTTGTTCCAACGCCTCTTGCGCTGCGCCTGATGCCTCAGCTCGAAACGGCGTTCACGTCCCTTGGAGCCGTCGGACAAGCGCTTCGCCATGCAGGTGAGCGTTCGGAACTCCGCATCGCGGCGCTTCCGGCTATTGCACAGTTGTGGCTTAGCCCGCGCCTGTCGGAACTTAAGGCCCGCCTCCCGGATGCGGATCTCGCCATACACGCGCTGGACGATCCACCGTCACTCGCGCGTGGCGTGTTCGATCTTGCGATCTACCCCGCAGATATGCTTGGCGGTGTTCAAGAGAGCATTGAAGTTCTGGCAGAGACGGCGCTGACACCGGTCGCGGCCCCGAACATTGCGGACTCGATCCGTGGCATCCGTGATCTGGGGACGGCGAACCTGATCCACGACCTTGCCTGGCGCAATGACTGGACGATTTGGCTGGAAACCAATCACATTCACCACCACGCACCCGAGCGTGGGCCGCGACACTCACTCTACAGCATCGCCGTGGAGCGTTGCATTGCAGGCGACGGTCTGCTCATGGGGAACACGGCTTTGATCCAGCAGCATCTCGACCGAGGAGCATTGAAACGCGTATTCACTGGACTCGACGTCCCATGGCACCCGATCTGCGCCGTGCACTCGGGATCTGGAGATCCGGGCGGAAGAATCTTGGAGTTGCTGACCGCTTTCTAACGCATCGCATAGTCGCAATGCGTGCCCAAACACCGCGTCTACGATGCTACTCTGGTGTCGCGAGCCACGCTGCCCTAACGTTTCTTCTTTGGCTTTGCCGCGGCACCTCGCACTTTCGCGGCGGCAGCCAGAAGTTCCTGAGCGATCTCTTCGGCATCGTCGGGCTCGAAGTCCATAGGTAGATCGACGCCACTGCCGGTTACATAGATCCGCACCATACCGTCGGTCGTCGGACCGATCTGCAAGTTGGTGTCCAACTCACTTTCCGAATTTATGCCCATAGCCGCATCCACAATATCATCACCGGCGCTCGTTACACTCTGCTGCCCGCCGACGCCAGTAAGCGTCTTGAATACGCGACCACAACTCTTGAAATTCCCAGTTTGCGCCGGTATGTCCCGCCAACGTGCCGCCTTAGCTCAGTTGGTTAGAGCGCTGGATTGTGGATCCAGAGGTCCCCCGTTCGAGCCGGGGAGGCGGTACCACCGACACTGCGGCCTTCGGCAGCCGGTTAGCACAGTCCAGTTGACGTGACTAATAACTACGGCCATCGATAGTGCTGCACACACCACCCGTCACCGCGAAAAGACCAACCGATGCCCCGCCGCTAGGTCGAGTCCTTGCGAGGATACCCCTCATCGCCGACCCGGCGACGAACGCTGCGCGGGCTCATCGGCGGGTGTGTCTCGTTCACACCGCCAATCTCGAATACCAGCTTCCCGGCTTCCTCCAATTCGGTTGCCGCGCTGATCGGGGCATCACGCTCCGGTAGGGCGTCTTTCCGTCCTACGTGGACGCTCTTGTCGGTGGTGAATGACACGCGGACTGTGTGTACAACGCCGGTTTCCTGGTTCACCGCGAAGAACCGGTCATGCGCCGGATGCGAAGTACCATCAGTGTCCTGATGAAAGCGTTGATGAATGACCCACGGGTCAGCATCATCCGCTGGCGCCCGTATGACACGTGAACTTGTGACGTGTTCAGGGCGTCCGCTATCCTCGAAGGTCCGATGCGGATAGCTGCTCTGTACCGGGTTGCCGGTCTTAAAATCGTAGAGTGTTTCACCATCCGCGTCGACAATGACCGGCGCGTCCCCAGCACCATAATTGTGTAACTTCCTTCCTTCAAAAATCGCGCCAAGATCCAATGGCTGAGGTTTGCCACCGCTCTTGCCTTTCTTTTTCCCTCTGGAACGAGCCGCCATGGTCTATACCTTTCAGTTCAAATGATTTTGTCGACGTAAGCCAATATCTTAGCAGACGGGGCGTCTCGGAACAACATGCCGACGACCGCAGCCACGACGGCGGCTGGAGCAACAATCTGTCGTAGATCCACAGTCAGGCCAACAATCCGAAGCTTTCCGAAATCGTCAGCAAGTCGATTGCATGGCGTTTCTGGACTCTGAAAGGGTGATGCAGTGTCAGGGCCGCAGCACCGTGACCGTCTCGTGCATCTGCCGGATGGCATCCGGCGTCATCGGAACCTGCACCAGCTTGCCCGTCCGCCAGAGCGGCACCTGATCCGAGAACGCCGGAGAGCCGATCCAGCCGTCCTGTCCTCCGAACAGAATAAAGTGGTTCGCGTCCACGTCGCCCATATCCGAAACATGCCGCGCCTGCGCCCCGAACGTGGCCCGGTGCGGTTCGTCCGACGGAGAATGCGAGGTCTTGAAGATCGTTTCTTTCGCACCCGGTACGGCGACCGTGCGTTCAAGGTAGCGATCCCCCAGATAGGGAATGCGTGACAGGATATGGCCGACCGCGATGCGGTGGATATCGCCCCAACGCGTGCCTTTCGCCGCGACCTCCGACGCCGTTGCGAGTGATGCCGCCAGCGCCGCGCTCCATCCAGCGTCATCCAAATCCTCGATATCATCCAGAAGCAGACGCCGCGCCCGGCTCAGCCGAAGATAAATCTCGGCTTCCTCCGCCCTACCCAACGCGCCATAAGCCGCACCAACAAACCTCTCGGCAAAGGCCTCGAACACTGGTGCCGCGCGCGACTCCACGGTGTAGTCGGCATCCCAGGCCAGGATCAGATCCACCGCCTGCCGCACGGCTGGATCGGCCTCTCCCGCTGCAACCAGACGCGCGCGAACCGCATCGATAAACTCACGCGTCAGCGGAGAGACAGTGTCCATCTGCACGCCGGCCAGATCCTCGGCGGACCAATCGGTTCGCGCCCGCAGGATCTCGTCGATCCTGCGAACTCGCTCATCCTGGGGGAAGGTACCGCCGTATGGCACGCTCTCATCCGGCGTCGGCCGGTTGTTGGCGGACGCCAGGAACCCTTCAGTCGGATTGACCTCGAATGGCAACTGATTGCCCGAGACGACCTTTTGCCAGTGCCGCTCCGTCCGCTCGGGCGAGGCGATCACGCGCAAGGGATCATTCTCGGGCCGCGCTGGCACCGCCGTTGCAATCGTGCTCGCGATCGTACCGTCTTTCGTTGCCACCAGAAACGTCTGCGAGGGCAGTGCGAAGTCCTTCATAGCCGAGCGGAACTCAGTGAAATCGCGCGCCCGCATCGCCCCCAGCAATGCCGTTGTCTCGTCCGTGACCCTGTGGCCAACCCAGTTGATCGCAAAGTCCGCCGTGTCGCCAAACAGCGCGCTAATCCCGGACATGATCGGCCCGTATTCCGTGCGCCGTGTCTGCCAGCGCTCGTCGAACCAATACCGCACGCCGATCTCGTGATCGACCGTCTCGATCGCCTCCGACGGCAGGTCGCTTACATCCACCAGTTCCGAGGTCGTCGCCCGCAGGTTCGTGCCGCCCCAGGCCAGATGCGGCGTTCGTCCAAAACCAAAGACCGGCGTGCCCGGCACCATCATGCCAACGACCTCGTAGGACGGCGAACGCAGCCCAGCGATCAGCCAGACGTTCGGGATGAAGAAGCCCAGATGCGGATCATTGGCGATCAGAGCCGCACCCGAGGCACCACGCTCTGGCGACAAGACGAAGCTGTTCGAGCCGGATTTCCCCGCCTGAGTGCCAAGCGCCACGACCTGCTCAAACGCCTTGAGCCCCGCAAAGCTGCGCGCACTATCACCGAACGTCGCCCGCCCTTCCCGTGAGAGGCCGACCAGACGCTCGAGCACACGATCCCGCAGGGCCACGTCTTCAAGTTGCAGCAGGATGATCCAGACACCCCAGTTGATATCGATGCCCGAGGCGCGTCCCAGTGTCAGAGTATCCTCGGCGCGCCACGGCTCCCATTCCAGCCCTCCAACAGCGAATTCGTGCGGCCAAGCACCGTCCGGGATCTGATCGGCATAGAAGTTGACACCCTCGACATAGCGATCCATCCACGCGCGCGTCTCGGGCGGCATGGCCGCCAGCATCTGCGGCGCGGCCCGTCCGAAGTCGAAGGCGCGCAAGGCCGCGTCAATGTCCGTGGTAAAAGGGCCGGCCATCTCACTAATCCGTCCCTGCGTGATCTGCCGGGCGATCGCCATCTGCCCAAGCCTCAGATGCGCATGCACCAGACCTAGAGTGAACGCCGCATCTCCATCCGTCTCGGCGGTGATGAAGGGTACCATGCGCTCGCTCCAGCGGATCTCGACCGGGTGCTCGACCGGAAGCCCTTGCGTCGGCAGGGCGTTCAGACGCGCGTCCGCTGCCACTGGGCCAGGCGGACCGCTCAGGATCGCACAGCCGCTGACGGCAAGACCCAAGCCCAAGACGGCAATCTTGCAAATCATCTGCCCAGAGCGCGACATAGAATACCTCCAGAGGGGCCACCGAGACCCTTTAAGGGTCGCGGCAGGACATAGTGCCCGTTACGAAATCACAATGGAACGCGGTTCACATTCATCGATAGGGCTGACTTTTGCACCCAACAAGAGCCAGCGTTCCGCCAAAAGACATTCTTTAAAGTCATGCTCGATGGGTCCATCAGCTCGCACACGGTCCGTCGAAATCACCAGTAATTGATGCGCGCGAAACCTGTGCGTTCAACTTGTATCATCGTCCAGCCGAGATGCAGATCATTGCTCGATCAGGCTATTCAACTCGGTTGCAAGCAGCTCGCGAAACCAGGTCTGTGCCGGGTCCTTGTCGGTTCGATGATGCCACGCCAGTGCCAGATCAAACTCTGGTGACGCAAACGGCAGGTCGCGCACAGACAGACTGAACTCGGAGGCCATATGGCGCGCGGCGCCAGAGGGGACGCATGCGAGCACAGATCGCTGGCGCAAGATGAACGGGATCGTCGTAAAACGCGCCACCGTACCGACGACTGTGCGTTTCAATCCAAGCTCAGCCAGGGAAGAATCGATTGGACCTGTGAAGTCACCTCGGATCGAAACCATGATTTGAGGGATCCGGATGAAACTATCCAGATCTTCGATCTTTGCCGCATCGACATGCTTCGGATCGAACAAAGCTACAGAGTGTTCTCGGTGCAGGATCTTCGTTCGATGCCGGGCTTCCTTCCCGTGCGACGGCAAAGCGCTGAGCCCCAGATCAACGCTTCTCTGATCCAGACCGTCGAACATGTTGCGAAAGTCCATCGGCTGGACAACAAGCCTGACTCGCGGTGCCGCACATGCAAGCCGGGACATCAAGCGGGGCACCAGCACAGACTCCAGATCATCCGGCGCCCCCAGTATGAAGTCCGCCTCTGCGGTGCTCGGATCAAAATCTACCACCCGCGTTGCGGCCTCGATCTGCGAAAGTGCGGGCTCGACGTCGGCCCACAAACGATCAGAACGCGGTGTTGGAACCATACCCCCCGGACTGCGCACAAAGAGGGGATCGTCCAAGATCTGACGCAAACGCGTCAACGCCATGCTGATGGCAGAGGGACCCAGGAACAGCCGTTTTGCAGCGGCATTCACACTGCCCTCGCGCATGATCGCCGAGAAGACCAGCAACAGGTTCAGGTCCAGCTTTCGTAATTCAATTTCATTGAATGATTCGGTCATTTCAATCAATTTGAATGATCTCATGGCCGTTGTCATCTTCAAACTCATAGAAACACCGGGATGGCGCAGACGCTGGATCCGGAAAACAGATGGAGATCGCCATGAAGATTGGAATTATCGGATCGGGCAATATGGGTCGCGCGGTGGGTGTCCGGCTGGCGCAGCTTGGGCATGACGTTATGTTCGGAGCGCGCCGCCACGAGCAGGCGAACGATGCGGCAAAGCTTGCAGGGAATGGCGCGGTGCCCGGCACGACCGACGACGCGGCCCGGTTTGGCGAGGTGTTGATCTGGACGATACGCGCCCCGGACCCGAACGTGGCGCTTCAGAACCCGCAAGTCCTGGACGGCAAGATCGTCCTGGACCTGAACAACCGGGACTACGCCAACGATGTCAAAGGCGCGGCATGGTTCGACACCGCCATTGCCGAGAGTCTTCAGGCAGCCGCCCCGAACGCCCACGTGGTCAAGGCTTTGAACACGATCGCCATGGAGACGTTCAATACGGCACCAGATGCATTGCGCGACGCAGGCGCGCAAACCTTCCTTGCAGGCGATAGCGCCGCAGCGAAAGAGACGGTCGGGACACTGGTCCAAGACCTGGGGTACGAACCCGTCGACCTGGGCAGCGGTCCCGCAGCGATGCGCGCTGCCGAGGCTATGGGCGATATCATCCGTTTACTGATGATCGATGGCGGACATGGAGGGACCGCACATCTGTCCTTAAGCAGCCTACCCAAGCCTGGTTTATCGATGATCGGGGAGCGCCAAGAATCGTCTTATCACTGATGACGCGGCGGGATTTCCGCGAAGAGCCTCCGAACACCGCGCGACCCGATTGCGGTGTTCACTATCATTGCACACAACGTGCGGCAGACCGCACGGGCAACTGCAGTGCCCCGCATCAAAACCACCCTTCGACGAAAGGACCGTCACGGCACCGGCAAGCCGTTTATCGTCAACCCTTCGGTGCCCAACGTCACCTCGGTCACACGCGTCTGCTCATCACTTCCCGGGTTGGTATAGACGTCAAGCATCGCATCGGCGGTGGTGAGTGTCTCGTCATCGATCAACTGTGCACGGTGAAGCGCATCGATCAGGTTCGCTATCTCCGTTAGGGTGACGTTCAACGACCCCATCGGCAGGTTTAGCGGTTGCAGCAATTCTATGTCGCCAGTTGCATGTATCGCGCCGCCCAGGGCGGACACGGCAACCTCGTTGACGATGATGTTCGAGAACTCGACAGGAAGTCGGCCCTGGGCTGCAGCCGCGGCATAGGACCCGGTCACCCGGGCAGTGGTCTCGATATCGATGATCATTTCCGAGGGTGCGCGGTCTAGGACGCGCGCGGGATCAAGCTGAGCCCAGAAGACTTCATCACCCGCAACGTTGATCGCCGAAAAACGTAGATTCGCGGCCTCCGGCGTTGATCGCACCGCAATCGGCATAGCGTAGGACGTCTGGATGGCTTCAGCCTCAAACGACCCGCGTATCATTGAAGGCGCTTCGGTCGGATCAACCGTCCAGACGTTCTCGCGGCCCTCGGTGCGAAACTCCAGGCGACCGTCCGCCACTGTGATGATCCCGGTCCCCGATAACCCAGTGTAGCTGAAACGGTCACGGTCTGAGCCCGCTGGATCCCCGGTTTCCGCCAGCGCATCTATCCGGCCGGACTGATAGACAAGTTCCGCACTTCCCTCGCCGCCTACGACGATCGTAAGCAATTCATCCAAGGTGGTCGCGGTCGTCGTCGTCGTGATGCTCAAATCCTCGACCGCGTATTCTACGCGTGCGGCCTGGCCATCGGCATCGCCGTCAACCTCCAGCTTCAAGCGGTCGAGTGCTATGTTCGCGACCCGGTCCGATCCGCGGACCGTCTGCCTGCTCTCGACGCCGTCGGCCTGAAGCACGATCCGGTTCGGGAAGTCTTCCTGATCAACGCGCCAGACAGATCGCTCTGCGGTGACCCGGAAATCCCTGCGGGCGCCTGCGATGATTTCGACCGAAAGGCGCAGACCGTCGTTCTCTCCCACCAAGTTTATAACTTGCGGCAGGCGCGGATCGGTTTGTCTGGTTTCCTCTGCAATTGGTGCGGTTATCCGAATCTTACCCAGAACGTCGGCTTCGATCCGTTCGATCGACGCCGCATGCAGACGCGATCGAACTTCCGGGATCTGCAAAAGGATTCCGCTCTCCTGGTCGGTGACCGCCACGTCCGTCAGGCGAAGATCGTAACCCATTGGAAAACCGTCGATCTCCCGGGTTCCCCAAGTGATCGTCTGGCCCTGCGCCTCGGCACGGGCAAGTTCTAGATCAATCTGCTTGCTCAGCTCCGATCGCCCAAGAAACCATAGCGCCGACCATCCGATCGCCGCGACGGCGACGATGCCGCCGATCCAGATCAAACTCTTCTTCATCACTGGCCTCACCTGCCGAGCCGCCACGCTGCTTCATACCCGAGCAGCCTCCCGACGCAGTCGGCGGAGTGTTGGCCCATCTACCCTAGGACGAAAAAACGCACTGCTGAGCAATCACTGGATTAATGGTTTGTTAACCTGGGCAACGGCAGCCTTGTGGAATGCTCGGTACACCTGAACGTTTCTACGTGCTCGATATCATTCGTGCCGCCGCGGCGCTGATCATCGTCGCCGTCCACACCAAATACTTCTATCTCTTGCCCGACGGCACGTACCCCGACGGCTTAGCGCACAGTGACCGGATCTTCTATGCCGTGCTGTCGCCGATCTACCACTATGGCGCGACAAGCGTTCAGGTGTTCTTCTGCATGTCGGGCTTCATTTTCTTCTGGCTCTATGTGGACAGCATCCAGACGGCGCGGACCTCGGCCTGGGCTTTCTTTGTCTTCAGGTTCTCGCGCCTTTATCCATTGCACTTCGCGACGCTGATCTTCGTGGCATGCGCCCAGTGGTGGTTCGCAGACGTCTCGGGCGGCCACATCGTTTTCGGACCGAACACTCAAGAACAGTTCTTCTACCAATTGTTTCTCGCCAGCGAATGGGGTGTGAGCGGAACCTTATCCTTCAACGGACCGATCTGGACGGTCTCGGGCGAGGTCGCCGCCTACGCGGTGTTCTTCCTGATGGCGTCTACGCGTCTTGCGGGGATCCACCATGTCGTCATCGCCATGCTCCTGGCCGGTTTGGTGCACGAGGTGAACCACCGGCTCGGCCACGCGCTGTTCTTCTTCTTCACCGGCGGTTTGATCTACCTCGTTTGGAACGCACTAAGGCAACGGTTCTCCCGACGCGTCTTCCTTCGATTTCTGCTGCCACTTGCGACGCTGGCTCTGACTGGCACTTGCGCCGCCGTGCCCTGGCTGCCCCGGTTCGAAGGGCAGTTCGTACTCTGGTTCGTCGTCGCTCCATTGTGCGTTGTTGTCCCGGTACTCGTGCAAAGCGCGTGGCCAACGCTCGGACGCCACTGCGCCCCGGCGGGCGATCTGAGCTACGGGATTTATCTGCTCCACTTTCCCATCCAGATCGTGATTATCGGTCTTGCGTGGGAAAACGGCCGCTTGGTCAACGTCACTCCGACACTGTTCTTCAGCTATATGATCGGGCTCGTCATCGCGGCAGTCCTGGTCTTCTACTGGTTCGAGAAGCCTTGTCAGACTGCGATCCGAAGGGCGTGGCTGCGCCCGCGCCGGACCGAACTTCCGACACGCTACGGTTCCGCGCCGCCACCCGCCAGCTAGACCAGCGTCTCGGCGCCCTCGCCCAACGGCTCCTCCGGCTTCGAGATCATCGACCGCGTCACCCAGTGCAACCGCTCCTCGGCCCGCGTGATCGCCACATAGGCAAGCCGCTTCCACAGCTGGATCCCTGCCTCCTCGTTGCCCGACCACGCCGCCGTCGACAGGTCCTGCGCGAACACCTGCACATCCGGCCACTGAGACCCCTGCGCCTTGTGGAGCGTGCACGCCGCCCCGTGCAGGAACAGCGCCCCCGACCGCGCCGCCGAGATCACCACCGGCTCCTCCTGATCCGGCCCCTCAATCTGGATGATCGACGCGACCGAGCTCCCCGGCTCCTCGGTCCCCGCAATGTTCACCCGCGCGAACCCCGGCTTACGACCCGGCCCCAGATACGTCGCCTGCGCGCCCTTGATCAGCCCGCGCGCCTCCAGGTCCATCCGCTGCTTGCGCTGCCGCATCGGTAACTCCAGCCCGTCGCAGATCAGCGGCTCACCGGGCACCATCACCTGCTCGGGGATCTTGTGCGCCGCCCGGAACGCCTTGATCAGCCGCATCCGCGTCTTGTTGCGCCAGACGAGCATCGGGCTCTGCTTCATCAGATCCGCATCCGCGCGCTGCGCCACCACGACCCGGTCGTCGCGCGCCGCCGCCTCGCGAACGGCCTCCTCGAAATCCTCGAACGCCAGCGCGTCCTGCCCCAACAGATGCGCCAGATCCAGGATCGGGATGTCCGCCGCCTGCCGGTGCACCCGCGAAAGCTGCCGCACCCGTCCCTCGGGCAGCGTGTCGAACAGCATCCGCCCCTTCGAGTTCACCGGTGCCAGCTGTGCTGGATCCCCGAACAGTACGATCTGCCCGAAGATCTCGCTCAGATCGTCCAGAGCCGCCTCATCCAGCATCGAGCCTTCATCGACCAGCGCTATGTCCAGCGGCGCATCCCGCCGCTTCCAGCCCGTGATGAAATCCGCCCCGCGCAGGCCAATCGCTGCGAACGCCGCAGGCACGCTCGGCTGCTCCTTGAAGAACGCTGCCGC
>JBHJIZ010000017.1:0-8526 GCA_050043005.1 Paracoccaceae bacterium
TGTCTCGTCGTAACCGAACGTCTCATAATCCTCGGCATGGAGCGCCCGAACGCGGGCCAGAATGGCGGGCTCCTGAACCTCCTCGATCGGAAGATGGCGCTGCGCCTCGGCCTTGCTGAGCCCCGTGATTTGCCCGGGCGGGAACCGGGGCGTCCCGGTCAGATCACTCAGCCAATTGGCAAGCACGGCAAAATCCTCGTGCCGGAAGACATGCGCCAGCGGGATCTCGTTGTGATAGAGCGCGACCAGTCGCGCCTGGGCGATCCAAGCGGCCTGATCAGCAGAGGCGTCTTCCCCACTGGCAAACGGGGCGATCATCTCGAGGAATGCCGAGAAGTGGCGGCGGTGCTGTTCGCCGGTGTAACCGCTGCGACCGTTCAAGATGCCGCGCGGCGGCGGCATCGGCCCATGGTCGCGGGTCAACGCACGACGGATCATCGAATGTGTCCAGTTTTGCCCGCAGGTCTCTTCCACGAAAGCTGCGTGGAGCCGAACCAGCGGGTGCACGACAAGCGTAAACACCGGGCACCCGGATGGTGACCCGCGGGGGTAGAGCGTCCCGAGTTCCGCACGACCGAAGAGTTCCGCAACCGGAAGCTCGTCGCAGCCCGAAAGGTGGCGGCTGTCGATCCGGTGCAGCAGCGCGATGACCGGTGCAAAGGCCGGACCGGCAATCGGCGCGAAAGCGGCGGGGATCCGCTCGGGACACAGAATGTCCTGGACCGAGGCAAGCGGCTTGGGGTCGGGACGCACCGGCTCGATCCCGATGAACGCACACATCTCGTCGTAATTCTCGACCTTCTCGCACATCGGCATCGGGTTTTGTCGCAGGATGGGCGGCTCCTCCGGCACGATCCCGGTTGATCCGATGTGCAGGGCCACGTCTTGCAAGCGGTCGCGGACATCGAGATCGTCGTAATCTATCCTGAAAGCCGACAATCCGTTGGCTGCCAAACGCGCTTCGAGCGCGTCGTAATGGACCGTCAGCCCCTGCCGGTAGACTTCGAAGCTCTTCGGATCGAACCGGATCTTTGCCGACATCCGACGCTTCGGATTGCGCAACATCCATTGATCGGTCTCGCGCGCGATCTGGAGCGAAACATAACTCTCCACCGGGTCGCGGCGCAGAATGATGCGGACGCATCGCGGGTCATTGAGCGTGTGATCGATGATCCGTTGGTCGTGGCCGTTGAAGATCCGAAATCCGGCGGTCTTACCCGGCTCTGCCCTGATGATCTGCTCTAGGAATTGCAGCGGATCGGCATCGCGCTCCTCGCGCGTGAACCCCAGAACCTCGGTCTTGCGGGGGCCGGAAATGAAGCCCGGATTGAATGCCTCGCCGTAACAGGCCGTATCCCCCAGGGCCTCGAGCGTTTTCTCCAGCAGATTGGAACCCGTCCGCATCGCGCCGTAGATCGCAAAGTACGTCGGACGCTCAGCCATCCACGTAATCCGGAACCATCCATCCCGCGGGCTCCATCCAGTCCTGCGCCAGGATGTCGTGCACGATCGCCTCGGCATTCGGAGATTCGGGATCGACGAAGCGATACCAGGCATCGAGTTGCGGCGGCTTCAGGGATTTGCCGCGTTTGGTCTGCAAAGGGACTGTCAGGCTTGCGAGGAGGCTTTCGTCGCCCAGCAGGATCAATCTCACATTCGGGTCCGAAACCAGCGCGCATCGCACGAACCGGTTGTCGCCCGGATCGAACAAAAAGACGCTCGGCCGGTCGCGCCCCAGCCAGAGCACCTTCGCGAGGAACTGAGCCGCACGGTAGTCACGCTGAACCGGATCGGTCGGGAGATTGCCCGGGCCAAGCCCGTCAATCGGCGCGAAGTCTTCGGAAAGGTCGGCTGGAAACGGTCCAAAGAGCCGTCCGTGGAACCGCAACGCGTCGACTGGCGATGACCGGCGGATGCGGCCCATCAGGGCGGTATCGCGCGAGACCAGCACCGTATAGGGCCGCCCGGTCTCGACCCGGGATTGGGACGTGTACCAAACCATCCGGGATGCGTTGACATGTCCGGTGGAGCACTCCGTGCTGCGTTCGCGCGCCGCCGAGATCCGATCCTCTTTGAAGTCGGGATCGAACCAGATCGCGTTGCTGGATTTGCCGGGCCCGTCGCTGAGGCACAGCGAATAAAGCGCATCGGCGTCGGGATCGATCTTTCGCGCCAGGAAGTAACCGCTTTGCTGCAGCAACTCCTGATGGACGTCGTGAAAGCCCACGGGACGTCAGTTCTGATCGAAGCGCTGGAGCGTCAGGGACTGGCTTCGGATTTCGCGCGTCGAGAGCTGGCGGACCAGGGACTGAAAGAAGCTCTCGTCCGGGATCCAAGTGTGACGGAAATACGTGCGCCAGGCATCGAGCCTGGGATGCGCAAGGATCACGCGCAGGGTCTCGGCCGTCAGGCACCACCATTGCAAGCCAAGGTGCGGGGACAGGTCCTGCGGTATGGTGCGCGAGACACCGAGCATGCGTTGCACATCGACGAGCGTGTCGAACAGCTTGCGCCGCCGCCGCCAGCCGACCGGGAACCAGAGCGAAAAGCGTTCTTCGGACAGGCCTCCTTTGACCCAGTCGGCCTGATCGACCGGTACGGACTCGATGAAGTCGACCCGGGGATTGCGCGCCAGGAAGTCGGCGAGCTCCTCGACCGGCCGGATCGGCAGACATGATCCGCTCAGCAGACAGACATGATCGACATCGGCGCGGGACAGCAGGTTGCGTGCGGCATCGAGCGTGGCATCAACCAGCCCCATCATGCCCCATTCTGTTGCGTGGATCGACAGGACTTCGACGCGCTTGCCGAGATCGTGCAGCATGCCCGCGTTGGCGCGCTTGTCGACGTGCACGGTCACGGGACCGGTCAGCGACAGGTAGCGCACCAGTTCGGCCACCCGGTCGAACCTGTCATGCGCAAGGACGATGAATCCGGGACCGCTCAGAACCAGCCCCCGTTGTTCATCAGGCCGAGCGACTGAAGCTGCCGCCAGTCCTGATAGCGCATGGATTGCGAGGTCCAGAGGCAGACATCGCCGCCGCGCGCGTCATAGGCCCGGTACTCCGCCGAGTTGTCATAGTGCTGACGACGCTTCATTTCCTCGCGGACCTTGTCGTCGAGGACATCGATGAACTTGGTGTGAAGCAGGATGCCCGAGGTCCGCGGCGGCCCCTCGGTCACATAGGTCCGGTTCAGCCGGCGCGGCAACAGATTGTGTGTCGACGTCTTGTAGACGAACCCTCTTTGCCATCGCACGAGCGGGATCTTGTTCAGCGCCGGGGCATTGCGCGGGTTCAGCGTAAAGTGCACGCGCTGGCGCGGCCCGCCCTGAATCCAGATGTTGTGATAGCGCCAGTTGCGGTCCTGAGAATAGTTGAAGGCGTCGAACCACGGCGCGGCTTCAACCGGGTCACGACCGGGTTCAACATGCGTCGCGCTGACGGGTTGGTCCCCATAGAGATCGAGGAGCATGGTCGGAAAGCTCTCGCGCCCGCAGGCCTCGGGCCAGCGGGTCAGCGACGGCAGACGCCGCGTGTCATGGTGCGGATAGACCAGCAACTCGTCCGGGTCGGCAACGACCACCCAGCGCCCGGGCCCGTACCGCGCCAGGCGCGCGTTCATCCAGTCGACACCGAAGCGCGAGGCTTTGTAGCTGGCATCGGTCTGCCAGAAAGAGACATCCCTGGCCCGGCCCAGCAGGTCGGGTGTGGTGTCGGTCGATCCATTATCAACGATCACGAAATGAACGACGCCGAGCTTGCGGTAATGGTCCAGGAAATGCGGCAGGCGCACAGCTTCATTTCGCACGGTCGAGAACAGGATCGGGCCAGCGGGCATTTGCGACGTGCGGTCGTTCACAACCCGAAGCTCCCGCGCCTTGCACATCGCACGCAGCTGAAGCCCCCTACGCTCGAGGCGCAGCGAGATCCGTTCGCGAATTCGGTGGATCAGGCGCATGTCGTTTCTGCCCCGGGGGCCCTGTCTGGGGTTGGTCGATCGATCGGTGTTTTAGACTTCGTTACTGCCATGTACCAGAATGGTTTCGATCGCGTTTTCGATGATCCGGAAATGCTGGGCCCAGGTCGGCGCCCGCCAGTCGGCCAGGCGAGCAAGTTGTGCCGCGCGGGCGGCAGATTGCGGGGCCGCATAGCCGATGATCACGCGCTGCCAGGTGTCGCTGTCTTCGGGATCGAGATACTCCGGAACGCCCGCGCCAACCTCGCGCAGTGCGGGCAGGTCCGAGGCGATCACCGGGACCCCCGCCGCCAGCGACTCGGCCAGTGGAAGACCGTAGCCCTCGGCATGACTGGGGAACAGCAATGCGATGGCGCCCGCCATGTGTTCCGCCAGTGCTGCATCGTCGGGTGTACCAGCCTCGATCACGGTGCGGCCCCTCATCGGCTCGCTGTCGAGCATGCCGAATACCTCGCGGTTTTCCCAGCCCCGGCGGCCCAGGATGACGAGACGGGGAGAGGCATCACCCAGTTCGTCCCAGAACCTCCGCCAGATCTTCAGGAGGAGCGCGTGGTTCTTGCGCGGCTCGATCGTGCCGAGTGTGACGAAGGCAGCGGGTGCGGCGGTAATGGTTTGCTCCGACGGGTCGATGCCAAGCGGCGCGACGGTAACGGTCTGCTTGGCACCGTGGGCGCGCAGGCGCTCTGCCGTGTGGTGCGAGTTGGCCAGCAGCAGGTCGGCTTGCAGGGCAGCCGCGAGCTTGTCGCGGAACTTTTCCACGGTCCCGTCGCGGGCGAATTCCGGATGGTCCAACGGGATCGTGTCGTGGATCATCACGGCCCGCCGGAACCCTGCCTTGGCAATCGCCGCCATCATGCCGCCACTCAGATTATCGTGCCCAACGTTCAGATAGAGCCCGCCCGCGGGGAGATGCCCGCTGAGCATCCTTGCGCTCCCGGTTGCAGTCGCCACGGCCCGCGCCATTGACCGCACCAGCGACTGAGCGGCCCGAAGGTCGCGGTCGCGCTGGACCTGCAGCCGCCCGCGCAGATCGAGCCGCGGTGGATCATCGCCGTCTTCCCTCCAACCCAGCAGCTCGCCAACCGCATCGACATCCAGCAGATAGTGCCGCCCGTCGAACGCCGCCAGGAAGCGCCCGCCCCGGATCGAGGCCCAACGGATATAGGCGCGCTCGACCCGGTCGATCCCGGTCGGCGCGGGCAGGCGCGCCCGGGCAACGGTTCGCGAGATGTCGAGCAACAGGGGCGGGCTTTCGCGCATCCGCTCCCTCTGCCATGGTGGGCGTCTTGGGACAACGCTTTGGATGTTGAGGGGACGGCACCGACCATGAAGATCACGCGTATCTCGATCTACCAAGTCGACCTGCCGCTGAAGGAGGGCTCTTACTCCTGGGCCAGCCAATCCTTCGCGTCGTTCGACACGACCGTCGTGATCGTCGAGACCGACGAGGGCATCACGGGCGTCGGCGAAACCTGTCCGATGGGTCCGGCCTATCTGGCGGCTTATGCCGAGGGCGCTCGGACAGGCATCGCGCATATCGGACGTGACTTGCTCGGACAGAACCCAACGGAGCTGGACGTGATCAACGCCCGCATGGACGCCTCGCTGAAGGGCCATCCTTACGCGAAATCGGCGCTCGATGCCGCTTGCTGGGACATCCTGGGGAAAGCGACCGGACAGCCCGTCTGGAAGCTGATCGGCGGCAAGGCGCAGGAGAGCGTGCGCCTGTTCAAGGTCGTCACGCGCGGCGATCCAGGCCTGATGGCAGAGCGTACGCAGGAATACCAGGAAGCAGGGTTCACCCAGTTTCAGGTCAAGGTCGGCGAGGATCCCGACACCGATATTGCGCGCTTCCGCCGGGTCGGTGCGGTCCTGCGCCCCGGAGATGTCATGGACGCCGACGCCAACACCGGCTGGAAGCAGCACGAAGCCATCCGTGTGGTGAATGCGGTGAGCGGTTTGGCTGCCGAGCACGGGTTCCGGATGTATATCGAACAGCCCTGCCTGAGTTACGAGGAATGCCTCGCCGTGCGCCGGATTTGCCAACATCCGTTCATTCTGGACGAGTGTATGGACGGTCTACCGATTTTGCTGCAGGGCTGGCGCGACGGTGCGATGGACCTGATCAACCTAAAGATCAACCGCTTCGGAGGGCTCACCCGGTCCCGCCTGATCCGCGACCTCTGCGTACAGTTGGGCATCGCGATGACGATCGAGGATTCTTGGGGTGGAGAGATCGCGACCGCCGCCATTGCGCACCTCGCCCAGTCGACACACGCCGCGTTCCACTTCCAGTCCTCAGCCTTCCACGACTACCACCCGGTCAGCCTCGCCGATGGTGCGCCACGGGTTGAAGGCGGTTTGATGTTCGCCTCTGACGTCCCGGGCCTGGGTGTTACACCGGATATGGCGGTACTGGGCGAACCGGTGGCTGTGTTGGAATGAGGCCGGTTAACGAGTGGATCTAATACTTCAATCCAGTCTATTAACGTCATGTATAGAATTAATATATCGCCCGGAGACTCCGGTTAAGACTCCATAGCTACCAGCACGAACAATTTTCAGACTTTTCTGTTACGCAGAAATTTTACTTTGAGCCCATATTAAACTAGTCTGCATTTGGTCTGGCTTTCAATTTCGGGTGTAGACTGGTCACTAAAGCTCGATCGGCCACTAGTTGTTTAATCCCGCCATCTGATGGTGTGGATCGAGATTGAACCGATCTGGCTCTGAAATCCAAGTTTTGCATATGAAGTCATATGGCGTGAGACCTCTGACTGTCCCCCGTCAGGACCCTTGGGCCACATTGGCATAATTTTACAACGGAGGGCTTCAGGTTCGTCGTAACCACCAAGGAGTGGAGAAGAGACAGAACCCCGGAGCGCCCAAACCGACGGCTGATCTTATCGTCAGGGACACTTGCCGCAGGATGCGCAAGCGCCACTCGTCCGAAGAGAAGATCAGGGTCGTGCTGGAGGGCCTGCGCGGCGATGAGAGTATCGCCGAGCTGTGCCGCCGTGAGGGCATCGCCTAAAGCCTGTACTATTCCTGGTCAAAGGAGTTCCTCCAGGCGGGCAAGCGCCGGCTGGCTGGCGACACGTCCCGCCAGGCGACCAGCCCTGAGGTGAATGACCTGCGGGCGAAGTCAGCCGCTTTCAAGGAAGCCGTAGCGGACCTGACGCTCGAGATCATACAGATCGTTGAGCAGTCACACTTGCCGGCGAAGCACACCCTCGACGAGTTCGGCATCCCCAAGACAACGTTCTACCGCCGGTACGACCGCTATCTGGCGCTTGGTGAGGCCGGGCTTGAAGACCGTTCGCCTCACCCTGGCAAGGTCTGGAACCGCATCCCCGACGACGTACGGGAACGGATCGTTAGGTTGGCCCTCGAGGAGCCTGAGCTGTCACCGCGGGAATTGGCTGTCCGCTTCACTGATACCAAAAAGCACTTTGTCTCAGAGGCTTCCGTCTACCGCATCCTCGAGGCGCATGACCTGATCACCAGCCCGGCTTTCATAGTCATCTAGGCCGCCGACGAGTTCCGAGACAAGACCACAGCTCCGAACCAACTCTGGCAGACCGACTTCACCTACCTCAAAGTGGTCGGCTGGGGATACTTCCATCTCAGCACCGTTCTCGACAACTACAGCCGCTATATCGTCGCGTGGAAGCTCTGCACCAACGGGAAGGCCGGTGACGTCACCGACACGCTGGAACTGGCGCTCAAGGCATCCGGCTGCGCCAGTGCAACGGTCCGGCACAAACCCAAGCTGCTCAGCGACAACGTCCTATGTCGGGAAAATCTGACTGCTTAGGTCAGCAGGTCATTAGGCATCCGGTAGTCCAGATACCTTGATACGGTTATCCAGACGGGTTCTGCCGTCAAGAATTGATCTCTTCCATAGCAAACACAGGGTACGCGCGATGGCGGCCCTCACTGTCCTCAATACGAAATCCCAGATCCCAAGCAGAGGGCCCGAACATTATCTACGAGGTCAGATACCTGCCTCCAAGGCTCATGTCAGAGAGAGAGGTCCTTCCGCCTAGGCTCGCCCCCTCGAAGAAGGGGCGATAAGGTTCGCCGTGTTTGATTACGGCGTGTACGGTGCGCGCCATCTTGGCCGCGATTTCAGTGTATGCCTTGCGACGCAGATGGGCATTGTGCCGGTCCTTCGAGATGTAGCGTTCGAACTTGTCGCGGAAGCTGTTGGTCTTCTTCAATAGGGCGGTTTGCCCGGCCATCCAGAGCGTCCGGCGCAGTCGGGCATTACCATACTTCGAGATCCGGCTTTGGCCGCGGAGTTGCCCATCGAAGGCGCCACCGGTTCAAGCCCGATGGGCGACGCCTGACTGGACGGTGGCGAGGTCCATCCCGCAGAACTTCAGGAACTGCCGGTGATGGCGAAAGCGGCGCAGATCACCGGCTTCGGCGAGGATTGTCATGGCGTTGATCGGACCGATCCCGGGTATGGTCGTGAGTACCTGATAGTCTCTGAGTTCCGAGAGTAGCTCGACGGCCCGCGCCTCGATGACATCACGTTGTCGT
>JBHJIZ010000018.1:0-4195 GCA_050043005.1 Paracoccaceae bacterium
CATAGCTGCCAGCTCGCGTGTCTCGCCGGCCTTCGGTACGTTCGTAGCGTCCAGCACCGCAGAGCTGATCTGCTTCCGCATCCAACATCGCGTTCAGGGCTTCTTCGACGGTGCCTCGGACCATCTCGCCGAGATGATCCATGATCCGTGCTTCATCAATCTGGATCACTTGCCCCATTGGTTTGGGCTTCTCATCATCTTCCATTCTCTGCTCCTCTCAGTCAGTCTGAAAGGAGCCGTTGTACCGGTCAAATGTGCGAAAGATTCTGTACGTTATCGGCTGCGTAGATCAGGACTGTGGTAGCGCCGAGGGATCTCATGGCAGTGCCCTTAACGCCGCGGACGCCCACTTGGCGAGCGGTCATGCGCCGCGCCGTGCAGTCATCATAAGGACGGGCGTGTCCGCTCAGCGTTTGCGCAGAACGTAGACGGTGCTTTGCAGATCGATGCCCGGCAGATGCGCGCCATGATCCTTGAACAGCAGATCAGCGACATTGTACTCGGTCAGCGCGAGGATGCGGCTTTCCATGCTGCCGTCGGCGAGGCTCTTGTCGTTCAGCGAGAACACGAAGCAACCGCCTTCCGGGAGCAGGTTCAGGATCTCGTCAATCACGGTCGCTTGCATGTGAGCAGGGCTCAGCACCCCGATGGCAGCGGCGTTCTGATAGGTGCCGGGCTCGAACCCATCCAGTGGCTGGGACAGGTCGACGGTGCCGAGCACGTTGTAGACATCCTTCGCGCGGGCTTTTGCCAGCATTTCTTCCGAGATGTCGTAACCGTCGATGCTCTCGAACCCGGCGGCCTTCAGTGCTAGCCCGCCCAGGCCTGTGCCGCACCCGAACTCGGACAGGGGCGCCCAGGGCATTGACGCGTGCTGCGCCAAGGCCTCGGCGCAGCGTTGCGGCGTGATGTATCCATTCTCCGCAAGCTCGTCTTCGTACCCTGCGGCCCAGCCATCATAAAACGACTTGGCCTCTTCGGTCGTGGTCAGCGAGTAGGCGCCATCGAGCCCCTTCACAGTTTCCTCAACACGATGACAGTCGATTCGAGCCCGATGCCCGGCAGGTGAGGTCCATGCTCGCGAAACGCCTGCTCGGCGGTCCCGTCCGCAATGACCTGCTCGATCTTCCGGGCGTAGGACGGATCCTCCAATGCGTGGTCATTCAGCGAGAAGACAAAGCACCCGCCCTTGGGTAGGAAGCCCATCACGATATCCATGGTCTCGGGCGGTGCATGACCGGGAGAGAACACACCGATCGCGGCGGCATTGTCGTACTGCCCCGGCGGGATTGGCAGCGGATCGCGGGCCAGACCCAGGAACAGTTCCCGGTAGATGTCGCCACGATGGGTCGCGATGTCGATCATCTCTTGGCTGAGATCGGTTCCGTCAACCGTCGTGAACCCAGCCTCGCGCAAGGCGATCCCCGACAACCCCGTCCCGCAACCAATGTCCAGGATCGGTGCGCCTGGATCGGCGCGCGCCCCTGCCAACGCCTTCGCGCAGCGATCGGGGGTCACATAGCCATTCGCCTTGACCTCGGCGTCATAAGTTGCTGCCCAGTCCGCATAGAATGCCCTGGTCGACTCCGCATCGCCCAGCCCATAGGCTTTGTCGAGATATGTCCGTCCAGCCATGCATGCCTCCCCGTGGAGCAGCGTAGCCGGACGGGTCAGTTAATCAACTGCATATCCGTTCGATCATTTCCGGAAAGATCTACGGATGTTTGTAGTAGTGTTGAGTGGAGGTAATATTATCAGGCATGTAGCATTTTAAGTCACCCTGATCAAAGATCGTCCAGAGCATCTCCCAGTATTTTCCGATTGGCCCGGTAATTTCACCTTCATTCGGGTCAAAGAAAGAGCAGACCTTGCTGCCGAGTGAAATTGCCATAAAGTGGTTATCGGTATCGATGCCACTTTTAAAGATACACATAAACAAAATGAACTGCCCTTGACCTTTGTTATATGTATCAAAGTAGATATTCTTGATCGATGCATTCTGTTTTTCAGTCTGGCCGTAGAACGTCATCTTGTATTTAGTTTCAAGCGTGCCTTTTATCTTGGCGAGCTGCGGCATGACGCCTTCGTCTGCATAGAGATCCGTGATAATGTCGCGTCGTTTCTTGTCCGCCTCTGTCGAACGGGGTTTGTTCGAGAAATAGTTGAACTCGCGATCCGGGTCGTCGCGTTTCGTCTTACAGAACGCCATCGACGCCGCTGCGCAAAATCCGTCTGGATTTGCATCGAGATACTTTGAATTCGCCTGCTCGAACCGGTTGTAGGTCATGCCCAGTTGCCCCGCGATTTGCTCGAACGTTTTGTTTGAAGGTGGCGGTGTTACGATCGTCGGCAGTGGCGGCGGCGGCAATCCAATGAAGGTTGGCTGGCTGACGACGGGCTTTGTCCAAACCGGCACGACAACCGCCGGTTTGTCGTATTCATCGTCGACGTAGTCCAGCGCGGTCTTATATTTGGTTGCCTTGTTCTTGGGCAACTTACCGATGGCATCCAGGACCTTGATGCGCGGTTCATTCTTGTTCATCAGCGCAATCAGGTTGTGCAGTGAACTGGTTTTGTGGCGTTCGAAATGCGAGTTTACGGCCTCAACTTTCGTCATGAACGTCTTGATTGAGAACATGTGGTTCAACCCCTTGAAAAAAGCTTTGAGTGCGGTGACCGCTCGGAAATACACGCGGTCGGCGGTTATTCGTAGCTGAGGTGTAGCTCAATCGAACAGGGCTTTGCCACCACCAATGTCGCGGGCCTCAGGGCGATGGTTCAACGTTAGACCATGTTTGAAGGGCCATCTTCGCCCTATCAGTGTAAGCGTGCTTGCGATCCTGCTTGCCGCGGCGGCCTTTGCGCGCGTCTTCCAGCGGTGGGAACAGGCCGAAGTTGACGTTCATAGGCTGGAAGGTTTCGGCCTCAGCGCCGCCGGTGATGTGGTTCAGCAGAGCCCCCAGGGCACTTTCTGGCGGGGGCGGTATCGCCGTTACGCCTAGTCGTTCCAATGCCGCGAAGCGCCCCGCCAGGATACCCATCGCGCCGGACTCGACATAGCCCTCGACGCCCGTGAGCTGTCCGGCGAAGCGAAGGCGAGGCTGCGCGCGGAGGCGCATTTCGGCATCCAGAAGCGTGGGGGAATTCAAAAACGTGTTCCGGTGGATCCCGCCGAGCCGGGCGAAACTGGCGTTCTGCAAACCGGGGATCAGGCCGAACACGCGCGCCTGCTCGCCGTACTTCATCTTCGTCTGGAACCCGACGATATTGTAGAGCGTGCCGAGCTTGTTGTCGCGACGCAGCTGCACGACCGCATGCGGCTTCACCGTCGGATCGTGTGGATTGGTCAGGCCAACAGGCTTGAGCGGTCCCCAGCGCAGGGTCTCGCGCCCGCGCTCGGCCATGACCTCGATCGGCAGACAGCCATCGAAATAGGGCGTGCCTTCCCACTCCTTGAACTCGGTCTTCCCCGCGGCGAGCAACGCATCGATGAACGCCTCGTACTGGTCACGGTCCATCGGGCAGTTCAGATAGGCCGTACGCTCTTCCTCGGTCTCGCCCTTGTCGTAACGCGACTGAAACCACGCCTTCGACATGTCCACGCTGTCGGCATAGACGATCGGTGCGATGGCGTCGAAGAAGGCGAGACTGTCCTGGCCGGTCAATTTCGCAATCGCATCGGCAAGCGGATCCGATGTGAGCGGTCCGGTCGCGATGATCACCGAGGACCAGTCCTCGGGCGGCAGAACCGTGATCTCGCAGCGTTCAATCATGATCAGCGGATTGGCCTCCAGGCGCGCCGTCACCTCCGCCGAGAAGACCTCTCGATCCACTGCCAATGCGCCTCCTGCGGGGACCGAGGCGGGCAGGGCGGCCTCCATCATCACCGAGCCAAGCTTGCGCATCTCCCAATGCAGCAGACCAACAGCGTTGCTCTGATCATCGTCGGAACGGAACGAATTCGAGCACACCAGTTCCGCCAGCCCATCCGTCTGGTGCGCAAACGTACCGCGATGCGGGCGCATCTCGTGCAACACGACCGGCACGCCCAGGCGTGCTGCAGCCCAGGCGGCCTCGCACCCGGCCATCCCGCCGCCGATGATGTGAAAGGGCTCAGTCATGTCAGGCAGGTAGGGTGGATCCGAGGCTCGGGTCAAGCCTTGGCGCGCGCGTTTGGCGTCACCGACGGAAGCTC
>JBHJIZ010000019.1:0-25924 GCA_050043005.1 Paracoccaceae bacterium
CAAAGGCGCGCGAATGGCCCACCTGCCCAATCATGCGCGGCATTGCCCAGCACCCGATGAAGCACCCCGCGAAATGGGCTGCGCCGAGCATGCCGATCTCGGCATTGCTCCCGCCATAGGCGGCACCCGACAGCGCATCGAGCGGCCCCAACGAACCGGACCCGAACTGGATGAACAGCGCGGACAGGAACAGCGCGATGAAGGAGATCAGGAGACGCATCGGATCAGTCGCTCTGGTAAGATAGTTGACGAGATGAAGGTGCGCGGCGCTGGTACGGCACATTCCGAACTGAACGGTGCGGCGCGATTGGCTTATGCAGGGCCAACGCCGACGTTGCATTATGCCCCAAGCCGCTGATCAGTTTGGATAACGCGTCTTCTGGGCGGAGGTCAGGCACTGCCCGGCTATGCCGGGCGGAATGCGTTGGGTCGAACACTTGATACCCTTCTTGCGCAGATGCGCGATTGCTCTGATCTGGCGTCGCCGCTTCATTGCCATAACCCAGCGTGCATTGCCCGGTCCTTTTCGACATATCACTGTCGATTCCGTACCTGCGCACCACGATGTCCGATGCGGCTTTAGGGTCCTTGAGCAGGTCGGACCGCATTGCTATCAGGCTGAAAATCTTCAGGCGGGGGCAGCGTGCCGGAACCAAACGGGCAGCAGGAACGGGCGAAATCGGCCAAGATCGGACCTCTCAACGGGTTGGTGCCGTACCTGCGTCCGTACCGTTGGACAATCATCGGCGTCTGTGTCGCGCTTGTCGCCGCAGCAGCGCTGACGCTGTCTCTGCCGCTAGCGCTTCGCCGTGTGATTGATGGTTTCGGTGCCTCGGATTACGACCTGATCGACCAGTACTTCACCGCACTGATCGGCGTCTCGGCCGCACTCGCCATCGCGACCGGCCTGCGCTTTTATCTCGTCAGCCGCCTCGGCGAACGGGTGATTGCCGACATTCGCGCGGCCGTCTTTGACCACGTCGCGGTGATGAGCCCGGCGTTCTTCGAAAAAGTCATGACTGCCGAGGTCCTCACCCGCCTGACCACGGACACCTCGGTCGTGCAGTCGGTTGTCGGCTCAACGGCCTCGATTGCGCTGCGCAACATCCTGCTGTTCGTCGGCGGGCTGGTCTTCATGCTCTTCACCTCGGCGAAGCTTACGGCGCTGACCGTTCTTCTGGTGCCGCTGGTCGTCTTCCCGATCCTGATCCTTGGCCGCCGGGTCCGGAAACTGTCCCGCCTCAGCCAGGATCTGATCGCCGACAGTGCAACATCGGCGGGCGAAATCCTGCAGGCTGCCCAGACCGTCCAGGCCATGACCCATGTCGGCCTGTCACATGACCGCTTCCGGGACCGGGGCGAGGCCGCCTACGACGCGGCGCACAAGCGGATCCGGGCGCGCTCGTCGCTCACCGCGAGTGTCATCTTCCTCGTCTTCTCCGGCATCGTCGGCATCGGCTGGATGGGCGCGCGCGACGTGATCGCCGGCACAATGAGCCCCGGCCTGATGACGCAGTTCGTCATCTATGCGATCGTCACGGCGGGGGCTGTCGGCGCGTTGTCCGAGGTCTGGGGCGAACTGCAACGCGCTGCCGGGGCAACAGAGCGCCTGGTCGAACTGCTGGCCATGGAGAACCCTGTCAAGGATCCGCCGGCACCTGTCGCCATGCCCGAGCCTGCCCAAGGTGCGATCAGCTTTCGCGACGTGCACTTCGCCTATGACAGCCGCCCGGACGCGCCCGCGCTCAACGGTGTCACCTTCGACATCGCTCCCGGCGAAACCATCGCGCTGGTCGGCCCGTCCGGAGCGGGCAAGACCACCATCTTCCAGATGCTGCTCAGGTTCTACGATCCGAAATCGGGCGAGATTACGCTGGATGGCACGGCGATCCATACCACCCGGCTCGACAACCTGCGCGCCCGGATGTCCCTCGTCCCGCAAGAACCGGTGATCTTCGCCGACAGCGTGCGCGCCAACATCCTGTTCGGACGTCCCGACGCTTCGGACACGGACATAGCCGCCGCCGCCCGCGCCGCCGCAGCCGACGACTTCATCCGTGCATTGCCGGACGGTTATGACAGCTATCTCGGCGAACGCGGCGTGCTGCTTTCGGGCGGGCAGAAGCAACGCATCGCAATCGCCCGGGCGATCCTGCGCGATGCACCTGTCCTGCTGCTGGACGAGGCAACCTCGGC
Source organism: Paracoccaceae bacterium (assembly GCA_050043005.1). GTDB lineage: Bacteria > Pseudomonadota > Alphaproteobacteria > Rhodobacterales > Rhodobacteraceae > Thermohalobaculum. Next base: position 2,197 of record JBHJIZ010000019.1, read on the forward strand.
GCTCGACGCCGAATCCGAACGCGCCGTGCAGCAAGCCGTCGAGACCATGAGCGAAGGGCGCACGACCCTGGTGATCGCTCACCGCCTTGCGACCGTAAAGCGTGCTGACCGGATCCTCGTTTTGGACGGTGGACGGGTAGTCGCGTCGGGCAATCACGAGACCCTGCTGCGCGATGGCGGGCTCTATTCCCGGCTCGCGAAACTGCAGTTCATGGCGAGCGAAGAAGCCGCTTGAGGGTGCGACGAAATCGCTCTCGATGCGATGGGCAAACCGCGACCAGGCTTAATTCCCGGATTACTCTTCGCTGCTACTCGTTCATGCAGCTTGGAACTCTCGGGAGTAGGTCATCATGCTCAACCGTATCGGCATTGGTGCAAAGATTGCGTCATCATTCACCATTCTGATTCTGATTTTCGCATCGGTGTCGGCGGCAACGTATTTCAGCATGGAACGTATCAAGCGTGCCGATGCTTGGAACACGCACACCTACGATGTCTTGAAGCATGGAAACACGCTTCTCGCGTCTGTGATAGACCAGGAAACGGGTGTGCGCGGCTACCTCATTTCCGGTGATGAGAAGTTCCTTGAACCATACATTGCAGGAAAGGCCGGCTTTGCCGACGAGATCGCCTATCTTCTGGGCAAGACGTCGGACAATCCGGCCCAGCAGCAGCGTTTGCAGGACATTAAAGCGGCGGAAGAGGAATGGCGAACCAGGATCGCCGAACAGGAAATCGCGCTGATGGGATCCCCAGATACGATCGAGGAGGCACGGTCTCTGGAAGCCTCTGGCGCTGGCAAGACGCTCATGGACTCGATTCGCGCAGCCCATGCCGAGTTCATGACCGCCGAGAGCGCGCTGCTCGACGTTCGCTCTGCCGAAAAGACTGCGTCAGCAGCCTCCGCCGAAGTGGCAATCATTGCTGGCGCATGCATCATGCTGATTTTCTCGGCTGCGGCGGGTCTGTTGCTGACACGCGTTATCGGACGCCCCATCGCAGAGATGACCAGCGTCATGAAGAAACTGGCATTGGGCGACAGCAGCCAAAGCCTCGAAAAAACGGACCGTCAGGACGAGATCGGGGGCATGATCAACGCGGTTCGGGACATTGCTCACGCGAATGATGAACTGGCGGAGGCTGCCGATCGGATCGCAAAGGGCGACCTGTCTGCCGAGGTTCATGCCAGGTCCGAGAATGACGCGCTCGGAAATGCGCTCGCCAAGATGCTCGACCGGCTGCGCGACGTGATTGGCAAGGCAGATTACGCCTCGTCCAACGTCTCGAACGGCGCGGCCGCCGTGAACATGACCGCAGACCAGCTCAACGATGGCGCTAATCGCCAGGCAAGTGCAGCCCAGCAAGCGTCGGCGGCAATGCATGAGATGAGTGCGAACATTCGTCAAAGCGCGGAAAACGCCAGCGAGACCGAAAAGATCGCCTCGCAATGCGCGGACGATGCCACGAAGGGCGGCGAAGCGGTTGAAAAGACTGTAAACGCAATGCGGGAGATCGCGGACAAGATCAATGTCGTGCAGGAAATCGCGCGCCAGACCGACTTGCTGGCGTTGAACGCCGCGGTCGAGGCCGCCCGCGCCGGCGAGCATGGCAAAGGCTTCGCCGTGGTCGCGTCCGAGGTTCGCAAACTTGCAGAGCGCTGCCAGCGCGCTGCGACGGAGCTTCAGCAGCGCGCTGCAGCCACCGTGACGATCTCGACCGAGGCAGGCCAGATGCTGGACGCACTTGTGCCCAACATTCAGCGGACCTCGGAACTGGTCGCCGACATCTCGACCGCGATGCGCGAGCAGGACATCGGCGCGACGCAAATCAACGATTCGATCCGCGAACTCGACAATGTCATTCAGCAGAACACGTCTGCGGCGCAGGAAAGCCTCGAGAATTCCCAGACGATGTCCCGGGAAGCGCAAGATCTGGCCGAGGTTCTTGGCTACTTCAGCGCGTCCACTGCAAAGATTGGCCACAATCGAGCATCCTCGCTCGCGGCGTAGGCTGCCCAGTCAAAGGCCCGCACCTGTCTTCCAAGTCAGGCGCGGGCCTGTGATCCACGTCGGATAGGTCGATCAGGTCGATCGATCGAGCAACTTGATGATCTCGGAGTGATCCGAATTCTCACCGAGATTATCCACCGCTTCGGCAAAAAGCTCCTGCATCGCCGACAGACCTTTCGCGCCAACGTCCATATCCTCCGACAGCTTGCGTGCCAGGGTCAGGTCCTTGCTCATCAAGCCCATCGTGAACCCGGTCGCGAATGCGCCATTGTTGATATGCTGCTTCAACTTGACCTTGGTCGCGTTGTTCATGCCGGTCGATCCGTTGAACACATCCGCCATGACGGCCGGATCAAGCCCGAATTTCCTTCCGATCAGCACGGCTTCGGACGCCGCCGCAAGGCCAGACGCTGACAGATAGTTGTTCAACAACTTCATCGCGTGCCCGGACCCAAGCGTTCCGGTGCGCACCACCGTACCCATCGCCGACAGCGCGGGCTCGATCCGGTCGACCACAGCCTCCTCACCCCCGGTGATCAGCGTCAACGTGCCGATCTCGGCGCGCCAGACCCCGCCGGAGACCGGAGCATCGACCAACGCGATCCGCTCGGGCAACGCGTCCCGAAGCGCCGTCGTCTCGAGCGGATAGGACGTCGACATATCGACCAGTACTGCACCGTCCGCCATCGCGGCCATGCACGCCTCGACCACCGAACGCACAATTGCGCCGTTCGGCAACATGGTCACGATGATTTCGGCACCGCGCACGGCATCCTCCAGCGTCGGCGCCGCCGTGATGCCTTCGGTCCCGGCAATCGCGGACACCGCCTCCTGCGAGGAATCGAACACAGTGACGGGATGCCCAGCCCCTGCGAGACGCAAGGCCATTGGCGCCCCCATCTTGCCTATCCCGATGAACCCAATCCGCATCGCATCGCCTCCCTGATGAACCGGCGCGCCCGCCACGTTCCACACAGCACGCAATCGCGCCCGTGTTAAGCCCCGCAGCGAATACGCCCGAAGGAAATCAGGCACATGGAGCTGATCTGGATCCCGATCGCCATGATGGCAGGCCTGATGCAGGCTGTGCGGACGGCCGCTCAGAAATCGCTGAACGCGCACCTCAGCACTTGGATGACAACCTATGTCCGGTCTCTTTTTGGGCTGCCGTTCATGGTCATCTATCTCTGGATCGTCATTCAGACCGAAGGCCTGGGCGTGCCGCACTTTCCGGCGATCTACTTCGTCCACTGTGCACTCACGGCGACAACACAGGTGGTCGCGACATACCTGCTGATCGTTCTCTTCCGGCTGTCGAACTTCGCCGTCGGGACGATGCTCACAAAGACCGACATCATGCAGGCCGCACTGGTCGGATCCGTGCTGTTCTCCGAGGTCATTTCGGTGACCGGCTGGATTGCGATTGCGCTCACATTGGTCGGCGTGTTTTTGATGTCGGCGGCGCAGGCACGGCAAGCCCTGACGGGCAGCATCCTCAAGGCTGTCTTCTCGAAGGCAACACTGATCGGATTGGCGACCGGTTTCCTGTTCTGCCTCAGCTATCTTTTTCTGCGCGAAGCCAGTCTTGTACTCGAGCAAGGTTCGACCATCTGGCGCGGCGCCTGGTCGGTTGTCGTCGTCACGTCGATGCAGGTTTTCGCGCTCGGCATCTGGCTGGCCATGAGCGAACCACAGGAGTTCCGCAAACTGGCCGGCGCGATGAGGCCCTGCCTGTTCATTGGGATTACTTCGGCGCTGGGCTCTATCGGATGGTTCACAGCCATGGCGATGCAGAACGCCAGCTACGTCAAGGCCGCCGGTCAGACCGAGGTCATCTTCACGGTCCTTCTCTCGACGCTATATTTCCGTGAACGGATTTCAGTCCGGGAGTATGTCGGCATCGCGACGATCGTCGCTGCAATCCTGTTGTTCGTCGTCTGAGTTCAGACAACGCGAACAGAGTTCGGACGCGGCCCGGTGCCCGGCTCCCATGCCAAGACACCCCCGGGCTCCGGACCGCGCCCGGCCCCCTGCGCGGCGAACCCAGCCGCGCACGCCACCGCCATGAGGGGATCAGGCGGGGCGGAGGTCGATGATTTCAGCAGCGCCCTTGTCTGCCAGGTGAAGGCTGAACTTGACCTTTTGGCCCTTGTCGAAGCGGTCACCGTCACCTTCGCGGCGACGGTTGACGTAGAATTCCTGACCATCATCCATCCGGATCAGCCCGGTCGCGCGGGCTTTATTGAAGTACTTGATGATGCCCTTGCAGTTGTTCTTGATCGAGATGCGCGTCATGGCTTTGGTCCAAAAATCTCTGGTGTTTCGTTCGGTGAACCAGAGATAAGCGCCCGCAAAAGGCATGTCAACTTAACTGTCAAAAATAATTTTAATAACGATCTCGTGAGGCTTCGTGAGATCCGGGCGGCGGTACGCGACACCCGGACCAAAGTTCGGGTATCAGGCGGCCAGATTGCCGCGCGGCGGGTAATTTCGGGACTTTGCCGTCGACACTGCATCCACGATCATCGCGGCCGTCGGTCGCAAGAACGGGAAAGAGTTGATCGACGATCCCCAAAGAACGCCGTCCGGGCGTACGAAAAACACCGCCGCCTCGGCAAATTGCGCGGTCTCGCCCTCGCGGATCGCCTCGGAAATGAACAGGCCCAGTGCGCGGGCAGCCTGGATCGTCAGATCATATCCGATTTCGAGATCGCCCAGGCCCCATTCGGCCACGGCCTGCTCGGCGCGCTCCTGTGGATCGGTCGAGATCGAGACGATCTTGATGCCTGCAGCATCCAGATCGGCCTTATGCGCGATGAAGTCATCGAACTGAGCATGGCAACGAGGGCAATGCAGACCGCGATACACGTTCAAAACGGTCATGAAACCTGCATCGAAGGCGGCATTGGTCACGCGGCCTCCGCCAACGCGCGGCAGGTCGATGATTGGGAAAGGTTGTCCAGGGGTCAGGGCTGGCATTTCGGGCTCCGTAATCGAGGAAAGATCCCGGATACATATCGAACTTCGCTAACAGCGCCAGCCATCAGCGGCTCACGATTGCGTACCGCGCTCCGCCATCAGTTCATGCAACAGGCGTTCGACCCTCGCCTCCTCGGTCAGCGCCATCCCGGCGAACATGGTTCTCTCGTCCGGCGTGATGTCCGGTGTATCCCGCAGGATCTCCATCGAACTCCGCATCGCCGCCAGCGCATTCAGCAATGCCTGAGAGCGTTCGTCCGAGGGATCTGCCCCGGCCGCGGCAATCATCGTCAAGCGTCCCATAGAAGACCTCCAAACACTCAGGACATCTTCCTCCCGTCGGAGCAAGAGCACGCTCTTCGCCGTGCCTCGGGATGAAGATGGCCGCTTCGTGCCAGAGGTTCAAGGTCGAATTTTGCACCGCAGCATAATCCGATGCTGCGGCGCATCATTCACGGCGCGGAGCTAGTCCGTGGTAAGCACGACGCGCCCGTTGATCTTGCCGGCCTTCAGATCCTCCAACGTCTCGGACGCTGCGGACAGGGGCCGCGTCTGCACCGGGATCTCCTTGACGTCTCCGGTCCGCACCAGATCGATCAGTTCCTTCAGGTCCTTGCACGAGCCGACATAGGATCCGCGCACCGTCAGCGCCTTCTGCGGCAACCAGGGCAAAGGCATCTTGAAGTCGCCGCCATGCAGGCCGACGATCACATAGCGGCCCATCTTGACCAGCGCATGAACTGACAAGCGCGAGGTCTGAGGAACGCCGACCGTATCGACCACGCCGAGAAGCTTGTTGTCCGTGATCTTGCGCAGCTCCTCCAGCGCATCCTCGCGCGTCGTGTTCAGCACCGCGTCGGCGCCCATGCTGACCGCCGTTTGCAGCTTCACATCGTCAATGTCGCAGGCCACGATCTTCTCGAACCCCATGGCCTTGCCAATCGCAATGGCGTTCAGACCCAACCCGCCGGTGCCCATCACGGCCAGCCATTCGCCCGGGTTCATCAGCGCCGGATCAACCTTCTTCAGCGCGCAATAGACCGTCACGCCAGAGCACGCGTACGGCGTCACCGTGTCCAGATCCAGACCGTCGATGTTCACCAGAAACCGAGGATGATCGACCACGACATACTCGCCGTACCCACCATCGCGGACCACGCCCAAGGCACGCATCTTCGTGCAATCGTTCTCCCGGTCGTTCGAGCACGCGACACAGTCCGGCTGAAGGCAACCGATCCAGGGGTGTACCATCATCGTCTTGCCGATCGGTGCATCCTCGGCATCTGGTCCTGCAGCAACCACTTCGCCCAGGAACTCATGGCCCAGCGCCTGAGGCAGCTTCATGCCGCGCTCGGCCATGTCCAGCTTGCCCTCTTCACCGAGGTCGAAGAAGCCCTCCTGAATGTGAAGGTCAGAGTGGCAGACACCGGACCGGCGCACCCGGACCAGCACCTCGGTGCCCTCTGGCACGGGCATCGGTCGCTGCCGCGCTTGCAGCGGCTTGTCGAATTCCACCAGATCGTAGCTTGTATACATCTCGGACATTCCGGCCTCCCTTATCGGTTTGGCCGCACAATGCCGGTATTGCCTGGTCTTGGATAGGGGGCGGCAATCAGGAACGCGATGAGACATCTGCAGTCAAGGCACCGTAGCCGTGCCAATGCGCAAACATCGATGATTCAAGCTTCACGATGATCGGACTTTCCACATCGCCTCGCCGCGTGGCGCTCGACCTCCAAGGGCGGGCGTTGATCCATGTCGATCCGAACTGTTTGTACGCCGTTAGAGAAACCCCCGCACCGTGCGCGACGCCTTGATCTCGCCACCCGTCACATAGGCTTCGTGGTTCGCTTCGATCCGGTCCAGCCGATAGCGATAGTTCACCATCAAGCCTGCGGCCTGCGCGATCCCCTTCTCCGAGATATCGCCCATCCAGTGCATCGCCTCGAGTTCCGCGCCGTTGCCCAGGTGGAACCGTGCCACCGGGTCCGGCGGTTGTCCATCCGGCCGTTTGGCCTCCAGGAAATAGCGCGCGGCCAACCCCATCACGTCGGCCTTTGCCGCGTCGGCACGATCCAGCCAGCCGGGCGCGTCCAGATCCGCGACCGCGCCGGCCGCCCGGCCTTCGGGCTCGTGTTCGGCCTCTGCCCGCAGCCAACGCGTGACGCCCGGCACAGGCGACAAGGTCACGAACGTCTCCAGCCCAGGCAACTCATCCGACAGATCCTGTGCCACCTGCTTGATCAAAAACGCCCCGAACGACACGCCCGCCAGCCCCGGCTGACAGTTCGAGATCGAATAGAACACCGCCACCTTCGCCTGCGCGGGCGTCAAGACATCCCGCCCGGGCGCCAGCAGCGCCTGGATCGAGCCTGGCACCTCCGGCGTGAGTGCGACCTCGACAAAGATCAGCGGTTCGTCCGGCATCGACGGATGGAAGAACGCGAAACAGCGCCGGTCCGCGGGCTCGACCCGGCGCCGCAGCTCGTCCCAGTCGCCGATATGGTGCACGGCCTCGTAGGCGATGATCTTCTACAGCAGCGACGCAGGTGTCGCCCAGTCCATCCGGCGCATCACCAGAAAGCCCCGGTTGAACCACGAGCCCAACAGGTGCCGGAAATCATGATCGATCCCGGCCAGTTCAGGCGCGGCGCGCAACAGCGGCAGCAGATCTGCCCGCATCCGCACCAGACCCTCCGTGCCACCGGGTGCCAGATTCAACCGCCGGAACAGCTCCTGCCGCGGCGGCTCGGCAGCCGCAAAAAGCGCTGACAACGCCTTGGGGACAGGATCACCGGCATACGCCTCCGCCGCTTCCAGCACCGCCGCACCATCGGGATTGTAGGCTTCGGCCAGATGCCGGAAGAACGCCAAGCGCCCGTCGGCTTGCAACCCGCGATACCGTGCCAGGATCTCGGCCGCCAGCGCGACACCGGACGCCTCGCCCCGCGTCGACATCAACTCGGTGCACAGCCGCGCCAACCCGTCGCCATCGCTTTCGCCCGAGAAATCCACCAGCCGTGCCCCGCGCTCAAGAACGGTGCTCAGCAGATCCCCCAATGCGGACGTTCTGGCCATGCAACGACCGTCTCGCAACGCCGGGCCGAACGCAAGCCCGGTGCTTGACACGGATGTCGCATCAACAGAAACGTGCGCTCAACCGACAGAGGAGCGAACCATGCCACTTGACCAGAAGGCCAAGGACACCCTGATGGGCGTCACGACCGCGACCATCACGACCACGCTGCTGCGCCATGGCCTGCGCAATGTTTGGCTGCGCGATACGCTGCCACTGCGCGATGGCCAGGAACGTGTGGTCGGCCCGGCCTTCACCCTGCGCTTCATCCCGGCGCGCGAAGATCTGGCGACACCGGCCGCCTGGGCCTCGCCAATCTCGACCCGTGCGGCGATCGAGGACATGCCCGAAGGCTGCGTTGCCGTCGTCGATGCGATGGGCATCACGGATGCGGCCATCTTCGGCGATATCCTCGTCTCGCGCATGGATCAGAAGGGCGTCGCGGCCCTGGTGACCGACGGCAAACTGCGTGACATCGACGGCGTGATGAGCACGGGCCTGCCGATCTTTTGCAATGGCGTCGCCTGCCCGCCCTCAGTCGCCGGTCTGACGTTCGTCGCGTGGCAGCAACCGATCGCCTGCGGCGGAGTCGCGGTCTACCCCAACGACGTCATCGTCGCGGATAAGGACGGTGCGACGCTGATCCCGGCGGCCTATCTCGACATCGTGCTCGACGAAGGTCCGGAACAGGAACGCAAGGAAGGCTGGATCATGGAGCAGGTCACCAATCACGGTGCGAAGCTTCCCGGCCTTTACCCAATGAACGAGGAAACCACGGCGCGGTACGAGGCGTGGAAAGCGACGCACACGTAGGGAGAGCACTGCGCACCCTACCGGGTCGGGCGGCCGGCGACTCCCGCCCGATATCCGGTTAATGTAAAATTACGTGAAGAAAATCATCGGGGAAATCACGCGAGAATTTGCGCTGCAATCGCCTCGCCCAGGTCCGTGGTTTTCGCGTTTCCACCCAGATCGCCGGTCTTCGGCGCCTCCGGATTGCCCAGAACGGTCTCGATGGCGGTGACGATCTTGGCCGCAGCTCCGGGTTCTCCCAAATGTTCCAACAGCATAGCGCCTGACCAGATCTGACCCACTGGGTTGGCGATGCCCTGCCCTGCGATGTCTGGCGCACTTCCATGCACCGGTTCGAACATGCTCGGGTGCTCGCGCTCGGGGTTGATATTCGCTGATGGCGCAACGGCGATGGTACCGGTAACACCGGGGCCTAGATCAGACAGGATGTCGCCGAAAAGATTAGTCGCCACAACGACTTGGAAGCTTTCGGGGCTCATGCCCATGCGCGCGGACAGAATGTCGATATGGTGCTCTTGCGTCTCGATCTCGGGGTAATCGGCGGCGACGGCACGGAACCGTTCGTCCCAATAGGGCATCGAGACAAAGATCCCGTTCGACTTGGTCGCCATGTCGACTTTGGTCGCACCGGTTTTCTTCGCCAATTCAAAGGCATAGCGGCTGATCCGGTCACAGCCCTTGCGCGTGAACACAGCTTGCTGCGTGACAAACTCGCGCTCGGTGCCCGCGAACATCATGCCACCGACTTGGGAGTACTCGCCCTCGGTGTTCTCGCGCACCACCCAAAAGTCTATATCTCCCGGGGACTTACCGGCCAAAGGGCACGGAACCCCAGGTAAAAGCCGCACCGGACGCAGGTTCACATACTGATCGAATTCGCGCCGGATCGGCACCAGAAGGCCCCAAAGCGAGATGTGGTCCGGCACACCGGGAAACCCGACAGCGCCAAGAAAGATCGCATCCGACTGAGAAAGCTGGGAAATCCCGTCCTCGGGCATCATCGCGCCAGTCGCCTTGAAGCGCTCGCACGACCAGTCATAGTGCGTGTAATCCAGCTTGAATCCGCCAACAGCGGCGGCCGCATCCAGCGCGCGAACGCCCTCGGGCATCACTTCGTTGCCAATCCCATCGCCCGGGATACAGGCAATCTTGTAGGTGTTCATGTCCCGCTCCCGCTCAGGTTTCGTCCATGGTTTCAAACGCTTGCCGGGCAACCCGTGTCGCCTCCAACGCCGCCGGGGCGCCGCAATAAATAGCCGCCTGCAAAATGCATTCGCTGATCTCAGCCTTGCTCACTCCGTTTCGCAGAGCCCCGCGCAGATGCAGCTTGAGCTCATCCGTCTTCCCCAATGCGATCAGCATCCCAATGTTCAGGATTGAGCGGTCGCGCCGCGCCAGTCCAGGCCGGTTCCAGATGTCGCCCCAGGCCGTGCGCGTGACAAAATCTTGCAGGCCCGCGTTGAAATCATCCATATTTTCCAGTGATTTATCGACATACGCGTCACCGACAACCGCCCGCCTTGTGTTCAGGCCCTGCTCCCACAGCGCGTCCTTGCGAGGATCGCTCACAACAGGCTCCGGACCGGATCACCGGCAATCCAGCGCTCGATGCTCTCGACCATTTGTTCGTAGAACGCGCGGTAACACCCGTCAGTGACGTACCCCAGGTGCGGCGTCAGGATGGTGTTCGGCGCCTGCCGGATCGGTGCATCGGGCGCCAGTGGTTCGTCGTCATAGACATCCACGCCCGCGCCCGCGATTGTCCCGGCCTCCAGCGCCGTGATCAGCGCGTCGGTATCGACGATCGGTCCGCGCGAGGTGTTGACCAGATAGGCGGTCGGTTTCATCAACGCCAACTCGTCCGCGCCGACGAGCCCGCGAGACCGATCTCCCAGCTTGTAGTGGATCGGCAGGAAATCTGCGCGGCGGAAAAGCTCTTCCTTTTCAACACGTTCAACGCCGTGTTCGGCCGCGTCCCCGACGGGCAGATTGGCCGACCAGGCAATCACGTTCATGTCAAACGCCCGCGCGATCTGCGCCATCTTGGTGCCGAGGCGCCCGAGGCCGAGAACACCCAGCGTCTTGCCCTGCAGATCCACGCCCAGCGTCGTGATCCAGGACCCCGACCGCATCCGATCGTTCTCGATATGGATGTTGCGCGCCAATGCCAGCATCATGCCCCAGGCGAGTTCCGGCGTCGCCTGCGCCGAGTTTTGCGTGCCGCAAACGTCGATCCCACGCTCACGGCAATAGTCCAGATCGATGGCGGCATTGCGCATGCCCGCCGTTGCCAGCAGCTTGAGGTCCGGAAGCTTCTCCAAAAGGTCGCGCTTCAGCGGCGAACGCTCCCGCATGACGCCAAGAACGTCATAGCACTGCAACCGCTCGGCAAAACCGTCGACGCCTTCGTAGATGTCGTGGAAGAACGTCACGTCGTGGTCACGCTGCAAGGTTGACCAGTTGGCCATATCCTTCGCAACATCCTGATAATCATCGAGAATTGCGATCTTCATGGTTTTCCTCTCTCATCCCTCGACCGCGACACGGGCCAGATCCTCGTAGAGATCAAGCAACTCGTAGCACAGCATGATTTTGCGATCCTGCGGGTCCCAGAAAGCGTTCGCCTCCCCGCAAGAACTGGCTTCAACAGTCAGCCCACGATCCAGATCGTAGGTTTTGGCAAGGCTCTCGGCGACGTAGTCGAGCAAACCGTCCTGCTCCAGAATCTCGCGCCATGGGCTGTCACCCTGCCCGTACCGGACCCTGATCCGCGTCGGGCGCGTGTCCTCCGGCAACCAGAACGGCTCGAGCAGCGCCTCCCAACCTTCCAGCGCCAGTTCGTAGTCGTATTCGCAACTCTCGGCGCGGTCTTGCGGAAGCCCCCATTCCGAGATCAGATCATGCGCCCGTCCCGGCCCTTCGCCAGCGATGAAACAAAGCACGCGCAATCCACGTTGCGCATCCAGATCGTGTTCTCCATAGTAGATCGGTGCCTCGCCCCCCTCCTCGGAGAGTTCATGGCTGATCAGCCAAAGCTCTGCGACATCCAACAGGCGCTCCAAGCGCTCGGCATCTTCGTCCGCGAGCATCCAAAGCGTCGCGAAGGTGTCAGCCGCGTCTTCTTCTTGCCCAATCACGGGAAGCTCAAACTCCGAAATCAGCGCATGGGCTGCTTCGTGCCAGAGCGTGTGTTCCGCATTGTTCAGGACAACGGCCCGGATGGCCTCTTCGTCCGCACGGGCTTGGTACGGCAACAGCATGAGCAAGGCCACCAACCACCGCATCAGGCACCTCCGTGAAAATCGAGCATCAGCGCGTTCACGCGATCCGATGCCTCGTACATCGCCCAATGGCCACAATCCGGCAGAATGTGAGATACGAGATCCGGATTTACGGCGCGGCAGCGCGCAATGCGCTCTTCGATCGGCGGAATGCATGCTGCGTCATGCTCGCCGTAAAGGATCATCACCGGGCAGGACAACTGGTCGACGCAGCCTGGCGTTCCATGGGCCCAGGACAGGCGTCGCGAGTCGAACCGCGTTCGTTCGACATTGCGCTTCTGCATGTCGATCGCCCAATCATCGATCAACGCTTTGTCCCAAAGCATCAACTTGCCGAGGTTCTCGCCATGCATCGCGCGCAATTCCGCATCCGTCGGTTCCCGGCCGAGATCCTCGCGGAGTTTGCGGCGCGAACCCAAGGTAAAGCCGCGCCCGACCGGCCGTCCGTACCCGGCCCCGCCGGTCATCGACAACGAGGCTGTTCGGACGCCCATCCGCACAGCGATCTCAGCCGCGATGTACCCGCCGAAGGAAAAGCCGCCCAGATGGACTCGTTCCGCGCCTGCGGTCATCTCGTCCACCGCCGCATGGCAAAGCGCCAGATACTCCTCCTCCGGCGTTTCCCACGGCACAGCGTCGGAGTCGCCATAGCAAGGCTGGTCGATCGCGATCACCTGAAACTGTTCTGCCAGCGCATCGACGTTGCGCACCCAGTGCAGCCAGTTGCCCGCACCACCGTGGAGCAACACGAGCGGTTCACCGCTACCGAAGGCGCGATAGGCGACACCGTGCGATGTCCGCTCGAAGGACGGTTCAGCAAACCATCGGCCCGGCATCGCAAGTGTATCGGCAGCATCGATCATGCTTCGTCGCATACATCGCAACCGTGGCTTTCACAATTCCACGCGATCTCCTATGGGATTTGTCCTGCGAGGAGGCCCAAGCGTGAAAGATCCGGACATCAGCGTTCTCGAGACCCAAGTGTTCGCGCCGCGCACGGTGGCGCTGATCGGGTTGTCGAGCCGCGGCGATGCCCCGACCGGGCGGCCTTTGAAGTTCCTGCGCCGCGCCGGGTATGCAGGACAGATCCACGTCGTGAACCCGGCACGCGAAACGGTGCAGGGCGAGCCGTCTCTGAAGTCGATCCACGATGCACCTGAGCCGCCAGAACATGCGTACATCCTGGTCGGGCAGGACCGGGTTGAGCAGGCTGTGCAGGAGTGTGCCGATGCCGGCGTCCGGGTCGCATCGATCCTGGCGGATGGTTTCGGCGAGGCCGGAGCCGAGGGCCGCGCCCGGCAGGATCGGTTGGTCGACATTGCGCGCAGCGCAGGCATGCGCCTGCTCGGGCCGAACTCGATGGGCATTGCCGACCTGAACCATAGCACCCTGATCACCGTCAACGCGATCTACCAGGAACCAGATCTCACGCCCGGCCCGGTCGCATTGATCGCTCAGTCAGGCTCGATGATGGGCGGGCTGATCAGCCGGGCCAAAGCGCTCGGGATCGGATATTCGCGAACGGTTGCTGTCGGGAATGAATGCGATCTTGGCGTTCCGGAACTCGGTCACATGATGCTGGCGGACCCGAATACCGAGGTGATCGCGCTTTTCCTCGAGACCATTCGCGACGCGAACGGGCTGGCAGGGTTCGCCGCCGCCGCGCATCGCGCGGGCAAGCCCATTGTCGCATACAAACTGGGCCGGTCCACGGTCGGGCAAGAGATGGCGGTCGCTCATACTGGCGCACTGCTCGCAGAGGACGACGTAACCGACGCCTTCCTGCGCGAGATCGGCATTGCCCGCGTCACCTGTCTTGATGCGCTCGTCGAAGCGCCGATGCTGTTCCGCGGACGCAAACCTTTGGACGGCGACGCGCCAAGGATTGGCGTTGTCACGACAACCGGAGGCGGAGGGGCCACCGTGTGCGATCGGTTGGCCTTGGAGGGCGTCGAAATCCATGCGCCTTCTAAAAGAGCTCTCGAGGTAATCCGCGCGACGGGCCTGAGCATCACGGCCGGTCCGATGGTGGACCTGACCATGGCAGGCGCAGGACCCGAGTTCGTGAGGCCCGCGATCGAGGCCGTCGCCGCACAGGAGGAGGTCGATCTGGTGCTGTCAGTGTCCGGCTCGTCCGGGCGTTCCAGCCCGGAACGGACGGTGCCGCCGCTGGTGGAGGCAGACACATGCGGAAAGCCGCTGGCCTGTTTCATCGTACCGGACGCACTCGAGAGCCTGAACGGCATGATCGCGGGCGGACATCCGGTGTTCCGCTCTCCGGAAGCCTGCGCGGACGCAATCGGCGCTTTCTGCCGCTGGCGCGCGCCTCGGGTCTCGGCGCTGGCGCGCCTGCCGGAGGACACCGTTCCAAAGGTCCTGAACGAAGGCGCCTCACTTCGGATGCTTGGGGCAACCGGTGTGCCAGTTCCGCAGACCGTCCGCTGTCGGCCCGGCGATCGACCGGATTTGCCGTTTCCGTACCCGGTGGTCGCCAAGGTGCTGAGTGACGAGGTCCCCCACAAGACCGACACGGGCGGCGTGATCCTGAACATCCAAAACGCCGAGGAACTGTCGCAGGCAACCCTTCGCATCAAGATCAGCGTCGAGCGCCATCACCCCGGGGTTGTGGTCGACCAGATCCTGATTGCGCCGATGGTGGACTGCCTTCAGGAGGTACTGATCGGATACCGACTCGATCCTTCTGTCGGACCGGTCGTAACGCTCGCACCGGGGGGAATTCTTGTTGGATTATATGATGACAAGGCAATCCGCTGTGCTCCAATCGACCGTGCGACGGCGCATGAGATGATCGGCGAAGTCAAAGGTCTCGCACCAATCCGGGGGCATCGCGGCCTGCCGAAAGGCGATCTGAACGCCCTTGCCGATGCGGTCGCCGCCCTTTCGCAGTTCGCCAGCCATCAGCCGACCGTCTTGGAGGCCGAGGCCAACCCTGTCATGGTGCTGTCCACCGGCGTGGTTGCCGTCGATGCATTGGTCACATTGGCCGGGGAGGACAAGATATGAACGTGCAATCCGAGATCCGTGAACAGTGTTCCGAGGTTGAATGGCAAACGCGCGTGGACCTGGCCGCGTCCTACCGTCTGGTGGACCATTTCGGCTGGTCCGATCTTCTTGGCACCCATATCTCGGCCCGCGTGCCTGACGAGGAAAACGCCTTCCTGATAAACCCTTACGGGCTCTTGTTCGATGAAATCACCGCCTCGTCGCTGGTCAAAGTGGATGAAGATGGCACGATCCTGAGCCCGACCGAATACCACATCAACCCGGCTGGCTTCGTGATCCACTCGGCGATCCATATGGCCAAGCCAGAGCTTGCCTGCGCGCTTCACACGCACACCCATGCGGGAGCAGCTGTCGCGACGGCCGAGGCGGGGCTGCGCCCAATCACCCAGCACGCGCTCGCGATCATCGCCCACACGGCTTACCATGGCTACGAGGGTATCGCCACGGACCTGAGCGAGCGCGAGCGGCTGGTGGCCGACCTAGGTGATGCAAATCTGCTGATCCTGCGCAATCACGGGCTGTTGACCGTGGGTCGCACGATCGCCGAGGCCTTCGTCTGGATGTACCGAGCCGAGCGGGCATGCAAGATGCAGGTGGCCTTCGACCAGACAGGTCAATCCGCTGTCGAGATTCCCGCCGATGTGCAAGAGACAACAATTCAGCGAAATCTCAAGGCCAACTCACCGGCGGGTCACCGCCCTATCGGAGTCTATGAGTGGCCCGCCCTCCTCCGCCGTTTGGATCGGCTTGATCAAAGCTACAAGAACTGAGCCTTAAATGACTGAATTGATGCAGAGTTTCCCGCCATCGACTGGCGGCCAAGTCACCCTTGCGAACTGGCGCACCGCGCCATTCAATGCCTGGGCGTTCCACCATGTCTCGGAGATCGTGCCGAGTGCTGTGATGCACAACGAGCCAGCGGCCGCAAAGATCCTGCCGTCGGGATCTCGGATCCAGATGCCGGGGTGTAGCTATTCCAGTGAAGCGCTTGATTTTGAAGCGTTTTGTGCACGTTGCCATGTCGACGCACTGGTCGTGCTGCATCGAGGGCACGTCGTCCACGAACACTATGTGAATGGAATGATGGCGCAGGATCCACACATTCTGATGTCCGTTTCCAAGTCTATGCTGGGGCTCCTCTGCGGTATTCTCGCAGATCGCGGAGTTCTGGATATCGAAGCCAAAGCAATAACTTACGTGCCGGAGCTTGCATCCACCGCGTTCCGTGGCACGACGGTGCGTGACCTTCTGGACATGCGGTCCGGCATTCACTTCGTCGAGGACTATCTGGCCACCGAGGGTCAAATCGTCGACTATCGAAAATCGACCAACTGGAACCCACTCGCGCCCGGCGAGACCGAGACGGATCTGAGATCGTTCCTGCTCTCACTGACCGAGGTCAAGACCGCGCCCGGAGGCGATTTCGACTACATTTCGCCGTGCACCGATCTGTTGGGATGGATCATCGAGCGTGCCGCAAACAAACCTTATGCTTCTGTTTTTTCAGAGCTTTTACTCAAACCGATGCAGGCAGAAAGCCCTGGGCACATCACGGTCGACCGGCTCGGCGCGCCACGCACGGCGGGTGGCAAGAGCCTGACGGCCCGAACGCTGGCGCAGATCGGACAGTTGCTGGTCGAGGACGGGGCCGGTGTGGTGCCGAAAAGCTGGATCGATGACATCGAGCAGAATGGCGATCCGGGGGCGTGGGACCGCGGATCCATGAAAGCCGATTTCCAAGATATCTCAATGCACTATCGATCGAAATGGTATGTGCTTCGCGACCGGGGACCGATCATCATGGGCATCGGCATCCACGGCCAGAACCTGATCGTGGACCGCAAGGCCGAGCTGGTCATGGCCCGGTTCTGCTCGGGCCCAGAGCCGCTCAACATTCCCTCGGATCTGGCCGCCGTCTCACTGTTCGAGAATATCCGCGACGCGATTGGATAACGGCATCGCGCTGATATCCGGGCCTGCCCGCAACGGTAGTGCAAACGTAGCGCATTGGTCGTGCAACCGTCGGTCTGGCGACCATGCAAACGTCGTGCAACGGTAACAACACGCACTCGACCGCTCGAAGCTTAATCACGAACGCTATCCGGTGCCCGGGTACCAGGACGGCTTGCGTTTCTCGAGGAAACTGCGCAGGCCTTCATCCGCCTCGGCGCCCATCCGCTTCAGGCCATGCGGGCGGGCCATGTCCTCCATCTCATCGTCCGAGAACTGGAGGCCAGCATACTGCAACGCCGCTGCCTTGGACTGGGCCAAAGCCTCTGGCGGGCAGTGCAGTAACCCGTCCAGAATGGGTGCCGCGGTCTCGTCCAACTCACCGACATCGCAGACCTCGTCAACCAGACCGATGTCGAAGGCGCGGTCAGCGCCAAACCGCTCACAGGTCAGCGAATAGCGGCGCAGGCGCCCCGGCCCGATCCGGCTGAGAAGTTGCGGCACAATCGGCGTGGCGATCAGGCCCCAGCGTGCCTCGGTGATCGAGAACATTGCCGAGCGGTCCGCGATGACAACATCGCAGGCCGCGATGATCCCGGTCCCACCGCCAAAACAGCCGCCATGCACCAAAGCCACGGTCGGCTTGCCAAGCATCGTCAATCCGTGCACAGCCCGCGTGGTTCTACGCGAGACATCCACGTTCCCCGCCTCGTCGAGTTCGCGCACCTGCTGGATCCATGCCAGATCCGCGCCCGCCTGAAAGTGCTTGCCATTGCCACGCAGCACCACGACTCGCACCGACGGATCTTCCGCCAGTGCTGGTAAGCCAGCCAGCAGCTCGTCGATCATCTGGCCGTTATAGGCGTTGTTGCGGTGTGGACGATCCAGCATCACGGTTGCGATACCGCGCGCATCGACGCTGACAGAGACGGTTGGCTCTTCGGATTGGGTCATTCTTGCCTCTTCAACTGCGATCAGATTGGATCGACCACCGACATGGCAGCGCTTGTGTCGTACTGGTACACCACATTCCACGCTGTGAAAGTCGCTCCTAGACCCTTGCCAACACGGCGCTATTTGTCCAGTAAGAGCAAGACGCCAATCGAGAACCAGCCCACAGACGGCGGACGAGCGATTGGCGCGACGGAGAGGTACCAAGGGAGGCACCGGGGGTGAGCCAACGCGTGTTGGAGGTCGAGAACCTCCATGTCCATTTCCCAATGGAATTTGGCAAGGTCGTCAAAGCGGTGCGGGGCGTGTCGTTCCATGTGGATCGCGGCGAGACGCTTGCGATTGTCGGTGAGTCCGGGTCGGGCAAATCCGTCACGTCGATGTCGGTAATGCGGTTGAACGAGAATGCGCACGGGATCATCCCTGAGGGCAAAATCTCGTTCACGCCTTCGGGCGAGCAGACGATCGACATCACCGCACAGTCGCTGACAGGCATGCAGGACGTACGCGGGCGCCACATCAGTATGATCTTTCAAGAGCCGATGACATCGCTGAATCCGGTTCTGAAGAACGGATTTCAGGTGACCGAGGCGATCATGCGCCATCAGTCGGTCACAGAGGAAGAAGCCAAGCGTCGGGCGCTGGAGCTGTTCGACTTGGTCCGCATTCCAGAATCCATCAAGCGCTTCGAGCAATATCCGCACCAGCTTTCGGGCGGGATGCGACAGCGTGTGATGATCGCGATGGCTTTGTCGTGTAGGCCGTCGCTGCTGATCGCGGACGAGCCGACGACAGCGCTTGACGTAACGATCCAGGCGCAAATCCTCGACCTGATCAAGATGCTGCAGGAAGAGATCGGCATGGCTGTTCTGTTCATCACCCACGACATGGGCGTGGTGGCCGAGGTCGCCGACCGTGTCATGGTGATGCTACAGGGCCGCAAGGTCGAAGAAGGCCCCGCCGCCGACATCTTCCATCGCCCGCAGCACCCTTACACTCAGGCGCTTCTGAATGCCGTGCCGCGTCTGGGTTCGATGAAGGGCAAGGACAAGCCCGAGAAGTTCCAGGGTGTCGAGATGAAGGGGACCTTCGCCGAGATGGCCGAAGCGGAGGGAGCGTAATGGCGCTGGACCTGGCTGCCGATCAGGCGACGATCCTGAACGTCGAGGGGCTGACGACACGGTTTGACATCACTGGCGGCATCCTTGGACGCGCCACCGCACGCGTCCATGCCGTTGAAGATATCAGCTTCCACATCAAGCCGGGCGAGACCTTGGCGATGGTGGGCGAATCCGGCTGCGGCAAGTCGACGACCGGACGGACGCTGATTGGACTGGAGAAGTCGACAGCCGGGAAGATCGAATTCGACGGCAAGGATCTGACGAAGATGAGCCGGTTGGAGCGCCGGGCTGCGGTCACGCAGATGCAGATGATTTTCCAGGATCCGTACTCGTCGCTGAATCCGCGCCAGTCGGTCGGCAAGTCGATCTCGGAGCCGATGCTGGTGCACAAGGTCATGCCGGCAAATGACGTGCGCGACCACGTTGTCGGCCTGCTGCGCAAGGTTGGCCTGCAGCCTGCGCATTTCGACCGCTATCCGCACGAATTCTCGGGTGGCCAGCGCCAACGCATCTGTATCGCCCGCGCGCTGGGCCTGAACCCGCGCATGATCATCGCGGACGAGGCCGTTTCGGCCCTGGACGTGACCATTCAGGCGCAGGTGATCAATCTCTTCATGGATCTTCAGGACGAGTTCGGCTTGAGCTTGCTGTTCATCAGCCACGACATGGCGGTGGTGGAGCGGATCAGCCACCGGGTCGCGGTGATGTATCTGGGCCGGATCGTCGAGATGGGGCCGCGCCGCGCGGTGTTCGACAACCCGCAGCACTCTTACACCCAGAAACTTCTGGGTGCGGTGCCGATCGCCGATCCGACAGCCGACCGGGCCAAGCGCCAACTGATGGTGGACGAGATCCCCTCGGCCGTGCGCCCGCTGAGCTACAAACCGGAACCGCTGACGTTCCGCGAAGTAGAGCCCGGCCACTTGGTCGCCAACGAATGATCAACGAAACACCCGGGTCCACCGGGGGAGCGTTACAGGGGACGCGCAAAGTTCCCCACGACTGGTGAGCAATTCAGGGAGGTACCTACATGCGCACCAAAATTTGGAAAGCCGCGATTGGCGCGACGGCGATGGCCGCGATCGCCACCGGGGCTGTAGCCGCCGAGCCAAAATCAGGCGGCGTGCTGGACTTCGTGGTCGGGTCGAAGATCCCGTCCTACGACGCCCACCAGGAGACGACGTTCGGCATGATCCATCCAATCGCGCCGTTCTACAGTCTGCTGATCCGCGTCAATCCGAACAATCCGTCCGAGAACGACTTCGAGTGTGATGTCTGCGAAAGCTTTGAAGCCTCGGAAGACGGGCTGACATTCACCTACAAGATCCGTCAGGGCCTGACCTTCCACGACGGCAAGCCACTGGACGCGAACGACGTCTATGCGACTTACGAGAAGATCATCAATCCGCCCGAGGGCATCGCATCCTCGCGCAAGGCATTCTACGCGATGGTCGAAAGCCACCGTGTCGTGGACAGCCATACCTACGAGATGAAACTGAAGTTCCCGTCGGGAGCATATCTGCCGTCGATGGCCTCGCCGTTCAACTTCATCTATGCTGACGAGGACCTCGCCGACCATGGTCTGACCTGGCACCAGCAGAACATCAACGGCTCGGGCCCGTTCAAGTTCATCGAACACCAGCCGGGCGCTTTCGTGTCGGGTGAGAAGTTCGAGAACTATCACTTCGAAGGCCGCCCATATCTGGATGGGTTCAAGGCGCTCTCGGCGCCGAAGCTGTCGGCCCGCGTGCAGGCCATCGAGGGCAACCGCGCAGCAATCGAATTCCGCGGCTTCCCACCGAAGCAGCGTGACGCGCTGGTCGGTGCTCTGGGCGACAAGATCGTCGTGCAGGAATCGGACTGGAACTGCGTGCTGCTGGCAACACCGAACCACAAGTCGCCGCCGTTCGATGATGTCCGCGTCCGCAAGGCGCTGTCGCTGGCCATCGACCGCTGGGGCGGCTCGAAATACTTGTCGAAGATTGCGATTGTGAAGACGGTCGGCGGCATCGTGTTCCCGAACCACCCGCTGGCAGCGACGCAAGACGAGCTGATGGCACTGGCAGGCTATGGCGACGACATGGAAGCGAACCGTGCCGAAGCCAAGCGTCTGCTCGAGGAAGCCGGTTTCGACTTCTCGAAAACCTACCGCTTCAACAACCGTGGCGTTGACCAGCCCTACAAGGTTGTCGGCACGTGGCTGATCGATCAGTGGAAGAAAGTCGGCATCAACTTCGACCAGCAGGTGAACCCGTCGCCGGTGTTCTACGATATCCTGCGCAAGAAGTACGAATTCGATGTGTCGATCGACTTCAACTGCCAGTCGGTGATCAACCCGATCGCGGACGTCTCCAAGTTCATTCCGTCCTCGGGCAACAACTACACCCAGAACGAGGACCCGGAACTGGAAGCGATGTACCAGGACCTGCTGCGGGCCGGCACGGAAGACGAGCAACGCGCGATCATGCGCAAGCTCGAGAAGGCCGTGCTGGACGAGAAGGCCACCCAGTTCATCACGCTGTGGTGGTACAAGATCAACCCGCACTGGGACTATGTGAAGGGCTGGAAGATCGCACCGTCCCATTACCTGGGCCAGCAGCTCGACCACATCTGGCTCGACAAGGGCTGAGTTCGGCAGTGGCGGGCTGAGACCCGCCCGACACCTGTGAGATCGCGGGGTGCGCACGGCGCGCCCCGCCCATGATAAGCGGACAATCCGACGGGGACCGGACACGCCATGTGGCAGTACATCCTGAAACGCCTGCTTCTGATGATCCCGACCGTGATCGGTGCGGCGTTCCTGATCTTCTTTCTGCTGCGCGCCCTGCCGGGAGACGTCTGCGAACTGAAGCTCGGTGGCGAGGGCGCCTATTACGACGAGGAGCAGATCAAGATCTGCCAGCAGACCCTCGGCCTCGACCAGCCGCTGGTCGTCCAGTTCAGCGACTTCGTGGTAGGCCTTGCAACCTTCGATCTGGGCGACTCCATGTGGACCGGACGCCCCGTGCTCGAGGAGATGTCCAAGCGCTTCGAGCTTTCCCTGCAGGTCGCGATCATGGCGACCATCGTCTCGATTATCATTGCGATTCCGCTGGGCACGCTGAGTGCCGTCTATCAGAACACCTGGATCGACTATGTCGTCCGAACGGTGTCCATCGCCGGGATCGCGGTGCCGAGTTTCTGGCTCGGGATCCTGATCATTCTGGCGATCCTCAGTATCTCGGAAGTCTTCACAGGCAGCCGATGGCTGCCACCGTTGGACTACAGACCGCTGTGGGAAGACCCGATGTACAACCTGTCGATGTTGCTGTGGCCCGCGATCGCGACCGGCTACCGATACTCGGCCGTTGCGACCCGGATGACCCGGTCGTCGCTGCTCGAGGTCTTGCGCGAGGACTATGTCCGCACCGCCCGTGCCAAGGGCATGGTCGAGAAGGTCATCGTCAATCGGCACGCGCTGAAGAACGCGATGCTGCCCGTCGTGACCGTGATCGGCATCGAATTCGCCTTTCTCATGGGAGGGCTGGTCGTTACCGAACAGGTCTTTAATCTCAATGGGTTAGGACGTCTTCTGGTCGATAGCGTGACGTTCAACGACTACACCATGACCCAGGGCATCGTGATGACCATCGTGCTGGTGTTCGTGCTGACCAATTTCGTGATCGACCTTCTGTATGCGTGGCTCGACCCGCGCATCCGCTATAGCTGAGGAGTGCTCTGATGACCGACGCGACCTCTGTCGACGACGACGTACTTCCGCCACCGCCAACGATTTGGAAACGGATGTGGAGCTTCGTCAAGAAGCAGCCACTCGGCACCGCAGGCCTGATGCTGGTTGTGATCTTTGTGCTGATGGCGATTTTCGCCGATTTCCTGACAACGCATGACCCCGAGTCGGGCGAGTTTTTCGATCAGTTCACGCGCCCCGGACAGGTGAGCGACGCCAGCGGTCTGTTCTTCCTGCTGGGGGCAGACGAGTTCGGCCGAGATGTGTTCACGCGCATCATCTATGGTGCGCGCACGGCCCTGTTCGTCGGCATCTCGTGCGCGTTGATCGGATCGTTCATCGGCCTGATCCTGGGCGTTGCCTCGGCCTATTTCGGCGGCTGGACCGACACGATCCTGCAGCGGATCATGGACATCCTGATGGCATTCCCTCTGATCATCCTGGCGTTGACCATCGTGATTGCCTCGCGCGCTTTGCTGCAGGGGCTGGAGGTCGAGAACCCCAACGATTACTCGATCTACTTCGTGATCGCGGCGATCACGATCCCGTTCATCCCGAAATGTGCGCGGGTCGTGCGTTCGTCGGCGCTGGCGATCCGCGAGATCCCGTTCATCGACGCGGCCCGCGCCAACGGCTTCTCGCACAGCCGCATCATTATGCGTCACATGGTGCCGAACGTGATGGCACCCTTCCTGATCATGCTGACGGCCTTTGTCGGTCAGGCGATCCTGCTGGAGGCCTCGCTGTCGTTCCTGGGCCTTGGCGTGCAGGAGCCGACACCGGCCTGGGGCCTGATG
>JBHJIZ010000020.1:0-47774 GCA_050043005.1 Paracoccaceae bacterium
CGGCGAGCAGTGATAAGGATCTGGGGGTAACTTTCGTGCAGGACGTGTGGGAGAACTTTATCTCCCTGAATTCGATAGGCGACAGAACGTTTGACGTGCTCGAGCCAGCCGCAGCCCATCGAGCGACTGACAGTCATACCGTTTGGAGCAAAGAAGACCTGTATCTTGATCTGGAGACGGCTTTGGCGCGGGATTTGGCGCCGCTGCCGGAAACCAAAGACCGCGAGGGTTATTATGGTCCCCATAACTTCAGCTATTGGGCTAGCGGCCTGCGAGACGTCTCGAATTTGATGCGGGCGGCCCAGCGGCTTGGAGTCGAGATCAGGGATTATCTCGATTTCGGCTGTTCCAGCGGCCGGGTTATCCGGCATCTTGCCTTTCAGCATCCTGAGATCCGAACCTACGGCTGCGACATCAATCGAGCGCATGTCGAATGGGTCCAGAGGTATCTACCGCCGGAAATCATTGTCTTTCAGATCCATTCGGTGCCCACGCTACCTTTGCCGGATAACAGTCTTGACGCAGTTTCGGCCTACTCGGTCTTCACCCATATCGAGGCGTTCGAGACCTCGTGGCTGATGGAATTGCGCCGTGTCTTGCGCCCGGGTGGCCTAGCCTGGGTCACTATCCACAGCGAAAAGACCTGGGAGGAAATGACTGAAGACTGGCCGCTTTTCAACGCGCTGAAGAATCATCCCGAGTTTAAGAACCTCGATCGCACTGCCCCGATGCCACGAGATAGGATGGTGTTCCGCTGGCGCAACGAGAGATCGTACTCGAGCAATGTGTTTTACAGCTTCGACTATATCGAGACATATTGGAGCCGCTATTTTGATATCGTCGAGACATATCGCCGCTTACCAGTCTTTCAAGATGTCCTGGTTCTGCGAAAGCCCCTCTGATCCCGCATGGCCAATCGGCGTCTCTCACCGAGCCGCCCGATGACGATTGCGATCATCGGCGGGACGGGGTTCCTTGGACGGCATATTTGTGAGGCGCTCGCGAGCACGGACCAAACGGCCGTGGTGCTATCGCATCGCCCTGACTATGGTTTCCTTTCCGACCTTGGACCTCAGATTACCGCAGCTGAGATCGACACCGACGAGGCACGGGAACACCTCCAGGCTGCCGACGCTGTTTTGCACCTGGGGCACCGGTCACGCCCGGCCTCGAACGTAAGGGCCGAGATCGAAGAGGTTCGTCAGAATATCGAACCTGCAATCGGGCTCTTGAGCCTCCTGGCTGCGGGACAGCGTTGTCCACGTTTCATCTACACTTCCAGTGGCGGGCAAATCTATGGCGCCGGGCATACGCAGCCAATTCTGGAATCTTCTCCGGCAAGTCCGGTCACACCTTACGCGCTCGGCAAACATCTGATCGAACAGGCTTTATGGTATTTCCACAGCCAAGGCGCAGTGCGTGCAACTGTTCTTCGTCTCGCCAATCCGGTCGGACGCTGGCAACTCGGTGGACGCCATGGCTTTGTGACCGCTGCAATAGAAGCCTTGCTTCTGGACAAGCCGCTGACGCTTTACGGATCAGGTTCAAACATGCGGGACTACTTTGACGCGGAAGAATTCGGCATTCTTGCCGCCGAGCTTGTTAGAAACACAGAACTGCCGACTGGAACCTTTAATGTGGGCAGTGGGAGCGGATTGACCGAGCTCGATGTCCTCGCAGAGATACGAGAAACTCTGGGTGCGGTCCCGGCGCTTGAGTACAAGCCAGCCCGTATGTTTGATCTACCGTTTGCGGTACTTGACGTTACCGCCGCCCGCACGGAGCTTGGCTGGAAGTCGCATGTCCATTTTAATGAGACGGTTCAAAAGATCTCCCGAGTTGTGCAAGCGCGATCTGACGGCTGAGAACGGAGCCGTTGACAACCAAGGATGTTGTATGGTCTGGAACGGCCGATCAAGTTGGGGCGACGGCGGGTTACGGAGACGTTTGTGAAGATTCTTATTCTTGGTGGGGACGGCTTTTGCGGGTGGCCAACGACTCTCGAGCTATCCGCTGCGGGTCACTCGGTTATCGTTGTCGACAATTTGGCACGCCGTAATATCGATACAGAATTAGAAGCTGGATCCCTAACGCCAATTCAGCCAATTGGCGCTAGGATAAAAGCCTGGAAAGAAGTATCCAACAACGAAATTGGATTCCGAAATATAGATGTTGCGAAAGATTTTGAGAAGCTTCTCGATCTGATCGAAGAAGAGCGCCCTGATAGTATCGTGCATTTTGCTGAGCAGCGTGCTGCGCCGTATTCTATGAAAAGTGCTGACCATAAGCGCTATACGGTCGATAACAACTTGAATGCAACACATAACGTCTGCGCCGCTATCGTCGAGAGCGGGCTTGACATCCATCTGGTGCACCTTGGCACCATGGGGGTCTACGGCTATGCGACGGCAGATATTGCGCTTCCGGAAGGATATCTGCCGATAAGGGTCAAGACCAAGTCGGGCGATTGGGAAGACATAGAGGTGGTCTACCCCCCTAATCCCGGGTCAATCTATCACATGACCAAGACCCAGGATGCGATGTTCTTTCAGTTTTATGCCAAGAATGACGGCGTCCGCATCACTGATCTGCATCAGGGCATTGTGTGGGGCACACAGACCACCCACACGCGCCGTGATCCGCGCTTGGTGAACCGGTTCGATTATGATGGAGATTTCGGGACAGTCCTGAATCGATTTCTGATGCAGGCAGCTGTCGGCTACCCGTTGACAGTTCACGGCACGGGAGGGCAGACGCGTGCCTTTATCAACATCCAGGACACCGCAAACTGCGTGCGCCTTGCCGTAGAGTCGCCGCCTGAAGCCGGCGCGCGTGTGCGCATTATGAACCAACTCACCGAAACGCACCGTGTCCGCGACCTTGCTCAGATGGTTTCTGATGCGACCGGCGCCGAGATCGCCTATGTTGATAATCCGCGCAAAGAGGCAGCCGAAAACGAACTCGAAGCGCACAACGACAGCCTGTTGAAACTCGGGCTTCAGCCGATAATGCTCTCCACGGGTTTGGCGGACGAAGTGGTTGAGACGGCGAAGAAGTACGCGCATCTTGCCGATCATACCAAGATCCCATGCGTATCCACTTGGACTTCGCGCGGCTGAGCAAACGGCCAGCTCATGTCTTCTGCCGCGCCACCGATCATTGAGAACCTCGCAAGGCTGGCCCGGCTAAGTTTTTTGCCGGAGCTGCGTAGCGCCCCGTGGCAGGTACGTCATCGTGCTGCCGCCATGATCGTAATCGGCGCGTCAACCCGTAGCACCAAGCCCAAAAAAATCTTTACGCGATCGCTGCGCAGCATTCTGCTCAAGCCAAAGGAAATCCGTTCCTGTCAGTTATTCGATCGCCATCATGTCATCGAGCATCTCGGCCTGGACAAGGATCTTGAGGATATCGCGGCGTTTCGCGCTTGGATCGCCGCCGGTGCAGCGTTTCCGACTGCACGAGAATTCGAGTTCGCGGCGACGCGAGAGGATGAGCCCCAGAGTGATCCAATGGCTGTCTTTGAGAAGTTCATTCTCGAAGAAATCTGGGCTGGGACTCTTAGCTTTGTTCAAAAAGATGCGATCGTCGTCCAACCCAGCGCTTTCGCCAAGGACTCCAGTGGATTTGCAGAATTTGCTGGGCAAATGCGCAAACAGTTACGAGCAATCCCTGATCAGGAAGCTCTGATCGCTCGCTTCAAGGGTAAGGACATACCACTGACGCAGGCCCGGCGCCATTTGGCCAATCTGCGCAAGGACGTTAGCTCCCGGCTTGAGAGCGGCACATTGGGGCATCTCGCCGCTAAGGCGGCGGAGCTTGACCCACTGATCATGCATCCATCTCGGAGCCAAGCATCGGTGGTCATAGCGGCCCATGCCAACCATGTTTTGCGAGCATCCAACGCGCTGCAGGAGCTACACAAACAATGCCAGCACCGCCGCGCCAGGGCGGTCGTTGTCATCCCCCATTGCCGCATGAGTGGTGCAGCCCGGGTCGCCGGTGTGCTTTCTGGAGCTCTTGCCCGGAGATATGGGGCAGACGAGATCGTTGTTCTGCGGACCGAACAGTCAGCGCTCGATTATCCGGACTGGTTCGCTCAGGGGTGTCGACATGTGGATCTGTCTGCTGTTGCAGGCAACCTTCGGCCGGAGCACCGGTCGTTGCTCTTGTTCATGTTTCTGCGTTCGCTCGTTCCGGATCACGTGTTCAATGTTAACAGCCGTCTGATGTGGGATACGATGCGCTCGTACAGCCAAGCTATGGCCGATGCCTTTGCGAACTATGCGTATCTTTTCTGCAGTGACATCAATCAAGATGGGGTTGAGGCAGGTTATCCGGTCCATTTCTTCTACCGCTATTTCGATCACCTTAGCGGCGTGATGACCGATAGTAACCACCTGCGTGATCAACTAAGAACACGGTTTCTTGTCGCCGAGGATAATCCAAAGCTTGACGTGCTTCGCACCCCAGTGACGCCCGTCCCTGATCTCATCGAGCGTGCACCAAAATCCAGTAACCAGCGGCGTAAGATCTATTGGGCCGGGCGGTTTGATAAGCAAAAGCGATTAGATATCGTTATAGAGATCGCTCGTCGAATGCCGGATTGCGACTTCCTCGTTTGGGGCAAACCGGTGCTGGATAAACACGTAGACCTTTCGAAATTGCCTAAGAATATAAATCTGCGTGGGATCTATGGCGAGTTTTCAGAACTACCACTGCAGGACTGCGATGTTTGGCTTTACACGGCTGCGTGGGAAGGGGTCCCGACCCTGATGATGGACGTGGCTGCTGCCGGCATTCCACTCGTGGCCTCGCTGGTTGGTGGGACCGGCGATGTGCTTGTCGAGGGCCTGTGTCATCGTCAGAAAGATATCGAAGATATTGACGGTTGGGTTAAGGCCTTGCGCGATGCGCTTGAGCAGCCAGACCTTGCGTGGGAACGAGCGAATGCGATGCGTACGCGGCTCTTAAAAGAACGCTCGAAAGCTGCATATGACGAGGGCCTGGCCCGCTTCCTCATGACAAAGGAGGCGGTGTGATCGACATTTCCGTCATTGTGACATTGCACAGCGAAACCGTCATGGCCGGGCCAACGATCCGGAGTGCCGACCTGGCTATCGCGGCTGCGGAAAGCGCTGGTCTCTCTGTCGAGCGATTGTTCGGATTCGATAATCCAACGCCTGAGACTGTGGCCTTTTTTGACCGGGAGGAATTCCGGAGCTGGACGAACGCAACTCATAGTTTTCGGGACCAAGGTCAATTGCGCAATGCGATGGCTTCACAATCCACAGGCCGATGGATCGCTTTTCTCGACGGTGATGATATCTGGAGCGAGAACTGGCTTGTCGCGGCCGCCACACACTTGCTTGAAGCGGAGGCAGATGGGCGCCGCGAGATCGCGCATCCCGAGATCAACTGGATCTTTGACCGGCAGGCAAACGTGGTGCTGAAGCTGCCGCAGGACGATCTGCTGTTCGACCCTTATGCGTTCTATTTTACCAATTATTACGACGCCCTGGCGATGGCGCCCCGCGCGGCGCATCTCGATATTCCCTATGCAATTCGCGATATCCCGCGTGGTTTCGCGGTTGAAGACTGGCAATGGAACATCGAAACAATGGCTGCAGGTTGGCGCCACGTGGCAATACGCGACACCATCATTTTCAAGCGTCGGCGGGAGATGTCTCAGGTCATCCGCGCCGGCCAACGTTCGGCGATTTTTCGTGATATCGAACCGATGCGCATCGACCAGGTTGGCACGTTAGGGCAGCCTCAGAAAGGCCCCGGCATATGCTAACCGGTTCACGGCCGTGAAGTCCGGGAGAGTACAATGACTGCAAACAAACAGACCTCCTGGATGCTCGAGGATGCGGGTTTTGCAGCGGCCTATGACGCCGCCAAACCATTCACAATGACGAGCTTGGAGCGGTGCTTCGCGCTGTGGCGTGCGGTCGAGCATATTTCTCGGGACGAGCGACCAGGAAATTTTGTCGAGTGTGGCTGCTGGCGTGGTGGATCTGCAATCGTAATGGCCCTCGCGGCGCAAGCCTTTGGGCTCGAGGATCGCAACATCTTTCTCTTCGATACGTTCGCGGGAATGACTGAGCCGGGCGATCAGGATGTCGATGTATACGGCGCCAAAGCAGCGGATCTTTTGGAAGCTGAGAAGGACAATCGCGCACACTCTGCGATGTGGGCAGCTGCCAGTCTAGAAGACGTTAAAGCGAACATCCAAGCTGCGGGTCTGTCTCTCGATCGGTTCACGTTTGTAGAAGGAGATGTCCGTCAGACTTGCGCCAAGGCGAAAACCAGTGCCATCGCGCTTTTACGCTTGGACACAGATTTTTTCGACAGCACGCTGGCTGAGTTTGAGGCGCTGTACCCGAGACTGGTGGAAGGTGGCGTTCTGATTATCGACGATTACGGTCATTGGGCGGGTGCACGCGCTGCGACGGAAGCGTACTTTGATGCGATGCCCAACCAGGCTCGCCGACCTATGCTTTCGGCCGTCGATTACACTGGGCATGTCGGGATCAAGCCTCCCGCTCCGCCGCCGCCGGTCCAGAACCGCTATGACTACGCACCGCCGGGATTGGTAGATCCAGAACTCTTGCCGGCCTTTCCATCATTGATGATCAGTGATCCGAACCCCGTAGGATGGCCTTGGCTGCGCAAAAATACACCGCATATCTGGCGGACTGACCAGCGGTCGAAAAAGAAACAGATCGGTGTCCTTTCCTATGAGGAAGCGGTGCTCTTGCACAATCTGGCCAAGCCGTTTGCCGGAGAGCCGGCGCTCGAGATCGGATGCCACTTTGCCTGGTCGACTGCTCAATTGCTTGCCGCAGGTGTGGATCTCGATGTCATTGACCCAGGGCTTGCCGATCAGGATCAAAGTTCTGCAATCGCTGAGAGCCTTGAGAACGTACATGCCCGGGTGCCGGGGTGTTTGCCTGCCCGTTTGTATGCGGGGTTCTCGCCCAATCTGGTAGAACCGGTCCAAACTCTGCGTGCGGCTAAATGGGCCTTCGCATTCATTGATGGTTGGCATGACGGCGATGGTCCTACGCTGGACGCGAAAGCTGTGATGCCGCATCTTGCTGCTCGCTCCATGGTGGTTTTCCACGATCTGCTCTGTCCGGCCGTGCTGGCCGGGTTGAAGTGCTTCGAGGCGGAGGGATGGCAGTCTCGGACTTTCAACATGACCCAGATGATGGGAGTGGCTTGGCGCGGAGATGTCGTACTGCCGAAATATCAACCGGATCCAAACATGCCGCAGACACAGCACCACCATCTTTCCGATCGTGGGGTATAGGAACATCTCAAAGAACAGTGTTTTGGAGACGTCCGATCCGTCCGGAATTCGAGCTTCCTCTCGGCGCTTGTGTCAAATTCGCGACGAGCCCTCTCTCCGGAACGCCCCTTCTGGACACCCGACAGGTTAGGGTTTAGGTACCGCGCACTTTCCGGACGGGCAGGGGCGCGCAGGAGTTAGATGACCGAGACGAGTTGGACGCAGCACCTGACGGTATCGATCAATCGTGACGTGATCGCACAGGTTCGCAGACTGGTGCTGGAGAATGCTGTTTCCGAATGGAAGAGCTTCCTGGCGTCCTTCCTGTTGCTGGCAACTGTCTCGGCCATGACCGGGTTCAGCGCCTATTTGATGAAGGACGTGGTCAACTCGGTATTTATCGATAGAGATCAGACGGCGATCGTGTGGGTGGCACTGGCCGTTGGCACGGTTTTCATCGTCAAAGGCCAAGCCGCCTATACGAACATGCTGATTGTAGTCAGCCTTTCGATGCGCATCGTCGCCACGCTCCAACGCAAGTTCTATGCCCAGCTGCTCGAGCAGGGCATGGACTATTTCACGAAGGCGCAAGCGGGCGGGTTGATGACGCGGTTTAACATCAACGCGAATTCCGCACGTCAGGTGATCGAGATGGTCGCAATGACGTTGTGGCGCGATCTCTTTTCGCTGCTTTGTCTGATAGCCGTCATGGTGATCCGGAACCCGACATTGTCCCTGGTCACTCTGATGATTGGTCCGCCGGCGGTGTTGGGGGTGAGGTACCTCATGCGGCGGGTCAAAGCCCTGGCACTCGACGAGGTTGCACAGGCCAGCCTGATCCTCGCGGTTCTGAAGAACACCATAGATAACATCCGCATCGTCAAGGCTTACACGCTCGAGGACCAGCGCAAGGTTGAGATGAATAAGGCGATCGCGAGGGTTGAAGACCGGGTGGTCAAGATCAACCGTCTGTCCAGCTTGACGGTGCCCCTGATGGAAACTCTGGGTGGGCTCGCCATTGCAGCGGCAATCCTGTACGGCGGCTTTCGTGTCACCAGTGAGGGGAGCGACCCCGGCGAGTTCTTCAGCTTTGTCACGGCCTTTATTATGGCCTACGAGCCGGCCAGGCGTCTCGCCCGGTTCAATGTGGAGTTTCAACGCCAGATGGTCGGTGTCGGCATGTTCTTTGAGATGATCGACAAACAGGGCGAAGACCGTCCTCGGGAGGGCGCGCCCGACCTGACCGTGGTTTCGGGCGACGTCAGTCTGGAACAAGTCAGTTTCTCTTACGGCGCGAACGTGCCAGCGTTGACCGATATCTCCGCCACCTTCAAGCCGGGCACCATGACAGCCTTGGTTGGGCCTTCCGGCGCGGGCAAGACCACTATTTTTGCCATGCTCGATCGGTTCTATACGCCTGAGGAAGGCCGTATTCTAATCGACGGCCAGGACATCACCGAGTTTTCCATCGACAGTGTGCGCCGTCAGATCGCGGTGGTTACACAGGACCCCCAGATGTTCGACGGCACCATTGCGGAGAACATCTTGCTCGGCCGGGATGGCGCTACCGAGGACGAGATGATCGAAGCGGCAAAGGCCGCCAATGCTCATGATTTCATAATAGAACTGCCCGATGGCTACGATACTAACGTAGGCTCGGCGGGGGGACGGCTTTCGGGCGGGCAGAAACAGCGCATCTCGATCGCTCGAGCCATTGTACGGAATGCGCCGATCTTGTTGCTTGACGAGGCGACGTCGGCACTTGATACCCTGTCCGAAGGCGTGGTGCAGGAGGCATTGGCCCGCCTCGCGAAAGGTCGCACGACGGTGGCCATCGCACACCGTCTTTCGACTATTTTCGACGCCGACCAGATCTTAGTCATGGACAAGGGCCAAATCGTCGAGCGCGGTCGCCATAAAGACTTGATCGAGCAGGAGGGGCTCTATCAACTGCTTTACCGCCAGCAGGTGGAGCGGATGCAGCGCGGTCAAAGCGGTGAAACAGCTACTCAAAATGAAGTGTGATACTTCCTGTCTTTTCTGACCGGCAGTTTCTTGGCCGTGCTGAGAGTGAACTTGGTTGTGTGGTTTGTGTCGACTGATTAAGCCTTTGGCGGCATCAAGCGATTCTCCGACGATTTGCTCGGGTAGACTACCATCGCTTTGTCGTACCGCACGCCAACACGGCCTGTTGCTCCTCGCCAGGCAATAGCGGCGCTTCGGGGTCGGCGTGGGTCCATGTAACGTTGACAACGAACACCGAGGTTCCGATCGCAGGCCTGCTTCACGAACTAGGGACCGCAGGGTTAGGAGCATCACACTGTCTGAGTGCCCAAGGGCCCATAGCGTTGTATCCGCGCACTGCATTTCAGATCCTGTGAAGTCCGAGTTGCCAAGGCTGAAGCTAATCTGTCCTTACGCAGCCAGGCGGTGGGCCGATCTTGCCATCGGCAACCCAACTGTAGACTGATGTCATCTGCTCGGCGATGCGATCCCAACCAAATGCCTGCTGGACCCAATCGCGACCATTGGCACCCAGACGCTCTAGCTCATCGCGTGGTTTTTCCATGGCTTTAGACAGAGTTCTCTGGAGAGCGCCGTGCGAACGATCGATCCACCAACCGCAATCGTTGTCTTCCAGTCCCGCCCATGGTGCACCTTTTGTCGTGACTACGGGCGTGCCAGAGGCGAGTGCTTCAGCGACCGTCATGCCGAAGTTCTCGGTCTTGGTTGGTAAGACATAGAGATCGGCTGACGCGTATTCTCTGGTCTTCTCGGCGTTCCAGGCCGGTCCGACAAAGTCGACAGCCGTCAGATTATGGGTTGCCGCAAAGGATTCGAGTTCGGCCTGATGACCGTTCTCGTCTTTTCCAACCAGGCGAAGCCGCCAGCCATCCTTCGTGGAAGTTGGCAAGTCGCGCCAAACCTGCAGCAACAGATCGAGACCCTTGATCGGGTGAATTCGGCCAAGAAAGAGGAGCGTTCGTTCCTCGCGCGGCGCTACGGTTGATACCTCTGGCAGATCAATTCCGTTCGGGATGACAGCCACGGGCGCCGTCAGGCCGAATGCGCGGATCTCTTCGTACTCCTTCTCGGCCGTCGCATGGAAGCAGTCAGCCTGTTCGATCGCGACCTTTTGCAGAGGCCATGCGATCTTCTTCTTCCAGCGGGATCGCTCGAGCGCCGAGGCTGCTAGACTACCTCGTGGGGCTACGATCAAAGGCTTCCCCGTGCGTCGCGCGACGAATCCCGACGCGATGTTTGGCGCAAGCCAGAGACCGTTGTTGTGGATGATGTCTGCATCAGCTGATTTCTGCAGGAGCGCACGGCCAAGCCCCGGAGACCAACGCAACCCATGGGGTATCGGAAACTCGGAGAAAGACTGGTTCCGGAACCCTTGGGACGGCACGATTGGTTCGTGCAGTTGAGTCAGCAGCGTCACATCGCATCCGTGACGACCAAGGGCCCGACCGAGGGCTGGTACCGAATAGGACGGTCCGCTCGCCTCGTTGCCAACATGGGCGACGATATGGATCGCCCGCATCCTCCTAACCCGCCGCGGTCCGAAACAATCCGCAGGTGTCGATTAGGGCTTTCCCGTCTAGGTCCGAGATTCGGACTGATCGGAACGCGGAGTGCGCCGTGAGCACGACGACAATATCGGCACGGCGGATGGCATCCGCGAAGTCCGCGTGTTCGGCTCCTGCCAATTCGCAGGGCAGGGTGGACACGTAAGGTTCAACAACAAGCACCTCTCCGATGCCGTGCGCTACCGTTTCGCGCACGACCTTGATCGACGGGCTTTCGCGCAGGTCGTCCACGTCGGGCTTGTAAGCAAGACCAAGACAGGCAATGACCGGGGCCGTGAAGCGCGCAGCTGTTTCGGAGATGCGCTCAACCACCCAATCGGGTTTGGCATCGTTCACGTCACGTGCCGTGCGGATCAATCGCGACTGTTCTGGCGCAGAGTCTACGATGAACCATGGATCAACCGCGATACAATGGCCGCCCACGCCGGGGCCGGGGTTCAGGATGTTCACGCGTGGGTGCTTGTTCGCCATGGCGATCAGTTCCCAGGGGTCGATGTCTAGCGACTTGCAGATCACGCTCAGCTCATTGGCGAAGGCTATGTTCACGTCGCGAAAGGCATTCTCGGTCAGTTTTGCAAGCTCTGCCGTCCGTGCATCGGTGACATGGCACTCACCCTTGACGGCGATCTGATAGAACGCGACCGCACGCGCCGCGCAATGTCGTGTCATCCCGCCAATCACGCGGCTGTTGTGGACAACCTCGTGGAGCACCTTGCCGGGCAGGACGCGTTCCGGACAATGGTCGACCTGCACGTCGGCAAGGTCCCCGGCGTCTTGGGGAAAGCTGAGATCGGGCCTGTCCGCGGCAAGCCATGCCGCGAGTTGTTCGGTGGCGCCAACGGGGGAGGTCGACTCCAGGATGATTAACGCACCCTGATCCAGCACGGGAGCCAGCGCAGCCGCGGCTGATCGAATGTACGTCAGATCCGGTTTCTTGCCTTCGGTGAAGGGCGTGGGAACAGCGATTACGTAAACATCCGCGCGTTCGGGGCTACTCGTTGCGCGCAGTTTTCCGCTTTCGACGACCCGACGCAGCAAGGCGTCAAGGTTGGGTTCGACGATATGTGGTTGGCCCGCGTTGATCGACGCAACGGCCGCTTCGTTCACGTCGACACCGATAATGTCGAGGCCAGCTTCCGCAAACACGGCCGCCGTGGGCAAGCCGACGTAGCCCAGACCTATGACTGTCGCTGACCGTATCATGGAGTCTCTCCCGACAGGATCCGGACGATACGATCCGCGGCCCTGCCGTCGCCGTACGGATTATGCGCCCGCGACATCTCGGCATAGGCTGCAGGATCATCCATCAGGCGCGATGCCTCGGCCACGATCTTCTTCCGATCGGTGCCGACAAGGCGCACCGTCCCGGCCTCGACAGCCTCGGGCCGTTCGGTGACATCCCGTGTGACGAGGACCGGTTTGCCCAAGGATGGCCCTTCCTCCTGAATTCCGCCTGAGTCCGTAATGATGAGGTGGCTGTGTGCCATTAGCCAGAGGAAAGGCAAGTAGGGTTGCGGTTCGATCAGATGCACGTTTTTCGCATTGGCTAGCACCTTGGCCGCCGCTGTTTGCACGACGGGGTTGAGATGCACGGGGTAGACGATCTCGCAGTCGCCTCGGGAGGATAAGTCAGCCAGTGCGGCGCACATCCTTTCCAGTCCGCCGTCGAAGTTTTCGCGACGGTGGCCGGTAACCAGGATCAATCGCCGATCATGGTCGAGGAAGCCAAAGCGCCGATGCATCTCGGCGTTGGTGTCATCGGCCTCAAGAACCGAGCCTCGAAGCTGCATCAAAGCATCGATCACAGTGTTGCCCGTGACGTGAATGCTTGCGTCAGGCACGGCCTCTTCCAGAAGGTTGGCGCGCGCCCGATCTGTTGGCGCGAAGTGCCATTGCGCGATCCGTCCTGTGATTTGGCGATTGGCCTCCTCTGGCCAGGGCGCATTCAGGTCGCGGGTGCGAAGACCGGCCTCGACATGACCGACCGGGATCCCAGCATAGAATGCCGCGAGTGCTGCGGCCATCGACGTGGTCGTGTCGCCATGCACCAAGACGACGTCTGGTGCCTCGGAACGTAGGACTTGTTCCATTCCGTGCAGGACTGAGGTGGTCACGTAGGTTAAGCCCTGTCCGGACCGCATAATCTCAAGATCGTAATCAGGGGCAATCCGAAAAAGGTCCAAGACCTGCTTCAGCATTTCGGCGTGCTGACCCGTAACACAGACGCGGCTCTCGATCGCCGGCGCCGCGCCCAGAGACATGACGACTGGAGCCATTTTGATCGCCTCGGGACGGGTCCCGAAGACTGTGAGCACGCGCATGAAGCGTTCCGGACGGTTTGAACTGGCGCGAGCGATACGCGCAGGACCTGTCTTGAGTCAAAGGCTGTAAAGTCACAGGGTTAGCGGATGCGGCCCCTCGCCTCGGCGACCTTTAATCATTGCCGCTGTAGAACGCGCGCAACACCTCGCGGAGTCGCAGAGTGAAGCAGATCATTCAAAGCCTGAAGGACGGGAAGGTCGAACTGGCTGACGTTCCGGCACCCCTTTGTGGGTCCCGCGAACTGCTTGTTCGGACCCGTCGGAGCCTGATTTCGGTGGGCACTGAGCGGATGCTGCTGGAGTTTGGAAAGGCGAACTGGATCAACAAAGCGCGCCAGCAGCCGGACAAGGTCAGGCAAACGTTGGACAAGGTCCGTACCGATGGATTGGCGGCTACCATGGACGCGGTACGCGCCAAGCTCGACCAACCCATCCCCTTGGGATATTGCAACGTCGGCACGGTGATCGAGACCGGTGCGGACATTGCGGGTATCGATGTGGGCGACCGCGTGGTGTCGAACGGTAGCCACGCCGAGATTGTAACCGTCGGGCAGAATCTGTCAGCGCGGGTACCTGACACCGTGTCGGACGATCATGCGGCGTTCACGGTCCTGGGGGCGATCGGGCTGCAAGGGATACGGCTGGCAGCGCCAACGCTTGGCGAATCCGTAGCGGTGATCGGGCTCGGGCTGATCGGATTGCTGACGGTTCAGATGTTGCGGGCGCAGGGATGTCGCGTACTGGGGATCGATCTTGATCCAGCGCGGCTCGACCTTGCGCGGAGTTTCGGTGCTGAGACCGTGGCCGCTGCCGAACGTACCGAAGTTCTCGACGCTGCAAAGGCGTTTTCGCGAGGTCGCGGCATGGATGCCGTGCTCATCACTGCTGCGACGACGTCGAATGAGCCGGTGACGCAGGCAGCCCAGATGTCGCGTCAACGTGGCCGCATCGTTCTTGTCGGTGTGACTGGATTGGAACTGAGCCGTGCTGATTTCTACGAGAAGGAGCTGACCTTTCAGGTTTCATGTTCGTACGGACCTGGCAGGGACGATCCCGGCTACGAAGTTGATGGGAACGATTATCCGTACGGTTTGGTTCGCTGGACAGAGCAGCGAAACTTCGAAGCAGTACTCGATCTGATGGCCTTAGGCGCGATGAACCTTGACCCTTTGATCACGCATCGTTTTGCCTTCGATCGTGCCCCGTCCGCCTATGATGATCTCGGCGCTTCGCTGGGTGTCTTGCTGGAGTATCCGGTCGCTGATGATTCTGGGGTTGCGCCCGAGCGGATGGTGCGTGTCGTTCGCGACGCTGCGACATCTGCAGGTACGGGGCCGCGGGTCGCTCTGATAGGTGCGGGAAACTATGGTGGCAGGGTGCTCTTACCAGCCTTCGCCAAGGCCGGTGCCGCGTTAGAAGCGGTTGTCAGCGCGCGCGGGGTCTCAGCGACGCATCACGCGCGAAAAATGGGCATTGCAAAGGTCTCGACCGATGCGAATGCCGTGATCGCCGACGATTCTGTCGATACAGTTGTGATTTCGACGCGCCATAGCGGCCATGCGGGGCAGGTGCTCAAAGCGTTGGAGGCAGGCAAGCACGTCTTCGTCGAGAAGCCTCTGTGTCTCACGCTCGACGAACTGATGAAGATCGAAGCTTGTGTGAGGAAAACTGAAAACCTCCAGTTGATGGTTGGATTTAATCGGCGGTTTTCGCCTCTGACGGTGTCCGCCAAAGGATTACTCGAGAAGGTATCCGAGCCGAAGTCTCTGGTGATGACAGTCAATGCCGGTGCTGTTCCAGCGGACAGTTGGCTGCATGATCCAGAGGTCGGCGGCGGTCGTATCGTTGGTGAGGCCTGTCACTTCATCGACTTACTCCGGCACTTGGTTGGTGCGCCCGTGGACTCACTGTCCGTTCAGGCGTTGAGCTATCACGACTTGCCGATGACCCCAGATCGCGCGCAGATTACGCTGAGTTTTCGGGATGGAAGCATCGGCACCGTCATATACCTCGCAAACGGCCACAAAGGTTTCCCGAAAGAGCGTTTGGAGGTGTTCTGCGCTGGTCGCGTGCTTCAGCTTGATAACCTTCGAAGCCTCCGTGGCTGGGGATGGCCCGGCTTTTCGCGCCAGCGTTCTTGGCGTCAGGACAAGGGCAATTCAGCCTGCGTTAACGCGTTCTGCGAAGCCTTGCGCAAAGGCGTTGAGGCGCCAATACCACTCGACGAAATTCTCGAGGTGAGCCGTCTCTCGATCGAAGCAGAAGCCGCCGTGCGGGAATACGGATCGTGAACACAACACTTGTGCCTTGGATACTCTGCGTGCGCTACATATACCGGCGAGAGAGTGGCGTATTATTATCGTCACTCCGGTTAATTTTTTCGAGAAATTATGTCTATTCTCGATTCACTTGATGCTCGTATTTGTAACTTCATTCATGGCAGGCTTGGTTTATGTCTATCAATTAAAATCAATGCGTGCGCATCGACTTCTGTCTGGTCAGTCCGTGATCAGAGAAGTGTTAAGCGTTCGCATAAAGGTAAAAGAACTGTATGAGATTCATCCTGTTCGTTTTTATGAAGCGAACAGGTGGCTGTCTGTGGCAAAATAATTCACGTGTCGTTTCTCAGGCATACCTTTCAAAGTGCGAACGCGAGCCTCATCACGGCTGTTAGTCGGTTTGTTGCGATGGCGATGTTCGCTCGGACGTTGGGTGTCGAGAGCTTTGGTTTATTGAGCAGCAGCATCTTCTGCATTGACTTGGTCGCATTGTTCGCGCTGGCTGGTTTGCCGGGAACCACGACCCGGTTCTCGTCGCTGGCGTCTTACGCCGAACGCATCACACTGGCCCGCCTATTGTCCCGTTGGCTGCTTGTGTCTTGCATCGTTGCATTCTGCATTGCTCCCATCATCGCCGTCTCAGTCATCGAACTGGATGAGACGGGGGTTGCTCTGTTCATTGGATGGTCTTTGCTCACCGTGATCCTGACAGCAGGAACCGCACGATTGCAGGGCGCGATGCGGTTTGACCTCGTCTCGCTTGCAAGTGGCATCGCGGCGGTAACGATCGTTCTGGGAGCGTTCTTTTGGGTAGAACCCGGACGTCCGCTTACGGCTTTCTCGGTACTCGCAGTTACCGTATTGCTTCAAATCCTTCCAGCGGCCTCACTGTGGTTTGGGATCACCAAACCGGCGCCGCCCAGAGCGACCGGTTCTGGATTGCCTGCGACACGCGACATGTTCGCTTACGGTGCGAATGTCTGGCTGATATCGCTGACAACGGCAATTGTCTGGGGTCGCGGCGAGATTCTCGTCGTGGAGGCTTTGCTCGGTGCCGAAGACATCGGCATTTATGGAGCAGCAATTACGCTCATGGCGATGGTTTGGCGGTCAACGCAGATGTTGCAAGGGGCCGTTGCTCCGCACTTGGCGCGTCGACTATCGGGGCCGGGAGGCGACTTGGAGAGTTTCGTGTTTAGCATCACGCGTCTCACCCTCGCTGTCTCAACGTCGGCTGCGCTCGTTCTTGCCTGCTGCGGCGAGGAGTTGGCGGTGCTTGTTTTTGGAGATGCTTTTGCGCGCACGGGGGACATTCTGGTGATCATTGCGCCCGGCGCCGCTGTCGCTGGGATCGGGACAGTCAACCTGACGACTCAATACATGTCGAACGGTCAATTCACGAGAAACATGGTCATCGTGGCGGCGTTTGCGCTTCTCGGAGTCGCATGCATCTTAATCCTGTCGTTTGGCGCTCTCGGTGCGGGGTTGGCGCGGGTCGTTGTTTTGCTGGCCGTCGCGGTTACCGTGAGCCTATGGTTGATCCGCGCTGGTTACGCTACCCTGTCGATCCGTATCGTTGTGGAACTGCTTGGGTCCGTGCTGCTGGTTGCAACTGCCTCGCTGGTTGTTCTGGTGTTTGATCCGAACCTTTGGGTGAAGGCTTCATTATGTTTTGCTATGGCATATCTTGTAGTTGGGCGGGCGACAGGCAGCTTTGTACCCTGGCGCATGATTAGGGGAGGTGTCCGCGTATTGCGGATGCTGTAACACGACATGGTGGTGACACGACCGTCTGGACGGGATGAGGACTGGCACCGGGCGTATGCTCTGGTGGTGTTCTTGAACATTCTCGTCATGGCAGTTGCCCTTCTCGTGTGGGGTTTTGGCATTCGATCAAGCACGATCAATGGTGGCGTGGCGTTAGGTTTCGCCTCCGCGTTGCTTATTGGCAGTTATGGAATGTTGACCTCGCGCGGCGCACTCGCCGCACTGCCTTACTTCCTGATCGGATGTGCAATTTTTTTCGGCTTCGGAACTTTCATCGCCACTCAGATTCCGGAATCGATGTACAAAATCTCGTTCACGACGGACGTTCAGCGCGAGATGTTGGCAAAGGTGAATGCCGCGAACACCGTTGCGGTGACGACCGTCCTGATTTTCGCGGCGCCTCTCAGCCTTTCGGTCCCACGGATTTCGGACCAGACCGAGGAGCCGGGTTTGCGGAGCATGATCGACCGGTTGGTCGGACTTTTGCCAACCCTGTTGATCGTTTCAATCCCGATCATCGCTTTGATGTGGGCGACTTTCCCGCGTCCAACCAACCTATTCATCGCCAGCCTGTTGCGCCCGTTGTCGACGATCCCGCTCTTCACCGTCCTTCTTGGTGCTGCACTCTGGGGACGTCTGGATGCAGCTCAACGTGCCATCGTAGTCCTGATGGTATTGTGTCTTGCGCTGCACGGCTTCTTGGGACTGCGAAAGCTGTTCACAATCCTTCCAATCCTCTCGTTGATCATGGGGTTCTGGTTGAACCGACCGACGCGGCTCGCAGCCGGTATCCTCGCGCTGCTTGTGGCCTTGATTTACTTCAACGGATTCTCAGAAGTCGTCAGCTTCGGGCGACAGCACAGTTCTTACGATCCGCTTCTGAACACGCCGGGGGATCGTCTTTCGATCATTGCGGACACTTTCCGGCAACTTCGCGATCTGATGACCTTGAGCGATCGTGGCGTGGGTGCGGAACGATTAACGATCGCACCTTTCGAAGCACATTTCATCGCCTTGTACGATTCAGGCGCTCCGGGGGACTCTTTTCGGAATTTCTTCAACGCCCTCGTGCCGCGCATTATCTGGCCAGATAAACCAATCATCGCCCCCGGTGCAGAGTTCGACGTGGTTTTCCGCGGTTACATCGCGGAGTCTTCCCTGGCGATTGGCTTCGTCGCAGAGGCTTATTGGAATCTTGGTTGGCTCGGTATCTTCTTGATCTCTGCGATGATCGGCATTGAAATGGGATGGCTGACGCGTCGCTGGCAGCTGTTTTGCCAACATGGTATGCCCTATTGTGGCGTTTTTGTGCTCGCTCCACTCATCCTGCAGTTTTCACTTTGGGTTGAAACCAACGTTGTGGGCGCGTATGTCGGCGGCCTCGTCAAGATGGTTCTGCTGATCCTCGTGATCGACTTCTTGGCACGTTTCTACTTGAGCAAGCAGATGTCCGGAAAGTCAGGGCGGCTGAATTCGTTTGCCGGGAGGCCCGGGGCTTGAAGATCCTTTACGCAGGGCACTTCACCAGCGGTAACAGCGGTCGCTCGATGAAAGATGCGCTGGCGCGGATAGATGGCGTCGATATCGATGAGTTCGACCTGGACAACTACCTGCCAAGAGGCCGTAGTTTCAAGACCCGCTTGGCATACAAACTGCTCCGACCATGGCAGATGGCCGAACTGCGCAGGCTCCTGATACAACAAGCAAAATATGTGCAGCCCGATGCTATCATCACGACCAAGGGCTCTTCGATCGACGCCGAGACGATACGCAAACTGCAACGCGATGTGGCGCCGGTATTCAATCGGTGGCCCGATCCATCACCCCATGCCTTTGGCCCGGTTTTGAAGGATGCAGTCGGGGTATATGATGCTGTCTTTTCAACCAAGCGGCATCATCCATCGATTTGGCAGTCGGAGTACGGTTACCGCAACCGGTGTTATCACGTCCCGCACGGCTACTGTTCAGACTTGCACGCTTACGATACGGCACCCGACGAGACGCAAATGGACTTTGATGTCGTTGCGATCGCCTCGGGGCGACCTCAGTACTACGAACTGATAAAGGACTTTCATGCAGCCCTTGGCGGGCGAAAGATCCGCGTCGCGCTGGGCGGATCGCGCTGGGAAGACTATCCGGGAGGCCTTCCCGATGGTTTTGAGAACATCGGCGAACGATTTGGACGCGCATATACCGACTGCCTGCGACGTGGAAGGAGCGTACTCGCCCCGGTCATGACGGGCGTCATGGTTAATGGTCAGATGAAGCGCGGAGACGAGGTTACCGCCCGAACCTATCAATGTGCGGCGGCACGCGTCTTTTTTATCCACACGCGCACCAAGGAAGCGCAAGAACTCTACGATGAGCACTCAGAGGTTCCGATGTACTCCGACGGCAGAGAACTGGCCGACAAGGTTCTTCACTTTCTTGACCGTCCGGATGAACGCCGGAGCTTTGCGCTTGCCGCGCACAGGCGCGGTGTCCCGGCATTCTCGCATGATGCGCGTGCTGCCGAGATTCACCAGCTTATGCGCTCGATCATTGCGGGCGAGGCTTGAGCGTGGTGACCGGGCGCAGGAAGTCAATTGCGGTGGTCGTGCCCTCGATCACCAATTGCGGCGGGGTCGCGTCTGTTGCTGAGTTCGTCATTCGGACAATTCGCGACCGCACCGATTACGACTACCGGGTGATCTCCCTCGCAATGGCTGCACGAGATACATCCAGCGTCCTTCTGACCAATCCATCGACATGGCCGCGCGGTGTCGTGACCCGGACGGGCGACTTTCGTGGCGAAGCGTATACCCATATCGGCGCCGTTGCCCCGGAGATCGAGGTTTGGCGATTTCTACCGCGCGCGCGCCTGACCGAGGAACTGCAAGGCGTGGACCTTGTACAGGTTGTCTCCGGCATTCCCGCCTGGGCGAACCCCGTGATGGGACTTGGCGTTCCGGTATCCTTGCAGGTCGCAACGCTGATTGATGTGGAGCGTCGGCACAAAGACAGGCTCTACACCGGCTTGACCGGGCTCTGGCGGCGAGAGATGACGCGCCGCGTGCGCAGGTTGGATGACCTCGCTCTCGGATCTGTTGATGCCGTTCAGGTCGAGAACAACTGGATGCTGGATCACTGTTGTCGATACGTAAAAACAGGAACTGATGTCCGTTTTGCAGCGCCGG
The DNA here is from genome assembly GCA_050043005.1 of Paracoccaceae bacterium. GTDB lineage: Bacteria > Pseudomonadota > Alphaproteobacteria > Rhodobacterales > Rhodobacteraceae > Thermohalobaculum. The sequence goes on from JBHJIZ010000020.1 coordinate 20,428, forward strand.
GTGTCGACACCAACGTGTTTCGTCCGGCCGAAGAGAGCCCAGCCGTGCCAGGTTACGTCTTGAGCGTTGGGCGAATGGCTGATCCTCGCAAGCGGCACATGCTCCTTCTCGAGGCGTACAGATTGTTGTGCAAAAGAATGGACCAGCCTCCCCGTCTCGCGCTTGCCGGCCCGGATGGGCCGACAAAGGAGTTCGAAGCGCGCGCCAGGGAAGTCGGCCTATGGGACAGGATAGATTTGCATATCTTCCCGGACTTGCGCGGTCTCGCGAAGCTTTATCGAAATGCGGCTGCATTCGTACTTGCTTCGGACGAAGAAGGATTCGGGGTGACGGTCGTCGAGGCTATGGCCTCGGGAACGCCGACTGTATCAACCCGTTCCGGGGGGCCGAATGACATCAATGAAGATGGCACAGACGGGTTATTGGTAGACAGGGATGATGCAGGGGCGCTGGCGGACCGTCTGCATCGTCTGACGGCAGATCCGAGCCTGAACGCAAGTATGCGGGCCTCGGCTCGTGACAAGGCGCTGGAGCGATACAGCGAGAACGCAACGGCGCAGAACTTCATAGATGTCTTCGACCTGCTCTTGACCGACGCGAAGGGACGACTGGCGGCATGAAAGATGCGCGGGAGATGGTCGACGAGTATCGTGACTGGAAGTCTTGGGATCGCGAGAGTTTTGCCGAGCTGACGCTGGAGGCGCGTTGTTACTACGGTGCAGAACTTGCGGCGGCGGGAGTGGCCGGGAGAAACCTATCGGTTCTGGAGATTGGGTTTGGAAACGGCGGCATCGCCGCATTTTGTCGGGAAATGGGTTGGACATACAAGGGCACCGAGATCGATACTGAACAAGTTGATAGCGCCCGCGATGCAGGGTTTGGAGTGTCTTTGGCAGGCGACGACCTCGCTGCCATGTTTCAAGATCGCTCGTTTGATCTCATCGCAGCATTTGACGTGATGGAACACTTGACGCTTGATGAGAATACAGAATTCCTGAGAAACGCCCGATCCTTGTTAAAGCCAAGCGGGAAACTTGTTGCCCGTTTTCCCAGCGGCGATAGTCCGTTCTCGTTCGGTATGCAGAATGGTGACATGACGCATCGCTGTCATATTGGTTCCGGCATTGTTCGCCAGCTTTGCATCGCATCTGGCATGCAGTCGGAACAGATCCGTGGCCCATCTTTTCCGATAAGGGGTTTGGGTCTAAGGCGCGGACTGCGGCGCGCCTTGATCGCGGCGTTACGCTGGCCAGTGCGTCGCTTTGTCCAGATTGTGTTTATGGACAATCAGCCGAGAGTGATTGATCCGAACATGGTCGTGGTACTGGTGCCTGGATCGGACTGACGCCGATTTTCGGCTGTTTTACTTCGTCTTGGCCGATCCGTAGTCTGATCAAAGTGTCAGTTTTGGCTGACCTGTGTATTTTTTCCGTACTTTAGCGGTTATCTCATAGCGACGTGCACGCCTCACATAGATCTGTACGTCTTAGATCTGGGCGTTTAGAGTGCGACATCGGGGGATAGCGGACACGAAAGAGGGGCGCCCCTTGAACGAACTCAGAGCAAAAGACTATGCTGTCGCAGCTCAGCCCACGTCTCCTATTGTAGATTCACATTCCGGAGCGAGTTCAACCGCTACTGACGTTCTGTCTATCATCTGGCGGCGGAAGTATCTTGTCGCGATCATCGTAATGATCGCTTTGACCCTTGGAATCCTGTGGGCGAATTCCGCGACGCCGCGCTACACGGCCTCGTCCACCGTCAAGCTTGACGTTTTTCAGCCTGGGATCGCTGACATCGAAAGCGTCGTAACCGGGTTGACGGGCGACACTCGCGAAGTTCGAAGCCAACTTCAGATTGTCAGATCGCGCCTCTTGCTTGGCCGGGTCGTTGACTCACTCGACTTGACAAAGGATCCGGAGTTCAATTCGCGGCTGAAGCCAAAAAGCACTGGGCCAAACTACTATTCTCCCGGCTACTGGCTCACAGAAATTGGCTTGCTGCCACAAGCGCCGACGAACGCGGCGGTTGAGCCACCAGCTTCTGAAATTCGTGATCGCGCGATTGACGCGCTTTTGGCACGTACAACGGTGCTGCCCGTGCACTTTTCCTTCGTGTTCTCGATATCAGTACAAACGATCGCCCCGGATAAGTCTGCTCGGATCGCGGATGAAATTGCAGAGCAATACATCCTCAACCAGATCGAAGTGAAGTATCGGGCAACAGAGCAAGCGGCTGGGTGGCTGTCGAACCGGGTTTCAGAGCTGAAGGAAACCCTTGAAGGCGCCGAGGAAGCCGTTGCCGACCATCGCGCAGCCAATGAGTTGACGAGCATTGAAGCCGTTGATCAACTCGCGCAGCGCCTGATCGGGTTGCGGTCGACCCTGGCAGAGGTTGGCCAGTCCGGCGAAGACGCACGGGCTCGTTTGAACGAACTATCGGCTTTGGCAGAGCAACAGAGGTTCAAGGAAATTGCGGACCTCACAGGTTCGATCCGCTTGGAAAACCTTGCCAAGGCGATTGATGATCGTGGTGGACCCAGCGTGCCGAGCAATAGCGCGGCAGTTATTCGATTCACTGCTGAGTTGCAGGCCGTCCTGAACAGATTGAAGCGAGAGATCGCATCGTCGGAGCAGAACATATCCAAGCTTCAAGCTTCGGTCGTGGAACTGGAAAGCCGTCAGGCAGACCAGGCGACGAATATGGTCAAGCTTAGGCAACTGGAACGCGAGGCGCAGGCTGCAAGCTTGATCTATGAAACGTTTCTAAGCCGCCTCAAGGAGACGACCGTTCAGCAGGGCGTGCACAAGGCCGACGCGATCGTCATCAGCAAAGCTCGAATTCCGAAGAGCCGATCATTCCCGCGCTACCGCGTTGTGCTGTCCGCAGCCCTGTTTATCGGGATCTTCTTTGCGGGTGCCGTCGTGGTATTGCTTGAGACACTCGATCAGACGTTCTCGGCTCCCGAGGAATTGGAACGGTTCACCGGTCTCCCGCTTTTGGGGCTGATCCCGAACGCGCCGGTCACAGCACGGTCGAACATCCTGAAGTATGTGATCTCGCGACCAACGTCGCCCTTCGTCGAGGCCATTCGAAACCTGCGAACATCGGTCCAACTATCTGGTGTGGACGGCGATGTTCAGGTCGTGGCGCTCGCCTCTGCAAGCGAAGGAGAGGGAAAGACCTCTCTCTGCTTGTCGCTTGGGCATTCGAGTGCAACGCAAGCGAACCGTAAGGTGCTCGTAATCGATTGTGATCTCAGACGGCGGCGGCTCACCGCCGCGTTGGGCGGCAGGGGAATGCCCGGGATCATTGCCTATTTCAGTGGCACAAAGGAAGTTGACGAGATCATTCACCGAGTGGACACGGCAGAGTTCGACGTTATCTTCGCCGATAAATCTCCCAAGATCACGGCGGATATCTTTGCGTCGCAAAAGTTTGCAGATTTGATCCGTGAGGTGCGCAGCCGGTACGACTTCATCGTGATAGACACGCCGCCGGTCTTGGCCTTGACGGACGTTCGCGTGATCTCAGGTCACACGGACATGTTGCTGTTCTCAGTGAGTTACAAGCGCACCAAACGGCGCCTTGTGCGAGCCGGATTGTCCGCATTGGCAATGACGAAACCGAAGCGGATTGCGATGGTCTTCAACAGGATGAACATCGGCAAGTCGATCGGCTACTACGGTTCCTACTACTACAACAGCTGATGCCCGGGCCGGGCGATGTTCCTCCGCCCGGGCGGACGGGGGAGAAGCCATGAAGACAATCATTGTAACAGGTGCAGGCTCTGGTGTCGGTCGGGCGGCAGCACTTGCCTGCCTTGAAGCGGGCTGGCCCGTGGGGCTCATCGGTCGCCGGACCGAGCCGCTGGAGGAGACGAAGTCCCTGGCCGCAGCCCCGGAAAATGCGTTGGTGGTTCCATGTGATGTGTCAGACAATGCCGCGGTCGAGGCGGCATTTGCGCAGGTTGTAGAGCGCAACGATCGGCTGGATGCGCTTTTCAACAACGCAGGTGCCGGATCGCCACCACAGACGATTGACGAGACGCCGATCGACACGTGGCTCAATGTCGTTGAGGTAAACCTGAATGGGGCCTTTTACTGCGCGCGCGCTGCCTTTGCCCAGATGCGCAAGCAAAGCCCGCAGGGCGGTCGAATCGTGAATAACGGTTCGATATCTGCCCATGTGCCGCGACCAGGCTCGGTGCCCTACACAACGACGAAGCATGCAATAACAGGGCTGACCAGAACGCTGTCACTCGATGGCAGACCCTTTGATATCGCCTGCGGCCAAATTGACATTGGCAATGCGGAAACGCCAATGACCGAACGCATGACACAGGGCGTTCCGCAGGCCAATGGCACGATGGCCGTGGAAGACCGCATGGACGTGGCGCATGTCGGGCAAGCAGTCTTGCAGATGGTAGAGTTGCCGCTCGCCAGCAACGTTCAGTTCATGACGATCATGGCGACCAAGATGCCGTTCGTCGGGCGGGGATAGTTCGTCCAATTCGTCCAACCACCTTTGACCGGATGTTCATGGGCAGATAACGTTGTGGTTAGCAAGGTGCGATCGGCGCCGAAAGGGACAACGCTTCGATGAAACTCATCGTCTGCGGCGCAGGCCAAGTCGGCTATCAGATAGCACGCCATCTGTCTGATGAAGGCAATGCTGTCACCGTGATCGACCGAGATGGTGGGCTTGTGCGTCAGGTCACGGATTCTCTGGATGTCTCAGGCGTCGTAGGCTTTGCCTCGCATCCCAACATTCTGGCCCGCGCTGGCGCACATGACTGCGATATGCTGATCGCAGCGACGTCCATGGACGAGGTCAACATGGTCGCCTGTCAGGTTGCCCACTCGGTGTTCGAAGTGCCTGTGAAAATTGCGCGCGTTCGCAGCGACAGCTATCTCGAAGCCGAATGGTCCGATCTGTTCCGCCGCGATCACATGCCGATTGCTGTGATCATTTCACCCGAAGCGGAGGTGGCGAAGGTCACGATGCGCCGCCTAGGCGCCACAGCGGCGTTTGACGTGGAACCCTTCATTGATGGTGCAGCCGAGTTTGTCGGGTTGGACATCGACGAAGACTGTCCGGTCGTAAACACGCCCCTTCGTCAACTGACCGAGCTCTTCTCGACATTGCGGTGCGTGGTGGTCGCAATACGGCGTGAGGGACGCATCTTCGCCGTGCGTGGCGATGATCAGGTTTTCGCGGGAGATCAAATCTACTTCGTCGCAGCGCGTGAAGACGTTCAACGCACCTTCGGTATCTTTGGCCGCCAGAACCTGGTTGCCGAGCGGATTGTGATCGTCGGTGGCGGGAACATCGGCTTGCGTGTTGCAAAGATGGCGGAGGAGACTGGCCACCTACGCGCTCGTATCATCGAGCGCGACCGGGCGCGTGCCGAGTTCGCGGCAGACAACCTCGAACGGACGATTGTCCTGCACGGCGATGCCCTTGATCCCGATATCATGCAGGAGGCACGTATCGCCGATGCAGATGCGCTTGTGGCCCTCACCGATGACGATCGGGCCAACCTCCTCAGCTGCGCACTTGCTCACGAAGCCGGGTGTCCGATCGGGATTGCCTTGTCAAAGGATCCGGTTTTTGAGCGTATCTCTGACGCCATGGCTGTAGACGCGCTCGTCAATCCGCGGGCGACGACCGTCTCTTCCATCCTTCGCCATGTCCGCCGCGGAAAGGTTCGTGCGGTCTACTCTGTTGGCGGCGGTGAGGCGGAAGTGATCGAGGCTCAAGTCATGGCGACGTCACCGATTGCCGGAAAACGGCTGCGGGATATCGGGTTTCCGAACGGGTCTACGGTCGGCGCCGTCATGTCCGGCAACAAACTGCGCCTGCCGACGGGTGATCTTGTGATCAACGTCGGGGACTCTCTGGTCGTCTTTGCGGTGCGCGATACGGTTTCGCAGGGCGAACAATTGTTCCGTGTCAGCATGGATTTCTTTTAAATCGCCATGCTGCACCGCGTTCCAATCCTGTCGGTCCTGATCGCGCTCCTCGGATTTGCAATGCTGATACCAAGCATTCAAGCGACCAGTGTCGGGGAGTGGCGGAGCGGTCGGGGGTTTCTGTATCCGGCACTTGCGACATTGTTCACAGCGCTTTCCTTCGCGGTTCTGCTGCGGCCAATGCGAAATCGTGAGGCACCTCAGCATGAACTGCTAACACTTTTGCTCGCATGGATCCTGATCCCTGTTCTGGCTTGTGTGCCGCTTGTCCTTCTCACGCCATCGCTGGGCTTGGTTGGTGCATGGTTCGAAATGATGGCGGCATTCACAACAACTGGGGGAACGATTTATCCGCGGCCGGAACTCGTGCCGGATGCGATACATCTGTGGCGCGGGATTGTCGGTTGGCTCGGCGGTCTTCTCACGCTTGTCGCCGCGTTTGTGATCCTTGCGCCACGCCACCTGGGTGGCTTCGAGGTCATGGCTGCGGCGCGCGGTGGCAGTGGTCCTAAGTCGGTCGATCTGCGGATCGCGGATGTTCCTGTCCAGACGAGGACGACCCGTGCGCTCAAGACGATCCTTCCATATTACGTCTTCGCGACCGGAGTGCTTGCAATCGGTTTTAACGCATTCGACAAACCCGGGTTGGTTGCGGCGGTCCATGCCATGTCCATCGTGTCGACGAGTGGCATCACGCCGTTGGCCGATGGTTTCGCGGCGGGCCGCAGTTTTCCGTCCGAGATCGTGGCATTTGTCTTTCTGTTGCTTGCGGCGACAAGGCTTCCATACGCCGGCGCGACAAGGCTGGGCGGCAAGTGGCAGTGGCACGAAGAACCTGAAATGCGATTGCTCGCATTTCTCGTCATTGTGTCCACATCGCTCTTATTTGTGCGTCACTGGGTCGGAGTTCTGACGATCGACGAAGAGATTACCGGAAATGATGGGTTCACTGCACTTTGGGGCGCGCTGTTCACATCGCTTTCGTTCCTCACCACCACCGGTTTTGAGAGTTTCGCCTGGGAAAGCGCGCGCACTTGGTCGGGGTTGGACAATCCAGGCCTGATATTGCTGTGCCTTTGCATGATCGGTGGAGGTGCGGCGACGACTGCTGGTGGGATCAAGCTTATCCGTGCATACGCCCTGATACGCCATGGTGCACGTGAGCTGGATCGCATTGCCGTACCACACGGAATAGCGGGGCAGGGCGACGGGCCGCGCGCCTTGCGCCGCGAGGGTGCGTTCATTGCCTGGGCATTCCTGATGCTGTTCCTTGTTGCCTTGATGGGCACCGTCGTCGGGCTGTCGCTGACGGGAATCAGATTCGAAAGAGCCTTGATTGCGGCTATCGCGAGTCTCTCAAATACTGGCCCGGCGTATGAGATGATCTTGGGTGGCACAACAAAGCTGGCTGACTTTGGTGCGGTGCAACAGGGAATTCTCGCAGCTGCGATGTTGCTTGGGCGCATTGAAACCCTTGCATTCATTGCACTTTTTAGCCTTGGCGGCTTTAGTGCTTCACGCACGAGCAAAAATACTTCTGGAAAATCGCGGGCGATCAGCCCATCTTGGCGTCATCGATGAAGGTTTTCTAACGGGGCCTGATCTTGGCGCCCGTAAACAAGAACAAGGCGCTCATATAATGGCCGGCGAAAACAAGCAGAACCTGCAGGACTCTTTCCTAAACCACGTTCGAAAGCAGAAGATCCCCGTCACGGTCTTTCTGGTCAACGGCGTGAAACTGCAAGGTGTAATCACGTGGTTCGACAACTTTTGCGTGCTTTTGCGGCGTGACGGTCAAAGCCAACTCGTCTATAAGCATGCGATCTCAACGGTAATGCCATCACAACCCTTCTCGCTCTACGAGGGCGACGGGGACGGATGATCCGAAGCGAGGTCGGCTACACTTGACGCGAGCACTTGTTCTTCATCCTGCGCAGCGTCTCTCAAACGAAGATGGCGAAGACGCGTCGGCCCGGTTGGCTGAGGCTGAAAGCCTCACGCGTGCCGTCGATCTTCATCTCGTTGATGGTCAGATCGCGTGGCTGAGGTCTCCCCATCCCGCGACACTGTTTGGCACAGGAAAGGTCGAGGAGATCCGGGCTCAACTGGAACGAGACGAAATTGAGCTTGTTGTCGTAAATGGCCCGCTCTCGCCCGTGCAACAACGCAATCTTGAGAAGGCCTGGTCAGCGAAAGTCCTGGATCGAACCGGATTGATCCTCGAGATCTTCGGTGAGCGGGCGCAGACGCGCGAGGGTGTCTTGCAGGTCGACCTCGCGCATCTGGATTATCAAAAATCGCGTTTAGTCCGGTCGTGGACACACCTTGAACGTCAGCGCGGCGGTGCCGGGTTCATGGGCGGGCCGGGCGAGCGTCAGATCGAATCCGATCGACGCCAGATCGATGAGCGGATCGGGGCGCTGCGCCGCCAACTGGAAAAGGTGGTGAAGACGCGCACGTTGCATCGGGCATCGCGCAAAAAGGTTCCGTATCCGATTCTCGCCCTGGTGGGGTACACGAATGCTGGGAAGTCGACTCTCTTCAATCACCTTACATCTGCGAACGTAATGGCCGAGGATATGTTGTTCGCAACGCTCGACCCGACGATGCGGCAACTCGCGCTCCCATCAGGCCGCACTGTCATCCTCTCAGATACAGTTGGCTTCATCTCGGATCTGCCGACGCAACTCGTTGCGGCTTTCCGTGCGACGCTCGAAGAGGTCCTCGAAGCGGATCTGATAGTGCATGTGCGCGACATAGCCAACACCCGGACAGAGACGCAGAAGCGCGATGTCGCGGCTGTGCTGGGCGATCTCGGTTTGGGCGAGGCGGAGCTTTCGTCCATGCTTGAGGTTCTCAACAAAACGGATCTGTTGGGACCGGAGGATGCGTCTGCTGTGGAAAATCGCGTGGCGCGTTCAGCTGACGTGCTTTCGATCTCAGCGGTGTCCGGAGCAGGGATCGAACAGCTCTTGAAGGCGATCGATGCACGCCTGTTCCCTGTGAGCCGTTTGACAGATCTCAGGTTTGCTCACAGTGACGGGCGGGCCGTCGCCTGGCTGTACGATCACGCGCATGTTCTGGATCGGCACGATGACGACACAGGTGTCTCGCTCACAGTCGAGCTGACAAAAAAAGAGCTTCATCAGTTCGCCAAGGAATTCCCCCAGATTGTAAAGAGCCGAACCGAAGGCGGTCTCCACGACCTTGCGGCGGAATAAGGCCGGCCGCTCAATCCATTACTGGTCCGTCACCCTGCAACGTTGGAGTTGCGATTTCAGACGTCAGCACAGCGCGGACATCCTCGGGCGGTATCATCGAGGTCCGTGTCTTCATGTCGTAGAAGACGTTCACGGCAGTTGACGTGGCGATGCAGGTGTCACCCTGAAAGATCGCATACCCCGATGTCATGGATTTGTTGCCCAGGCGTAGGATACGCGCGCCAACGTCGACTTTCCCCGGGTAGTGAAGCTCGTGGACAAAGTCGATGACGACACGAGCCAAGATGAATTCCACAGCTTCGACCGCCGCGGGACCCGCGTGGCGGATCACATCGTAGATGAAGGCCGTTCGTGAAACTTCGAAGTATTGCGCCAGGGCAACATTGTTGACGTGCGCGAGCGAGTCCTGATCACCGAACCGGATGGTCACCGGGGACCAATGGCGGAAGGTTTCGCGTTTTGTGAGGTCGATATCGGTCATTGCAGTCTTCAATTTGCCAGCAGTTGCAGTGTTCTAGACTGCGGGAACCTAGGAGACCAGCTTCCGTATTCTCGTTTGAGCGGAGATCGGCATTGTGTCGCTTGCGTCTAGCTGTTGAACTCGGTGTGCTTCGTCGGAGGGGCAGGCACGATGACAACAGCAGAGAACCTGGTCGCTGGCGTTGATGCGCTTCTGCGGGCATCGGAGTATTTGAAGGCATATGACGCGGCGCGAAAAGCGCTGAGAGACTTTCCCGAAGACCGCAGACTGAAACATCGTGCGGTGCTTTCGCTTGCGCGAATAGGTGCCTCGGTACGCGCACGCGCTGCTTTCAATGAATTCGGGCTCGATGCGGTCGATGATAACGAGGACATCGTCGCGCTCTGGGCGCGGCTTTTGAAAGACGCGGCTTTCGAGTTGCCCGATGAAGAACGCAAGGCAGCATTGTCGAAAGCTGCCGCAGCCTACGAGCAGGCACATGAGGCTGGCAGCGGCTACTATTCTGCAATCAACGTTGCGAGCCTGCACTTTCTTGCGGGAGACCAGACGCGCGCAACCGAATGGGCAGAGCGTTCCGCTCGCCTCGCAGAACAGGACTCAAGTTACTACGGGATCGCAACACGGGCCGAGGCTGCGCTTATTCTGCGTGACATCAAGCGCGCGAAGGCACTCGTGTCCGAGGCTGCGGCGCTTAACGCCGGAGACTTCGCAGCGCTTCGTACGACCCGTCGACAACTTCGCCGCCTATGTCGCCGCAGTAATCTAGACGAGAGCTTTCTCGACGCCCTCGCGCCGCCCGTTGTGATCCATTTCTGTGGTCATATGCCTGCCATCGATGACGATAGCGGACGTTTTCCAAGGGCTGAAATCCCGCGAGTACGCGCCGAGATCGCCAAAATCCTGCAACAGAACAACATCGGCTTTGGTGTCGGGTCGCTTGCGGCAGGATCGGACATACTGATTGCGGAAGCCTTGCTTTCATCGGGGGGCAGCTTCGAAGCGGTGCTGCCTTTCGAACGCAACGAGTTCATCGAGGTGTCTGTCGCTCCTTTCGGTGGCGAATGGGTGGCACGTTTCCAAACTTGTCTCGCGGCAGCACGGACGGTTCACTACGTGACCGAAGATGCCTGGCTGGGTGATGATGCGCTGTTCAACTATGCGTCACATCTCGGCCTCGGACTGGCCCGGCTTTGGAGCCACCGGCTTGGGGCAGATCTCGCTCAACTTGCTGTTTGGGATGGAGAGCCGCCGCAAGAGGGTTCAGGGGCAGGCACTGTGTTTGATTTGGCGCGCGGGCATCGCATGGGCGTCACGCAGTATCTGGTTTCGTCGCGTTCCGGGAATGCCCGGACGCCGGACGCGTTGCCGGACGTCTTTCCGAAGGAGACTGGTTCCAGGCGGCGGCGCACAATGGTCTTCGGTGACTTCAAGGGGTTCAGTCGGCTGAGTGATGTGCTGTTGCCGGTTTATGTCGAACATGTCCTCGGCACGGCTGCAAAAGTGCTGAACCGCTATCGAACCTCTCTCTCATTCCGAAACACGTGGGGCGACGGACTCTTTCTGGTCTTCGACGATGTATCCGTTGCCGCTTCCGCAGCGTTGGATCTCTGCAAGGCACTGCGTGAGCTTGATCTTGAAGCGCTCGGGCTACCGCCGACGCTGGGGCTGCGGCTTGGGATGCACTACGGACCCGTCTACGAAAGGCCCGATCCGGTGCTCGAGCAGACGAATTTTTTTGGGTTCCATGTCAGCAGAGCGGCGCGAATCGAACCCATCACGCCAGAAGGTGAGATCTATGTGACGGACGCCGCCGCAGCGGCCTTGGCCGTCGAAGCGACGGATCGTTTCCGGTGCGACTATGTCGGTCAGGTACCGCTTGCGAAGGGATACGGGGAGTTTCCGATGTATGCTCTAACGCAGGTGTCGTGAAACTGCGGTGGCGTTCGAACGGTAAATGAACCCATCTGCACGAACCGGATAGCAATCGTTGAACCGTTAGGTCGACGGCACAATGAGCGCATCGACGGCAAAGATCTCGTTTCCGTGCACAATCAACGGATTGACGTCGAGTTCAGCGATTCTGCCATCGTGATCGGTCAAAAGCTCTGAGACCCGAACGACAACCTCTGCCAACTCACGCCGATCCGCCACCTCGAAGCCACGTACTCCGTCAAGGATCGCGTCGTGCTTCAGGCGTGCCAACATGCGTTCAGCTTGTGCAAGTGTCACCGGTGCGGGAGCGGTCACGGTATCCCTGAGCACTTCGACCAGAATTCCGCCCAATCCAACGACGACCAGCGGTCCAAAGACCGGATCGATCTTGCCACCTACGACGATCTCGATCCCTTTTGGCGCCATGCGTTGTACCAACAGAGCCACATCTTGTCCGGATGGGATCAATTTGGATGCGTCAGCAAGCATATCGCCTGCACTGGCGCGGACAGCATTCGCATCCATCAGATCGAGCACAACTCCGCCAATCTCGGTCTTGTGCGCGATGCCGGGCGCATCAACCTTGAGCACCACCGGGAATCCGATCTGTTCGGCGGCAAGGGCCGCCTCGTCCGGTGTGCTGGCTGATCTCTCCCCAATTGTCGGAACCCCATACGCGGTCAAAACAGGCTTTGCTGTGCGTTCGGTCATGAGGTGCCCATCAGCGGCATCGATCGTCGGGGCAACATCAGAATTGGGCGTGGTGAGCCGGGGTGCGTCGGCAGTCAGCTTTTTTCGGTCAAGCCAGCGCCGCCATGCAGCGAAAGCCCAGAAACATCGATCCATCGTCCTGAACAGCGCAGTGTTTGGTCCGGCGATCGTCTCGCGGCAGCCAACGCCTTCCCCGAGAGCCGAGATCCAGACGGAACAGATGACCTTATTGTAACGGCCCGCCAATTCGTCGAGTGCTTCAATCCGCCAGAGTGAGGACTCGAAGGCGAAGAGGTGCGGCAGCATGAAAGCACCATACTCCTCACGCGCCAGGAAACCTTCGGTAACCTCGACCAGCATCTCCATGTTGTTCATGACCTGTGCGGTCACATCCGTGGGGTTGGCGGTCGATCCGAATTCTGGAATGATCTCGGCCAGCCTGCGCTCGAACGAACCATCCGGTTGGGGCAGTGGAACACCGTTCGCCTCGGCGGCATCCGCCGCCATGATCCCCGCACCGCCAGAAGTTGCGACGATCGCCATGCCGTGGCCCTTGTTCGGGCTGACCTTCGAAAAGAACGCCGAGGTCTCCAGCAACGCTTCATAGTCCTCGACCAGCACCGCGCCTGCGTGTTCGAACAGCGAGCGATAAGCATCATGCGACCCGGCAAGGGAGCCTGTATGAGATGCCGCGGCGGCAGCGCCGCTCTCGCCCTTTGCCATCTTGTAGATCACGACGGGCTTGTTCGCCTCTGAGGCCTTCAGACAGGCCGCCGCCACGCGTCTTGGATCGCTGTGACCTTCGAAGTTCACGGTAATGACCCGACAATCATCATCCTCTGCGAGGTAGGCGATGCAGTCGGCCACATCGACGTCGCAGGAGTTTCCGCATGCAAAAACGTGGCTGAAGAAATATCCAAGCATCATGCCTTGCGTGAGCGCGAGACCAAGGGCGCCGGACTGAGACACCAATCCAATCCGGCGGGAGGATGCTGGCGCATCGAAGCCCAGATCCAGATGCAGGTTGTCAAGGAACGTCGCGCCGGCGCCGTTTGAAAAATTGACGAAACCGATCGCATTCGGCCCGATCACTCTCGTACCGGCAGCGCGTCCCTTCGACCCTATTCGATCCTGTTGGGCTGTTAGGTCCGGATCACCCAATTCGGCGAAGCCGGACGCATAGACAAGGCACCCACCGGCATCGACGGAAATGCACTGATCTACCAATTCTTCGACAACGCTTTTCGGTGTCGCGATGATCGCGCAATCGGGCGATCCCGGTAGATCCGCAATCGAAGGGTAGGCCTTCAATCCACCGATCTCTGCGCGTTTGGGGTTTACCGGCCAGATCTCTCCATCGAAGTGCGCGAGGTTCTCTTGCGTTCTCTGTCCAAAAGAGCCCGGGCGATCCGATGCTCCGACGATTGCGATCGTTCTCGGCTTAAGGAGCTTGCGCAGGCCATCGTCGACCACTGGTGTCCTCGTTCCGATTGTCATGCGCTGCTGCCCCGCCTGTTTGTCGCCGTCCAGCACCCTTTTTGTGCAGCGCCGACGCGTCAAGCCTGCACTCTCCCAGCAATGTGATGAGTGTGAACAAGGACCAAGCTCTCGATCGTGCCCCCTTGACGCAAGGGGACCTCGCCTCGCACGCTGATGCCTGCAACCCGACCGAGATCGGGCATATCGCAAGGGAGACATGCAATGGACAAGACTTCTGCAAAGATTTCGCGCCGCGGCGCATTGGGCGGCCTGGCGGTCGGTGCCGGGTTCACGGTGCTCGGATCCGCGAAGGCGTCGGAGAGCGTTACATGGAAGGTGCAATCGCACTGGCCAAAGGCGTCGGCATCTTACGGCGACAGTCTGGTGATTATCGCGGACGAACTGAAGGAAATCACAGGCGGACGCTTCACGCTCGAGCTTTACGGGGCCGGGGAATTCTCCAAGGGCGCCGAGATCATCAACATCGTACGGCGTGGCGTCGTCGAGATGGGCACGATCTCTCCAGGCTACATTCTGGGCGAGGCCCCGATGGCGGGTCTGGCACTGGGCGTGCCTGGGACCTTCCGGGAGCCCTGGGAATTCCAGCACTATCTGAAGAACATGGGCGCCGAGGCGCTGTTCAACCAGGACCTCGCGGCGCACGGCGTGGGCAGCATGGCCGAGAAAGTCTATCCGACCGAACTCGTGGTGTCCAAGGCGGTAAATGCCGCCGACGATTTCGCTGCAATGAAGCTGCGTTCGTCGGGATCCTACTTGAAATATCTCGAAGCGGCAGGTGCAGCGCCTCAGTACATCGCTGGGCCGGAACTCTATCAATCACTGGCGTCTGGAGTCGTTGATGGCGCGCATTGGGGGGCGGCTCAGGGTGCCAAGTCGATGTCATTGTGGGAGGTCGCGAAGTTCCACATGAAGCCGACCATGGGCCTTGCCATGGACACGCTGATCATGAACCAGGGCGCGATCGATGCACTGCCAGAGGATCTGCGTTTCACTCTGATGCAGCATCTGGAAACCCGCTTCTGGAAGCGCTGTGCCGAGTATCAGTACAAGGAAATGACAGCGCTGGCGGCAGGTATTGCCGAGCAGAACGTCGAGGTGAAGCAGTTCCCGCAAGCCGTGCTCGACAAGTTCGCCGAGGCGACGGGCGGTATCCTTGATGCCGAACGCGCGAAGGGCGGCAACGCCGAGAAGGGCTCCGACTTGCTTGTCGATTTCCTCAAGGTGCTCGGGTACGCCTGATCTGAGTGCGGGGTGCGTGTACGCGCGCACCCCGAACCTTTCCCCACGAGACAATCGGAGGACGCATGGGCGCGTTGACCACCTTTGCCCGGTCGGTGACGACCGTGAACCTGTGGATCGCGCGCGTGATGCACTGGGGCGTTCTGTTCCTTTTTCTCTTGTTGTTGGCTGATGTGGTCATGCGCAAGATCGTCGGTGCGCCTGATTCGATGTCGCAGCAGGCATCGCGTTTGCTGTTTGGGGTCTATGCCATCCTCGGCGGCGGCTACCTCCTGGCCCGGCGCGAGCACGTCAATGTCGACCTGTTCTACGGAAGCTTCTCCCGCCGAAAGCAGGCGATCGTCGATATTCTGACGTCCTTCCTGTTCTTCCTGATGATGTTTGTGCTGGTGACGCAATCCTGGTCGCTGGCCGCCGACAGCGTTGCACGGTGGGAGGTTGATCACCTGGCGATCTGGAAAGCACCGCTCTGGCCGTCGAAGTGTTTGATCGTTGTCGCGGCAGGGTTGCTGCTGCTTCAGGGGATTGTGAAACTCATCGCCGACATTCTGATCGTCCTTGGGATCGAGGTCGACGAAAGCGCTTTTGGGCCGGTCACGGACGGCGACGCGGAGAAGGTTGATGTCTGAGCTCTTCTCCATCGAAATCCTGACAGTCCTGTTCTTCGGATTGTTGTTCCTGTTCATCATGCTCGGCGTGCCGCTGACATTCGTGCTCGGCGGTCTCAGCGTGATCTTCCTCTACTTCGTTAAGGGGCCGATCTTCTTTTACCTGGTCGCCTCAAAGATGTGGGACCTGATGGAAACATCGGCGCTTATAGCGATCCCACTCTACGTCTTCATGGCGATGGTGTTGGAGCGATCCGGGGTCGCGCACGATCTTTACCGGATGATGCACCTGTGGTGGGGCGGCCTGCGCGGTGGGCTGGCGATCGGCACGGTGGCCATTTGTACGATCTTCGCAGCGATGTCCGGCATCTCCGGTGCTGCCGTCGTGACAATGGGCACGATCGCGCTGCCGCAGATGTTGAGCCGTGGCTACGACAAGCAACTCGCTCTCGGGGCGATCAATGCGGGCGGCGGTTGGGGTATCCTGATACCGCCCTCGATCCTGATGGTCATCTACGCGCTGATCACCGAGGTTTCTGTCGGAAAGCTGTTCGCGGCCGGTGTCGGGCCGGGATTGCTGCTGTTCGCGTTGGTGTCGATGTACATCGGGATTCGGTGCTACTTTCAACCAAATCTCGGGCCGGCACTACCGCCCGAGGAGCGCGGTGACTGGTCCGAGAAAGTCGCGGCGTTAAAGGCAGTGTTGTTGCCGATTCTGATCATTGTGATGGTGCTGGGCGCGATCTTCAGCGGGCTCGCCACGGTGACCGAGGCCGCGGCAGTCGGCGTACTCGGAGCGCTTATCGCGTCGGCGGTGAACCGGCGGCTGAACTGGACGTTGGTAAAGGAAGCGTCCATGCGGACCTTCCGCCTGACAACAATCATCACGTGGATCGTCTTTGCTGCACACGCATACTCGACCGCTTACACGGCGATGGGGGCCGAGAGCTTTATCACTGGCTTGACCGAGCAGATTCCCGGCGGGAAGTGGGGTGCTCTGGCGTTCATGATGTTCGTGCTGTTCCTGCTCGGCATGGTTCTGGATCCCGTGGGGATCATGCTGATCACCCTGCCGGTATTCCTCCCCTTGGTGAAAGCAAACGGTTTCGATCCGATCTGGTTCGGCATTCTCTTCGTCGTGATGATGGAGATCAGCTATATGACGCCGCCATTCGGCTTCAATCTGTTCTATCTGAGATCGGTTGCACCGCCAGATGTCACGATGAAAGACATTTACTGGTCCGTCGGGCCATACACTGTCGTCGAACTCACGGGTCTCTTCATCATTGTTCTGTTCCCCGGGATCGCCCTGTGGTTGCCCGAATTGCTTTTCTCAGGCTGACACACGTAGCCTCGCAATCGTTTCGCTGGTCGAAGAATTGTGCGCGAAGACTGTTATTAACGCTTGGTTAATCGGCCTCTGACCAAATTAACGAAGGTCAGGTCTGCATCGATTGTTTGTCTGGCTCGAAAGATGATCACTGCGCGATCATCTTGATGCGAATCGCGTAATGGGCGAACTGGTCAATCGGGGAACACATGGTTGACAACACTCAAATGCTCCAACCGACAGTTCGTCTCAGGCCAGACTGGGACATCGGTTATCTCTGCGCAATCGGAGTGATCGCACTTTTTTTGTGCATTTCGTTTGTCGTCTACGGGATGTCCGGCGTTCCGATCATGTGGAATGCGCTCTTGGCTTTGGGCTACGGCGTATTGGTGTTGACGGCGGCGGTTGTGATGGTCGTGGGCGGCGGCGGCATGGCCGCACTTCCGTACTTCCTGATCGGAACCGCGATCTTCTTTGGGTTCGGAACGTACATTTCCGTTAACGAGGTAGCATCCAGCTTATACTTTACCGAGGGACAGCAGATCCAACTGCTTCCAAAGGTTAATTTGGTCAATGCGCTCGCGATTTTCTGCGCAACACTCGCTGCCGGGGTCTTTGTGTTTCGTCGTGAGCGCGGTAGCGGCGACACTGGCGATGTGGAGGACAAGCTGGTTGTCCTGCTGCCCTACTTCAACTTCGTCTTGGTTGGTGCCGCGTGCGTCGTGTTTGTCGAGTGGTATACGTTTCCGCGTTTGACCGACAAAAACCTCGCTTCGGTTATGACGGTCGTGGAGATCTTGCCAGCGTTTGCGCTGTTTCTCGGGGGTGCTGTTTGGCAAAAGCTCGCGCAGTTTCATCGGGTCGCGCTGTTACTAACGATTGTGCTAGTGGCGGCAGAGGGGCTGCTGAGTGCGAGAAAAGTCACGGTGATCATGCCGTTCCTATCCTTTGCCCTGGGGCTTTGGGTGGGTGAGCGGCACCGTTTGGCTGCGGTTTTCACAGCCTGTTTCGGAGTGGCGCTCTACGTTGCGTTTCTATCGTCCGCCGTCGCACACATTCGCAGTCACACGCTCTTTGATCCGAGTTTGAACACTGTCGAAGAGCGCGTGCAGATCTTTTCAGATGTCATTACATCGCTAGATGATCGAAACATCGATGTCATCTCACAGCCTCTTCTTGCACGTTTCTCACCGACGCAGTTCTCGGCTCACTTCATTTCGTCATATGATAACAATTTTCGCGGAGACTCTCTCGACAATGCTCTTGTGGTATTGGTGCCGCGGATACTTTGGCCAGAGAAACCCATCATCAATCCCGGCAAGCACTTTGACTCCGTTTGGCGTGACATCGATTTTTTCACGTCTTTGGCGATCGGGTTCCCGGCGGAGGCGTACTGGAACCAAGGTTGGTTCGGCGTGATTGTCGTATCGACGTATATCGGATTGATGTGTGGCTGGTTCTCGTGGAAGTGGTTTCAATTCCGAAGATATGGATGGGTCCATGGTGGGATATTCGTCATGAGTCCTTTGATCGTGAAGAGCGCTCTTTGGGTCGAGACAAACATCGTCGGCTCCTATATCGGCGGCTGGGTCAAGTTTGCGCTGGCCGTTCTGGCGATCGATTGTCTTATCCGAGCCGTGAAATTTCTGAGTGCGAGAGTACAAGACTCACTGGACCAGCAGCGGCCAATGGAGATAGCGCCGCGTTTACCAGAAAACTCATGACCGTTCGGCGCTTCAGGAAAGGTGCGTAACCCGCGGGTCATCCTTTCGCACCTTCAGCGCTTCCAGGCGTGTTCCATTCTCGTCTCGCGTAATCTCGGTGACGATCATTTCGTCATCGGCGACCGATCCGATCTCGACGTCCCGATCGGGTAGGATAACCCAATATCGTTCGCCGACACGGACCACGACCTGTCCGTTGTGCTCCATCGCCGCCTGTGCCCAGGCTTTCAATTGATCGTAGAACGGAGCGCCGCGCCAAGCGCTGGGCCGCGCCGGATCGACGATTGCGGTCATCCGTTGACCCCCAAGTTCCGCCGTCATGATGATTTTGGACTTAGAAGGCTTCCACTCGTCTCCGAGCGCTTCGACCGTTAGCCAGCCGCAATGAAAGTCCCTGCATTCGTCGGGATGCGATCCGTGGATATCGCAACTGCGTCGGGTCGAGCAATGTTTGCACCATCGTCCCGCTGGTTTTTCGAGGCTGTCGATCTTCAACAAGTTGCAGCACATGCCGCAGCCTTCGCAACTTCGCCCCGCTACGATCTCAACCATCGCGTCAGACCTCAATCCCTGCGCAAGTCCAGTGCCGCGCCATCATCCTGTGCCAATTTTGCCATCAAACGTCGCGCAATCACAGAGGGTTCAGCAAGCTGATCGGGATCTTCGCCCGGATGAAACCGCAGCCGCAAGGCTGTCCGCATCGGCGGGGCGGCAGCGGTGTATACGTGGACGCGACTGACGGGTGACAGCTCTTTCGCCCATGCGTTGAAGAACTCTACCGTTGCCGCCTTTCCAGCACGGTACCCGCCATGAAACGGACGGTCCTCGGCACTCGGATCTGAAAAATGAACGACCTTGGCCGCGTCGGCTTTCCGCAATAGCGGGTCAAGGACGCGGAGCAGCCGTTGCGTGCTGCGGATGTTTATGGCGAGGACTTTTGCAAGATCTTTCTCGTCGATATGCTCGGCAGGTGCCAGCGGAACTGCGGCTGTGGCTGTGTGAATCCACAGATCGAGATGCCCCCATCTCTCGTGAACCGCTGATCCCAGGCGTTCCAAACCGGCGTCATCCGTGATGTCCAGCGGAACCAGCGTCGCCGCCCCACCCGAGGCTTTTATGTCTTCATCAAGGGCTTCCAGCCCACCGACGGTTCGGGCCAGAGCGAGAACGTGCGCGCCGGCGGCGCCCAATTCGCGAGCGACGGCGTAACCCAGCCCACGCGATGCTCCGGTGACGAGCGCGAGGCGACCTTGGAAAGCGTTCTCTGACATCGGCGTTGCTTAAGAGCAGGGGCGCGCCAAAGCAACCTGGTGCACACGTCGCCTCAGTGATCTTCTATCGGAAACTCATGGCGGATTCGTTCGAGAATCTGGTCGCGGGTCTGGCGGTAGGCGGACAGTTTGTCCTCGCGCGTTTCACCCAGCCCGGTTGGATCCAGGGTCGGCCAGTAAGACACCTCGACGTGGAAATCTCGCGTTTGTTCCAAAGCATGACGCTGTGCGGCCGGTGAAAGCGCGATGATCCTGTCGAACGAGCTGATGTCGTCGCCCCATTCCTTCATCTGCTCGAAGCTTCGTGCCCGATGCGCGGCGATGTTGACGCCAATCTCTGCCGCGACGGTGATCATGAAACCATCGATTTCGAGATCGTCATGCACACCGGCCGATTGAACAAAAATCTTTCGGCCGTGATCGTGCTTCAGGATCCCTTCTGCCATCGGTGATCTGACTGCGTTGTGGTCGCAGCAGAACAGCACCGAGCCTGGCAGGGACATCGGTCAGCCCTGAAACTGCAATGCACATATAACGGTGAAAAGACGCCTGGTGGTCTGAAGATCGGTGGCGATCTTTCCATCGAGGCGGTCGAGCAGAATTTCCGCGCCCTCGTTGTGGATCCCGCGCCGTCCCATGTCGATTGCTTCAATCTTCGAGGGCGGCAGGCGTTTGACCGCGTCGAAGTATTGCTCGCAGATCGCGAAGTAGTCCTTGATGACGCCGCGCAATGGTGAGAGCGACAAGTGCAACTCTGTCGGTTCCCCCTGCTGCGTGTGAATGCGCATCAGGAGCATCCGTTCGGCCATACCGATGCCCAGCCTGAAGGGGCCGTGGACGGATGGTTGCCCGTCTCGCGGGACCGGGCGGAACTGATTGTCTTCGACAAGATCGAAGATGGCGACGTCTAGTTCCTGCTGGATCTCTGGCGTGCGGGCGCGCGGACGCTCCTCGATCAACTCGACTTTCTCGATATGGTCATTCGCATGAAACTGGGTCAATTCAATCGCTCCAATCGTGCGGACACGGACAGGCTGTGGGCCTCCAGGCTCTCTGATTTTGCGAGAGTTTCAGCGGCGGGGCCGACCTCTTTCAGGGCGGCGGGTGTCATAGATGCGAGTGTTGTGCGTTTCATGAAGTCCAGGACAGACAGGCCCGACGAGAAACGCGCGGATCGTGAGGTTGGAAGAACATGATTGGGCCCACCGACGTAGTCACCGATTGCTTCCGGCGTGTGGGCGCCCAGGAAGATCGCACCCGCATGCTTAACTTGGGCCGCGATTGCTTCCGGATCTTTCGTCTGGATCTCCAAATGCTCTGGGGCGATCCGATCAGACAACGCACAGGCCTCGGAGATTTCTCCGACCTCGATGATTGCGCCGTAATCCTGCCAACTGGCACGAGCGATTTCTCGGCGCGCGAGGGTTTCCAAACGCCGATCCACGGCATCTGATACCGCGTGTCCAAACTCCCAGTTGTCCGTGATCAGGATCGACTGCGCGTTTGCATCGTGCTCGGCTTGCGCCAAGAGATCCAGCGCCACCCAATCGGGATCGCTTTCACCGTCGGCGATGATCAGCACCTCCGACGGACCTGCGATCATGTCGATCCCGACCTGGCCGAAGACCCGTCTCTTTGCAGCTGCGACATATGCATTGCCCGGGCCGGTGATTTTATCGACCGGTGAAATCGGATCTGCGCCGTAAGCCATCGCGGCGATCGCCTGTGCGCCACCGATCCGGTAGATCTCTCTGACGCCTGAAAGTTTGGCGGCCAGCAGGACAAGGGGGTTGGTTGCGCCATCCGGCGTCGGCGCGCAAACAATCAATCGTTCGACACCTGCAACGCGTGCGGGTATTGCATTCATCAAGACCGAGGACGGGTAGCTGGCCAGCCCGCCGGGGACATACAATCCTGCGGCCTCGACCGCCGTCCAGCGCCATCCCAGCGTTGCTCCGCTTGCGTCGACCCAAGACGCATCCTGAGGAAGCTGCCTCTCGTGATAGGATCGGATCCGCTCCGCAGCGAGTTCAAGGGCAGATCTCTCCTCGGCACTCACGGTCCTGATCGCTTCGTTTATCTCAGCATCGCTGAAAGCGACCGACTCCGGAGTAAGCGAAAGGCGATCGAAGCGCGCGGTCAACTCAAGCACGGCATCAATACCTCTCGCACAGACATCGGCGATGATCTTCGCCGCCGCCTTGTCCACGTCGTCTTCGACGTCACGTTTGAGGTTTAGAAACATCTCGAAATCTGAATCGAACGCGGCGTCTTTGGTATTGAGAAAAGTCGGCATTTCGCGTTCCGGGGCCTGATGACAATCAAAGACTTAGCGCAACATGTACAGACTGGCGATGCACTCTTGATGCCGCAGGATTAGGCGACGGCAAATCTACCAGCGGTCGCTATAGGCCCCGCACCGAGTGCTTTCAAGCACTCCGACCACTCCGACTGCAAACGTAGGTGATCCTGCGATTCCGCACGTTACTCTCTGTTCGGGTCTTCGGGAGAAGGCCCGGAATAGCCTCAGAATACCGATTTGCCTGAGTTCATGACATCATGCTCCGCCCATCGAGGATGATCAGGGCGGTGCACGCGCCGACCAAACAATAAAAAGGATTTTCGTCGGTCAGTCATAACCCCGGGAAGCCCGCTTCCCGAGGAGATCTGAACGTTGGCAGATGCATGCATCAAGAAGGTATCCAAGACTAGTTCTTGGACTTGTCGACCATCTTGCCCGATTCGATCCATGGCATCATTGCGCGCAGTTTGGCGCCAACTTCCTCGATCTGGTGCGCGTCGTTGTTGCGACGGATCGCCTTGAACATCGGCAGGCCAGCCTTGAATTCGCGCATCCACTCCGAGACGAAACGGCCGTCTTGGATGTCCTTCAGCACGGCTTTCATGCGGGCCTTGGTTTCTTCGCGCGGCAGGATTTGTGGACCAGAGTGATACTCACCGAACTCCGCGGTGTTCGAGATCGAGTAGTTCATGTTCGCAATGCCGCCCTCGTAGATTAGATCAACGATCAGCTTCACTTCGTGCAGGCACTCGAAATAGGCCATTTCGGGTTCATAGCCGGCTTCCACCAGCGTCTCGAAACCCATGCGGATCAGTTCGACCAAACCGCCGCACAGGACCGCTTGTTCGCCGAACAGGTCGGTTTCGCACTCTTCCTTGAAGTCGGTCTCGATGATGCCTGAGCGTCCGCCACCGATGGCCGAACAATAGCTCAGGCCAATCTCCAGTGCGCGGCCCGATGCATCGTTGTGTACGGCGACCAGGCACGGCACGCCGCCACCCTTGACGAACTCACCGCGCACCGTGTGACCCGGACCTTTCGGCGCCATCATGATGACATCGACGCCAGCCTTCGCTTCGATCAGGCCGAAGTGCACATTCAAACCATGCGCAAAGGCAATCGCAGACCCCTCGCGCAGGTTGTCGTGGATGTGCGCATAATAGGTTTCAGCCTGCAACTCGTCCGGCATGGCCATCATGATCACGTCGGCCCAGGCTGCGGCATCGGCGATCGTCATCACCTGCAAGCCCTCGGCTTCGGCCTTCGCGGCCGACGGCGATCCCGGGCGCAGGGCCGCTGTCACATTCTTCACGCCACTGTCGCGCATGTTCAGCGCGTGCGCGTGACCTTGTGAGCCATAGCCGACGACGGCCACGTTCTTGTCTTTGATCAGATTGATGTCGCAGTCGCGATCATAGTAGACGCGCATCTGGGGTCCCTCTCGTTTTGTTCTGGATTGCTTTTCTGGTTGGCGGGCGGGTTAGGACACGGGCTCAGCCTTGTCCAGTGCCCTGGGCGCTTTGGTTGACGATCAGTCGCTCCCACAGTTTTCGTGTGCACACGTTGTGAGGTTTTGACGCTTCGGGCTCGACGACGAGTCCGGTACGCAGCATCTCGCCCGTGACCATCATCGCCATGAAGTTGGGAAGTTCTTTGGCCGTGATCCCGCGCCGTGCCTCCTCGGGGCCGAAGATCGGGCGCTGCGCAGATGCCTCGAGGAAACTGAAACGACGGAGTTCCTGCGGATTGCACTTGCCGTCTTCCGGCGTGATGCGGAGTGCTGGATCATCTTCCGGAGAATTGTCGCGGCTGCGGTCGATCGTGAAAACAACCGAAACTGGCCCCGAAGCTGCATCCGGTTGTAGCGCCATATAGACATGCGGAACGTTCGCAGCGATGGGGATGCTCGGCCGCTCTCCTGGCAGCGGAAGCGTCGCCGCGAGTTCATCCTGTGCTGTGACCTGTGGCGTCTCGGCAACTTCTGCAGGAACCTCTTCTGCACGCACTTCCGAGCTATCAGCCTCGAGCGACGACTCTTCAATCTGCTGCTCGCAACCTGCAAGCGCGAGGCCCGCGAGAATGATGACCGCCGCGCGCTTGATCACGCCATTTCCTCTCCGCCACGGCTCATCGCGGCAATGCCGGTCCGGGTAAGTTCGACCAGTCCCAAAGGGATCATCAGGTTGGCGAACGCCTCGATCTGTTCGGATGTCTCGGCCAGCTCGAATATGAAGGATGTGGGTGTTACGTCGACTACGCGCGCGCCCATAATCTCGGACATTCGCAGGGCTTCGACCCTTCTTTCGCCGGTG
Organism: Paracoccaceae bacterium; assembly: GCA_050043005.1. GTDB lineage: Bacteria > Pseudomonadota > Alphaproteobacteria > Rhodobacterales > Rhodobacteraceae > Thermohalobaculum. The sequence goes on from JBHJIZ010000020.1 coordinate 45,034, forward strand.
GAGGCTATTTTGAACAACGCAAGCTCACGTTCGATATGTGGTGCCTCGGTCGTCAGATCGTGCACCGAGTGCACTGGCACCATACGTTCAAGCTGCGCATGGATCTGGTTGATGACGGCTGGGGTTCCGGTGGTCACGATTGTGATACGTGAGCGGTGCCCCGTATGGTCGATCTCGGCGACGGGCAGGCTCCCGATGCTGTCCCCCCGCCCCGAGACCCGGCCGATCACCCAAGCCAACACGCCCGCCTCGTTGTCGACGAGCACGACGAGCGTGTGACGCTCCTCGCCCTCGGCGATCGGATTGCGCAGGTTGTAGGCGCTCTTTCGGCTCGAGCCAGGCTTCAGGGTTAGCGAGTTCACTACGGTCTCCGATTATCGTGACGGGTGCTTAGTCAGTCGGGTTCGTTGCTTCAAGACGGTTTGCGGATATTGTGACTGCGGTGTTTGTGCAGGTTCACTGTGCTGAGCAGCGGTGGTGGAGGGTTATGCGCACTGTCGGCAAAAAACCATGGCCCCGGCTTTACGTGTGTTTTGGCGTACCGAAATCGGGATCCACGCTGGCCTACCAGATCAGTCGCGCTGCTGCTGCGCGGGCGGGCTTCGACCAATCGCCGCTGACGACGTTGACCAAAGATACTGCGGGTCCCAGTCACGTTGGTGATCGATTTGCCAGCGTCCTCGCGTCTGCCGAGCGGGAGGAGCGAGAAATGTTTGTTTACAAGACCCATGCTGATCTGACGCCATCCCTTATTGAGGCGGTGCGGTCTGGGACGGTTTTGGTGCAAGTACACACGCGGGATCCGCGCGACGTCGCACTTTCGATGCTGGATGCAGCGGGGCGCGACGATGCTTGGGGTAGGACGCACAAGCAAGAACCCCTTCAAGAAATCGATGATGCAAAGATCCGACTGAGGCGATTGATCCGACGCCACGCCGCTTGGGCTGCACTCCCGGGCGCGCTCTGCTTGAACTATGAACATACCGCTTTTTCCACACTCGATGTAGCGCGCAAGACTGCCGGGCATATGAGGGTACCCGTATCTCCACTGCGCGATGCGCTGAGCGCAAAGCGCAGGTTTACCCAGCTCAACAAGGGGCGCTCGCAGCGTCACCTGAGAGAGATGACCCCTGAGCAAAGGGAGGCTTGGTATCGCGACTTTCGGGAGCATATCGATGCGTATTGCCCTGCTCCGAGCGGGAGCGTTTGGATCTCGCGGTTGGGTACGCAACTGGGTCAGGTGCTTCGTAAATTCAGCTAGGTGTATATGAGGGGCGGCATCCCTCATTGTCGGCCGCCCGCTCGCATAGCGTAGGTCGAAGACCGGGTCACACGAGGACGGCACCCGCATTCCCGATAGCCCCGTCTGTCGATGCCTCGCCCAACAGCATCTCGTTGTGTGCCTTGCCGGATGGGATCATCGGGAAGCAATTGGCGTGCTTCTCGACCATGCAATCGACGATGACCGGTCCGTCATAGGCCAGCATCTCCTCGATCCCGGCGTCCAGATCTGCCGGATCATCGATCTTGATCCCCTTGCAACCGAAGGCCTCGGCCAGTTTTACGAAGTCAGGCAACGCCTCAGAGTAGCTGTTCGAATAGCGCTCGCCGTGCAGCAGCTCCTGCCACTGTCGGACCATGCCCAAACGCTCGTTGTTCAGGATAAACTGCTTCACCGGTAGCCGGTATTGCACTGCCGTCGACATCTCCTGCATGACCATCATCCAGGACGCCTCTCCGGCCACGTTGATCACGAGGCTTTCGGGATGCGCGACCTGTACACCGATCGAGGCGGGCAGACCGTACCCCATCGTGCCAAGCCCGCCCGAGGTCATCCAGCGGTTCGGATCCTCGAACCCAATGAACTGCGCTGCCCACATCTGGTGCTGTCCAACCTCGGTCGTGATGTAGCGATCCTTGTCTTTGGTCAGCGCCTCAAGCCGCTCCAACGCGAATTGCGGTTTGATGAACCGGTCGGAGTTCACATAGCTTAGGCACTTCACAGCCTTCCATTGGTCGATCTGTTCGCGCCACCCGGTGATATCCCGCGTTTTCGAGCCGCGCGCGCGCCAGACGCTCAGGATCTCCTCCAGAACATTCGCGATGTCGCCAATGATCGGAACCTCGACATGAATGTTCTTGTTGATCGAGGATGGATCGATGTCGATGTGGATCTTGCGCGACGCGGGGCTGAAAGCGTCCGTCCGGCCAGTGATCCGGTCGTCGAACCGTGCCCCGATGCAGAACATGCCGTCACAGTCGTGCATGGCCATGTTGGCCTCGTACGTGCCATGCATGCCGAGCATGCCCATCCAGTGTTCGCCGGATGCCGGATAGCAACCCAGGCCCATCAGGGTTGAGGTGATCGGGAAGCCGGTCTCGGCGACCAACGCGCGCAGCAGTTCGGACGCGCGTGGGCCGGAGTTTATGACGCCGCCCCCTGAGTAAAGGATTGGCTTCTCAGAGGTTTCCAGGATCTCAACCGCCCGCAGGATCTGTTCGCTGTCGCCCTTGATCCGCGGTTGGTAGTGCCCGGTTTTGGCTTTCTCCGGCGGTGTGTACGTTCCATCGGCGAACTGGACGTCCTTGGGTATGTCGACCAGCACCGGTCCGGGGCGCCCTGTCGTGGCGACATGGAAGGCCTGATGCATGACATCGGACAGCTCGTCCGTATACAAGAACAGCCAGTTGTGCATGGTGCAGGGCCTCGAAAATACGACAGTAACAGCCTACTGAAAGAC